>NZ_JBSGZV010000085.1:0-19776 GCF_053611185.1 Streptomyces sp. NPDC054834 | reverse complement strand
CGGCTTTCGCCGCGCCATGGTCACACCCCACAAAACACGGAATCACATGCACCTCCACCGTGCCACAAGAGGATCATTCTGCAAGGACCCCTAAGGCTCGCGCGCCTGCGTGCTGAGCACGGTTGGAGTTATGACGAGCTCGCAGCTCGAAGCGGCCTGGCTAGGCGAACGGTCATCGAGATCGAGCAAGGGCGCACCGTGGGCAGTCTCAAAACATGGCACGCCTTGGCCCACGCGCTGAACACGCCGCTGGACGACCTGTTCGGCCCGCTGTGTCACGGCCATGACCTGCCTGGCTGAAATGCAGCGTGCTGCGGTTACGGAATCACTCGAACTGAGCACTGGGAGCCGAACTTTCAACCGTCTGTTCGTACACATGTAGCCCCAATAGGGGCTGGCCGGGCGATTCCTCGGTGCCGGTCCCACAGTTACGGCGTGGTGGCTGGCACATTCGCCCGCATGTGCTCCTCATTCCCTCACTCCGGCCGGCATTGGGACGGTAGTCCGGCGCATCGTCGTGCGCGCCGCTACCTGCGCGTTGATGCTGACGGAGGCAGTCGGCTCCTGCGCTGCGGACAAGGCGATTGGTGCCGCGAGTGTGGCAACCGAATCGAGTGGTATCACTGCAGCGATAACAGTGCGGTACGGCTGCACCCGCACGAGTTGCCAGTCAACACGGTGCCGGTCGCCTGCCGCTGGCACGTTAGCTCCGGCGTGGCCCATCCCGCGGGCGATGGCAGCCACTGGTGTCGCCTGTCCCACACCTTGCTGTGCCCTGCACAGTCTGCCGTGCCGGAAGCGCCCGAGCTTGACGAGCTGCGGCGAGCGATGGCTGTCCGCACTCGCCGCCTCATCGACACAGGGATGTTCATTCCGCCTTCGCCTATCGCTGACAGCCGCACGTCTGCCGGGCCCGTCTGTCGCCCGGCCAGGCCCATCGTGCAAATCCTCTACGTTCGCTACCTCGCTGCCCGTCCTGTCGAACAGATCCAGTGCATCGCCCAGACCCTGCGCCGGCAGCGGTGCAGTCGTCCTGTCCTTGCTGATGAGCTTCCCGGCGGGCAGTGGATCCTGGCTGCCGTTGCTGAGACAAGCGGCCAATTGAGCCTGCTCTTCGAGAACATGGCCGTCTACAGCCTTTCCGCCCTGTCCTACGCAGAGCAACTGCGCTGGCGCTCCCAGCGCTGCCCGCAACACGCCGCCATTCGCACCGCCCCTGACCTTGCTAGGGCTGACTGGGAGCTCTTTAATCCGCTCCTGCACCGGAAGCACATTCACACCCGCTTGCCCACGGCCCGCCGCGGGAGGGGCCCGCACAGACGCTGACTTGCTTGGCCAGCGCCCTGTTCAGCCCGCATACACACCCCATGCTCCTGGTGATCTACGCCTACGGCATGAACACCGGGATGAAGACCGTCGCCTCCGGCGGCCACGACGACACCGAGGAGAGACTCCGCTACGTACGCCGGTCGCTACCTATCGACCGAGGCCACCCGCGCCATCGACTGTCCGGTCATGTACCGGCGACTCGACGGCCTCACCGTCACTCACCGGCCGTGACATGTGTGTCCCTTGAAACCGGGCACAGCAGCCGCCCCGCCTGAAACCCAGTTGGAGAACTACTCAGTCCGCTGTCAGGCTGAGTCCCGTGACCGAAAGCGTCTTCTACTCTGATCGTGCAGGGCGGGGCAAGCCGCGAACCAGCGAGATCATCTCAACCGAGGCATGGGCTGGCCTGACCGACTTGATTCTGCAGCGGATCAACGATGGCGCGCTCGCGCGGGCCTTCCCCCAGTACGGCTGTCCGGACGACCCTGGCCGCAACACCATCACCGGCACGGATGAGGAGATGTTTCTCCGATCCCTCAGAGCCTACGTTCCTGGGTTGCTCGAGCCCCATGCAATCACTGGCGAAGAGCAGGAAACAGAGCCCGACAGCTTCGGCTGGCCGTCAATGGCCCCCACCACCGAGCCGACTCGGTCTCCACTCGACCCGGATAAGGCGCCGGACACCACTACCGCACTGGATGTCATCGACTTTGTCGCCCTTCACATCGACCAGCCGGTTCGCACATCCCACAGCTATTTCGGACACGCTCACCTCTCGTTTGAGGACCAACGGCACGAAGCGCACTCTGGTGGTGGACTGAGCTCAGGGAAGGCTCAGTTCAAGCACGACATCGACCTGCTCCTCGCCAGGAACGGGATCGCCTTCACCCTCGGTGACGACCTGCGCATTCAGCGGATCGGACCGCCTGAGGCACGCCCGTTGATCTCCGACCTCAGGCCCTCGACCGGAGACTCCAAGCTCGACGACAAGCTCAACGACGCTATGGCCCGTTTCCTGTCCCGGAACCCGGTCGATCGGCGGGACGCCCTTGAGAAGCTCTGGGATGCCTTTGAGCGACTCAAGACTCTCGAACTTGGCGGTGGCGCGCTCAAGAAGCCGTCCGCTGCCCAGCTGGTCGCGCACACCGCATCCGGCTCGGAGTTGTTCCGCGATCTCCTGAACACGGAGTTCCAGGCGCTGACGAAGGCCGGCAACACCTTCACCATTCGACACCACGAGCACGACCAGGAAGACCTCCCCACTGAGGCGGCAGCCGACTACCTGTTCCTACGGCTCGCCTCGCTCATCGCCCTCGTCCTGCGCGTCACAGGCCGCACGGCCAGGTGATCTCGCTTCACAGCCCGATGAACCCGGCTCACGGCAGTCGCTGAACCTCTAGCCGCACGTGGGTTCGCCTCGTTGGCGTCCAGGAATCCGTTGAACCCGCGCGATTCCCGCCGGAGTGCTCGCCTACTGGCCGGTTAAGAAGTCCCTGGCCATCCGCTTCCAGCTGATCAACTCCGCCCCCTTCTAGGTCGCCGCGAGACGATGCGATGCCTTCCACAGAGCTGCCCTTTTGCGTCGAGGCGTGCGCCTTCCCTGCACAATGGCCTTCCGTCCTCGGCTGGTATGGAGACGCGTTGCAGGAGGTGCACGATGCCCAAGGCCAGGTACGTGAGCGTCGGTGAGTCTGACTGGGAGCCCCTCGATGACAGCCACAAGCTCTCGGGCCCGCCACCTGAGGTGGCGAGAGTGCTTCCGACAACGGCGCCGCTGACGCTGCCGACTGAGTACCTGGCATGGGAGTCGTTCGAGCATCTCGTGGCCGCGATCGTGCGTGAGGTCGAGGGTGCGTTCGAAGCGCGCGTCTACGGCCGACGCGGCCAAAAACAGCAAGGTATCGACGTTGTCGGCTTCTTCGAGGGCGAGAAGGCGCGCGTCTACCAGGCCAAAGACTACAAGAAGTTCACCGCTGCCAGTCTGGCCAAAGCGGTCAAGGTTTTCACTAAGGGAAGTCGGCCCTTCGGGTCCGCGCACCTCGTCGTGATGACGACAGCCGACGTCAGTGACACAAAGATTGACGACAAGCTCCATGAACTGCGAGAGGCGAACCCGGAGCTCACGATCGAGCTGTGGGGCAGGCAACAGCTGTCCGACGAGCTAGAGAAGCATCCACGTATCGTCGCCCGCTTCTTCGGCACCGAGACCGCACGCCTGTTCTGTAGTTCGCCTGAACAGTCGAGCGTCGTCTCCGAGACGGCTGCCATTGCGTCCGACGCGATGGTTCGGGGACCGGTACACCATCTCGGTCTGCAGGAGGAACTGGAAGCGGCCCGCGACCTTCGCAAGGAGCAACCCGCTCAAGCCGCAGACGAGTTTCAGCGCCTGGCCGATGCCCTGGAAGCTGCAGGCTTCGTCGCACACGCACTGCAGATCCGCCGCGACCAGGCATCAGCTCTGCACGACACCCAGGACACTGCCGCAGCCGTGGCAGTTGACCTGCAGGTCATGGCCTGGGAATTGGAGACCGGAGAACCCGGACTGGCGCTCTCCGCGGTGCGACGGCTGGAGGCAGCGGATGTAGAGGCGCCTGAGCCGCTCGTCCGCGGAATGGAGGCGCTGGGTGCGCTCGCCTCGTACGAGCACGATCACGACATCAGCCTGGATGAGGTTGCATATGTTGTCGACGCACTCCAGGAAGGCGACCCGGGACTTGTTTCAGCATTCGTGATGTTCGCTGAACACGCAGTCGCCGAAGGCCGGCTCTCCTTCATCACCGATCGCGCCGAACGGTTCGAAGTCGTCGCCCGAGCGGCCCGCGCGGGCTCCCAGGAACACGCCCGACTGCGCGCTTGTCTGGCGGACGCTGGCGTCGGAGAACCCTGGGAAGACCTGCAGTACACCATCCGCACCACCTGGCCGCCTAAGCTTGCCGCACTGCTCATGGCCCGGCACGGCCGGCATCTTGTCCAGCGGCAGAAGGCAACCGCCGCCCTCTCTCGATACGCCGACGCAATTGCCCTCGCCACTGAGGAAGGCGCCATCGATGACGTCGTCAACTGGCTCCAAACTCAGGACCTCATCCGCGTTCGTTTCGGTTTGACCCAGCCCTGGAGCATGAATGAGGGCTATCGCCGGATCCTCACTCTTCGAGCCGCTGGGGGCGGCGGCAGTGTCCTGCCCACCGGCGTGCGCCTCAGGGAGAGGGCGCTGTCCCGTATGCAGAAGGGACGTCTTGCTGACGCCGCCCAAGCCGTCGGCGCCTACCGTTCGCGCTCGACAGCGACCGCAGACTGGTCTGGAGAACAGGAGGCCGAGCACCTTCTCGGACTCTTGCACCAGAAGGCGGAGCAGCCCGAACAGGCTCTGCTCCACCACCTCGCTGCTGGCGACGTGGACGAGTTGGCGACCGCCGCCAAGGCCTTGCCAGATAAGCCCATGGACCTGCCGCCTGAGAAGGATTTGATCAAAGCGGCCGACTGGTACCGGGTGAGCGCCTTCCGCGCGGCGGCAGCGACAGCGGACCTTCTGCCCGACGACCAGGCCAGACTATGGCTCGACACAGCGCTGGCAGAAATTGAAATGAACCGCCCCGCCCCGCCCCGCACCAGAAGTGCCGTCCACAGCGCATTCGGCGCAGTGGCTGCCCTGCTCAGCGCCTCCACCCGAGATCAGGCACAACGCTTCCTTTCCTGCTCCGACCCCCTCCTGGACCGTCAGCCTGGCACCCACCGCAGGACCGACCGGGAGCACATGCAAGCCCTCACCGTGATCGCGTCCACCCACCCTGCACTGCGTGGGCCTGCCATCCGCTCCATGTGCCGAGCACTGCTGTGCGCAGACCACCTCGCAGCCTCGATATTCAATCGAGGTGTCGCCGCCTTGGCGCTAGCCCCAGACATCGTGGCCGAACAGTGCACACCGCTGGCCCGCGAAGGCAACACCAATGCTGCTCTCGCCCTCATCCTCATCGAGACCAACATCACGGAAGCCGCGCCGGCGGCCCGAAGCCAACTGCCTCTTCCTCCTCCGGGCAGCGACCCCCAGGAGTACCCACGCAAGGACCTGAGCACACTGGCTCTGCTGGCCGCCGCCGTAGAACTGCCTGAACGCGAAACCTTGTCTGACAGCCTCGTCGCCTACGCACTCCGCCGCGAAGATGCAGCCTTCCAACGGCGAGAGGCCCTGCACGCCCTCGCGGCCCTGGCCCCTCAGCTCGACCACGACATACGCGCCCGCCACTTCATGACGGCCATGGACTTCGCCCGTGGTCACCACGACGGCAGCGCAGATGACGATCTTCCCAACGAGCCTTTCGACCGCATTCGCTTCAACTTCGGACCGACAACGCTACGACCGGACGGTCTCCTCGCCGCTGCCTGCCTCGCACGCCCGGGCCAGCAGTCCGCCGACGTCTCTGGGTGCGCACTCGAAATCCTCCAAACCCATGAAGGGGCCAGGGAGACGCTCATTCGCGCCCTCTTCCAACTGCGCTGGCAGGACGTGCACCTGGATCCGGCCTCCCTGGCTATCCACTCTGATCACATGATCCGACTTCTGGCGGCGGGTCTGTGGTGCGAGGCCGAGGATGCTGACGCCGTCACCGGGCGGGTTCTCGCCGGGGACCGGAACGCACTGGTGCGTCAATACATGGCGATGCACGCGGACGAGCCTCCCCTTCAGGAGCTTTTGAAGACAGATCCCCGCCGGTCGGTTCGATCTCGTGTGTTCCTTCATCTGCGTTGACCGACCAGTCCCGTGGCGAGGCGGACGGTGACGGTATCGACGGTCTGGCGGCCCAGCAGGCGCCTGCGGGTGACAGGTCCGTGCCGCAACGGGCGCGCGCCGGGACACGAACAGTGATCCTTATAAAACTCGGCCCGCATTTGAGGTAGAGTCCTTATAAGACTACTGTCGCCTCCTGGAGGTCTCCTTGGCCCTGCCCCTCGTGAAGCCGTTCCCTGAACCCGATGACGTGCACGCCCAGTTGGGCGGTATGGGGACCAGGCTGGAGTTCCTGCACAACGTACTGCGCGCAGGTGAGGCGGCGAGGCGCACTGCCGTCCCCAACGACCCAACCGGAACGGCCGGACGACGGGCTTACGAGGCGCACGTGCGCACCATCCGTGAGCTGCATATCGAGCAGGGAGGATGGGCCCGACTCGTTCACGGCCGCCTCGAACTTGTCTGCAGTCCAGATCGGTCAGTCGCGATGGGCGTGATGGTCGGCGACGCTGCTACGGGACAGGCAAGCCTGTTCCCCAAGAACGCGCGCCGACGCGGACCTGCTACCGACATGGTCGCTCGCGCCAACGCCGGCGAGGGTGCTCCGAACGTCCAGACAGCCCTGTTCGCAGCCGGAGCTGGCCCTAACGGGGTAGCGCTGAGCGAAGAAGAAGCATGCGCACTGAAAACGTGGTTCCTGCTGTCCTGCCGTGTCCAGGTCGGCGACACGGTGCGGATCGACTGCGAGCTGTCACAGCCAAAGAGGTTCGAGAACGGTTTTGTAGAAGAATGGGGGAGGCGGATTCCGCTTCCGGCCCTGATCATGGACGGAATCGAACCCTTGAACGATGATGGGCCTGGAGAGATCGACATCGCCGTCGACTTCCGCTGATGCCCATTGGTGGGGCCGCGAGCCCGTCGCCCCACCCTGCACCACCAATATCTGAGGTAGCCCCACATGGTGACCCCGTCCCGTATCACCCTGGCCCGTAAGCGCAGGGGCCTTACCCTCGCTGATTTGTCGGACCGGGCCGGGGTCTCACTGCAGAGTCTGTCGAACTACGAGACGGGACGCACCGCGCCCCGTCCTGACACTCTCGACAAGATCGCCTCAGCACTGGAGTTTCCTGCAACCTTCTTCGAAGGCCCTGCTCTGGACGAGCTCCCTGCCGAAGGCATCTCCTGGCGGGCTCGCAGCAAGACGTCAGCGAGAGTCCTCGAAGCTGCTCGGGCTGCGGGCACGCTGGGCGCAATGCTGTACGACTGGATCGACGAAAGATTCCGCCTCCCTGCGGCGAGCGTGCCCTCACTGGGCAAACCGGACCCAGAGACAGCCGCCAGCATGGTCCGAACACGCTGGAATCTGGGAGAGGCGCCAGCGCCCAACATGGTGCACCTTCTGGAGGCGCACGGGGTTCGGGTGTTCTCTTTGGATCCCGATCACGCTGAGGTCGACGCATTTGCGGTATGGCGCGACGGCGTCCCGTTTGTGTTCCTCAACACGCTCAAGTCAGCCGAGCGGGGCCGCTTCGACGCAGCGCACGAACTGGGTCATCTCGTCATGCATGGCAGCGAGCATGCGTGCTCGGGACCCGAGGCCGAACGGCAAGCGAACGACTTCGCCTCCGCGTTCCTGATGCCTCGAGCGAGCGTTCTCGGGCACATGCCGTCGGGTGCGCATGTCGACCAGATCCTCCGTGGCAAGCAGATCTGGAACGTCTCCGCTATGGCCCTGACCTACCGCATGCATGACCTAGGCCTGCTCTCCGACTGGCAGTACCGGGCTACGTGCGCCGAGCTGAGCCGTTTGGGGTACCGGTCCGGCGAACCGCAGGGCATGGACCAACGGGAAACGTCGCAGGTGCTGACGAAGGTCTTCGCTGCACTGCGTTCGAAGAATGTTCGTCCCTCGTCCGTGGCGACCGAGCTCGGGCTCACCAGTGAAGAGATGAACCGGCTCCTGTTCGGACTTACTTTCACCACCTTCGATGGTGAGGCTCGACGGCCGGCGGCCCCTATGAAGCGCAGCCTGTCGATCGTCCGCTGAAATGCACCGCCAATGAACGCGTGACGTCCGGGGAAGGCATCAGCGGCCCGGCCGCCACCCGCTACGTTGCTGCCGCCCGCGAGTTCCAGGTCCGCTACGAAGGCGGGTTCATGACCAAACGGCAGCACCGGGCCATCAAAGCCGACCCCACCCTCCGCGTCTATGAGCATCCCGAATCGCTGCTGACCTGCAACCATGACCCGTTCAAGGCACTCTGCGACCCGGACCGGGGCCGCGGCGCCGGACAGCGCACGCCCAGCTTCAGCCGGTGTGACATGGCCTGCGCGAACATCTCCCGGACCGACACTCACATCGAGCGGGCCAAGGCGGAACGGCAGGCCATCACCGAAGAGCTCGCCGACGGCCTCAACCCCATTCCGGTGGCCCAGCGACTCCGTCAGCGCGACCAGAAACTGGAGTCGATCATCAACGAGCACGAGGCCACCTGCATCGTTCCTGAGCCGAGGACGGAGGACGGCCAGTGACCGATTCCCCAGCACCCGCCGAAGAGTGCGAGGACGCCACGGTCCAGGCACCGTCCGGGCAGCTGACGGAGATCATCGCCTCGGCGCTCGGCCCCGCCGCCGAAGCCGCACGGGCCCAGTGGCCGGACGACACCGATGAGATCCAGGCGATCACCGATGCGACGGTCCGGCTGCTGACCGGAGTGCCCTTGCGGTCCGACGGCCAGTTGCCGATCAAGTCGCTCGCCGAGGAGGCGGGCTTGAGGCGCAACAAGCTCACGCAGAAGCACACCGGCCTCAAGGGTCTGTTCTATGCCCTGGTGCGAGCCCAGAACATTCGCCCGAAGGACACCGAGCGGCTCCAGCAGGAGCGCGACGAACTCGCGGAAGCATTGAAGAAGGCCCGCCGAGAGCGCAACGAACTACGCGAGGACGTCCAGCGATTCGTCCGCATCATCCACGTCCTGGAGGTGGAGAACGACAACCTCAAGACCACTTCCGGCGCCAGAGGCGGCACAGTCCGGGTGCTGCGACAGCGCTCGGCGCCACCGCCTCCACAGCGCTGAGACCGGATGACGCGGCAGGACGGCGATCATGCGGCGACGCCAAGCTCCTTTTGGGTGACGGAGACGCCCTCCAGCCAGGGGGCGGGGCGATACCGCCGGGACGGATGCAGGGGTCAGTGCTCGGTGAGGTCCCGGACGTCCCAGCCCGAGTCGATCATCACCTTCGCGTATCGCTGGCCGCGGTCTCGGTGGGCGGCGAGCACCAGCAGGTGGGTGGGGCGCGTCGCCCCGACAAAGACGAGCTGCACAGCGGCCTGGACACTCTTCAGCTCCCGCTGGGGGTCGCTCCCCTCCGCGACCATGCGGAGCGCCTCGGTCACATCGAACTTCTTGCCGGTCTTCTCAAGGCACTCCAGGATCAGCGTCGCCGCGTGGGTCTCGCCCTTCGCGCTCTGGATGGTCCCGGGTACGGACCGCACCGCCGGCACGGCGGCGGAGCTCCTGGGGACGCCGCCCATTGCTGCGGCAACCTCGGCCGCGGGGGTGAACTCCAGGCCGACGGCCTTCAGCGGCCCGTCGGCGAGCAGTTTCATCTGGACGGTGAGCTGCTCGGTGATCATGCCCCAGCTTGCCTCGTTGAACGTGGCTCCGTGGGTGAGGAGTTCGCGCAGCAGTATCCGTACCTTGCCGCCCGGGGTCGCCGCAGACCTCTCAAGGCGGCCCAGCGCCGGTAGCCCTTCGCCGGTCAGGGGCGTGAAGGACGCGCGCAGGGCGTTCCACAATTCGGTGGCCGCTTCGTGGCTGTCTGCGCCGGACCTCCACTGGGTCCCTGCCGCGCGGGCCGCGTCGATCAGGACGCGGTGGGCCGTCGGGCGGCCGGGCGGGGTGTAGCCGGGCACGTAGCATGAGATCGACTGCGGGTAGGCTTGGGAGCCTCCCCGGCCCTGCCGCGCGCCCAGCACACGCGGGGGACGCCTGAGGAGGATGTCCTCGGGGACGATCACGGCGGCCATGCGTTCGAAGGTCGGCACAACGTCGGTCGCTGTGGCCTCGTCGAACAGCAATACCGCCACCTGGCCGTCGGGACCGGCTCCGTGGACTTGCTGGGGGCGACGGACGGCCAGGCGGCTGGCCACTGCGGCGATCTGCGGTCCGAAGCGGCGGCTGACTGGCAGCTCCGCGGCCCCAGACAGTGGGAACGAGGCAGGTTCGCTCACGGCATCGGCGTCACTGTAGATGCCCTGATTGGTGTCGCCTACTCGCTGCACCACGGTGGGCGAGGAGGCGAAGACGAGATCTAGCAGTTCGTGCTGGGTGGCGCTGGTGTCCTGCATCTCGTCGAGGAGAACGAACGGGAAGCGCGCGGAGACGGCCGGGACGATGCCGGGGTGCTCAGCGAGGTACTGCTTGGCGATGGCGTACATGTCCTGGTAGCGGAAGACGCCTCGACGGGCCAGCGTCCACTTGAGGCTGGACAACTGCTTGCCGCTGGTTGTCTCAGCGCGGAAGGGGGGTTCCCTGGTCGCGCCGGTGACCACGAGTTCGCCGTCCTTGTAGGTGAACGTCGCCCCGCTGACGATACCGGTGCCGTCGCGCTGACGTTCCACGTAGCTGCGCAAGGTGGAGTAGTTGGGGTGCTGCAGGAGCCGGATTGCTGCGGTCTCGAAGGCCGCGTCGTCGACGGACCGGACCTCGACGCCCTTGGCCCGCACGGCCGGCAGCGCTAGGAAGGTGTGCACGAAGGACTGGATGGTGCCGATGAAGTGCGGGTAGCGCAGCAGGCTCCGCCCCGCGGCGAGGGAGGCCACCCGGTCAGCGATCTCGTTCTTGGCTGTGTTGGTGTGGGACAGCACGCACACCCCGCACGTCACGGCGGTCCACGCGTCGGCCATGAGCGCGAGCTTGAGCCCGATCAAGGTGGTCTTGCCCGACCCCGGGGCGGCCTGGAGGTCCTGTGTGGTCTCGCTCTGCAAGAAATCCCACTGCTCGGCGTCGAGCGGGCCGAGCCCGAGAAGCTTCACCATGGCCTCCACTTTGTGGGCGGCGAAGGCATCGGGCAGGTACGTGCCGATCACGCGGCCACCTCGCCGCACAGGTGCTTGAACGCTTCAACGAGATAGGGTGGGACGTCGCTCTCCGTGAGCGAGGTGGAGGCGAGGAGCTGCGCGGCGAACTGCGCGGTGATCGACTTGCTGGCGCTGTTGAGCTTGAGCGGTCTGTAGATCTGCAGGGCCGCCTGTTTCAGAGTGAGGTGCTGGTCTGCCCACTCGTCTACGTCCTTGTCGGCCCGTGCAATGACCTGATCGGTCTTGGCGGCGTCCGGCCAGGACCGTTCTGCAACGGATGCGAGCTTGACCGCGCGGTGCATCAGCCTGGCCATGGTCCAGGAGGTGACAGCGAGGTCGTACTCCAACGTCCACCAGTTCGACACGAACGTCTTCACTGGCCCGTCGTCGTCGCTGGCGAGGTCCGCGACGTGCGCGGCGATCTCAGGCGCCGTCATCTCGTCCCAGCACTTAAGGCCGCCGCGCATCTCCGCCGAGGTGCCGGCGGGGACGAGGTCGCGGTCGCGGATGCAGGCGACGGGGACGGGTATCTGCTCGCCGGAGCGCTGGAAGACGCGGCTGTACCGGAACAGGCCGACGTGGCCGACGTTGACCACGCTGACGCCGTGCTCGTTGAAGGGCACGCCCAGGGCGGCGGCGAGAGCGGGCAGGAAGATCGCCTCGGCGTCGCCCTCGACCATCGCCAGGCCTCGAGCGAAGAACATATTGGCCTTGGTGACGTCCAGAAACCGGGTCAGGAACGCGTAGTCCTCGCCGGTCAGGCGCGTGATACCGCGCCGCAGCGGAAAGGTGCGGCCCCCAACGACGAGGGTCAGACACTCGACGGACGTCGACGAGGCGAGGTTGGGGCTGTGGGTGGTGAGGATGACCTGGACCGGGGCCCTGCCACCTTCCTGCGGCCCCTGGGCCTTGTCGCGGAGCAGGTCCATGATCCGGCTCTGGAGCTGGGGGTGGAGGTGCGCCTCGGGCTCCTCGATCAGCAGCAGGGGTGCCAGTTCGCTCTTGCCCAGCAGGAGGAGCTCCGCTGCCATGAACAAGGCATTGTTGTAGCCGAGCCCGCGGCGTGTCCACTCGTCGGACTCAGCGAAGAGGTTCAGTTCGAGCCGTTCCAGCGCGCGGGCCAGCGTCGCGTCGGTGGCGACGCTGATCTTGGCGCGCACTACGTCGTCGCCGATGGCGAACCGCTGCAGGTAAGCCGAGTTGATGTCCTGGCTCACATCAGAGACGGCATCGTTGCATCGGATGTCGTGCTCGGCGCGGCGCAGGATCCCCACCAGAGTGGACGGAGGGTCGTCGCCCTCGGGGTCGTAGTCATCAATGCCCTGGTCCTTCATCGCCGGGTAGCCGGCGAGGATCTGGGACAGCCGTGATCCGCGGCCCGAGCGCAGTTCCGCCTCCGCGTCGCGAAGGGGGCGCAGGTAGGTGGCACGCAGGAGTTCGCGTGCGGCGCCGTCCAGGGCGGGGCCGTTGCCGTCCGGTCCGGTCCGGGTGGTGACCGAGACCCGGTTCCGGACCGGGTCCATCCGCTGGGCCTTGAACGTCACACAAAGCCAGGCGGCGCCGCCGCGGTCGTGGGTGAGCAATTCCAGGAAGACCGCCTGCTCCTCGGTCGACAGGGCGGTGAACCCGCACACGATGGTGAAGGTCTCCGCCCGCCCGTCCGTCCCGAGGTGGAAGTCGTCCTGGGAGACCCGGTAGTAGTCCGTCGCTGCGGTCTGCAGGCACAAGCGGATCGCGTCGATGATCGCCGTCTTCCCGCTGTCGTTCTCGCCGACTAGCACGTTCGTCCCGGCCGTGAACGACAGGTCCAGCGACGCGTCCGTCTCGCCCTCGCTCTGGGCCGCAGCTCCGAAGACCCGGAAGTTCTCGACCCGAAGATGCGCCAAGTACACAGATTCCCCCGCAGACGGGGCCGCGGCGCCCTCTTCTCCGGGAAGGAGTCCCCCGGGCTGCGCGGCCCGTGATCGATATTTTCGAGATCCTATGCTCTCCGGGGTCGCCGCCTGGGGGGAATCCGGCAGATTGCGGGAGACAAGGGTCTCGCGTGCCTCGTTGGCCCGGACGGCCGTGCTCCTGCGGGCCGCCGTGATGGCCTTGCCTGACCCGGCCGACCAGCGTGGGAAGGAGGGCCGCCACTCCCCGCAGACCTCGTCCTGATCGCCGACGTCGAGTCCAAGGAGTGACGGCGTGCTGCTCACCGGGGATATCGGCGGGCAGGTGGGCGAGTTCCGAGACCGTTGAGGCGACGACTGATGCTGGCACGGACATGAACGCCGAGGCGGCCGGCCTGCTCCAGAGCATGCACAAGCCACATGAAGATGCGGAGAACGCCGCCAGGCTCTTCGACGGCATGCCGCAGCTCCTCCCAGCTCTCGACCTGGCCACCAGCGTCGCTTGCGGTGTGCCGACCGGTTCATCGCTGGTGGTCGCCAGAGTCTCCCATTCTCGAGTCCGGAGAAGCGGCATCCGCGTAGGATCACCGGTGCTGTAACACGGTTTGCGGGGGAGGCGCAGTCAGATGGCACTGGTCGCAGGCGAGTACGAGTTCACGTGCAGCGACTGCCGGGGGGACGGATCCGTGCAAGTCGTCGGAACCGATGGCGAACTCCACTGGGATCAATGCGACGACTGCCGCGGGATCGGTTCCGTGTGCGTGGACGAGGAGGACGCGGCCGAACGGATCGACATCGGCCAGACACCGCTGCGTACGCCCCCAACGAGCGAACTGCACAGTGGCCCCTTGAAGGATGAACTCGACCAGTGGTTCGACTTCCTGTGCGCCCGTAAGGAGGAATCCTCAGCCCCGGCCAACATCATGATCGGCTACGCCTACGGGTTCGCCGAGGCAATGCTCCTGGCTGACCGCGAAGAACCGGCTCGGGAGAAGTTGGATTTCTTGATCCGGGCTGCCGAGAAATTCAAGGGTCGCTCGGATTTTCCCGGACGTCGGTGAGCTGTTCGGACAGTCACTCGTTGTCCAGCATTGGAGCAGACCGGGAGAGTAGAACCTAGAACGAGGCGGCCCCCACCCATCTGTCATCACTCTCCAGACAGCCGATGACACCGGTCAGCCTTCAAGTCCACCTATGGGAGATCGGCGTCCCGCCGCACAACGCGGCAGGACCTCCGTGATCCGCCAACTCGTACCCGAGGCCGGTATGCGCGCTCGTATACAGACTAGCCGCCGCTGAACTTGTCCCCTCCGTCCTCCCGGCGGACAGGCCCGGCCAGTGCTTCGGTCTCCTGCAAGAGCCGGTCCGAGGGCGTGAAGTCGCCCAGCTCGACCGCGAGCGCGGCGCGCACGAACGCGGCGAGCGCGATGCTCCCGTTTCGCACCTCGAAGATGCGCAGCACCCCGTCCGAGTGTGCGGCATGGTGTCGGCACCCAGCCTGGACGCAGTACCCCTCGGCGGCCAGGGCGAGCCGCTTAAAGGCGGCGTTCTTCTCGTCGGTGAGCTGGGCTGGACAGCCCAGGTGATCCAGCGTGATCCGGGTGTGGGCGCCCATCTCGGCCGGGCGGACGGTGAGCCGTCCGCCGCCGGGCGTGATGTAGCGGCCGGGCGCCACTGGGGCGTACGGATGGATCAGCGGCAGATCCTTATCCACTGCGTGCAGGGCGGGCAGTCCGTCGTACTCGAAGTAGGGGCCTGCAATGCCGTTGTGCTCGATTGTCATGCGGTCCTTGTTTCGATCGCGGGGCGAGCTCCGTGCCGCCCCGTCACGCGATGGTGATGGGCACGTTCCGCAGCAGTGCGGAGGTCATCGCCAGGAGCGTCTCCGCCTCGGCCCGGTCGTACTGGAAGGTCTTGGTGACCGCATCGTTGTGCAGGGCGCCGCAGGTCTGGCTGTACAGGGCGTCCTGGATCCGCCACCACCGCTCGGTCTGGTTGCACTGGCTGGCTTGCTTCCTCGATCCGGGGTTGTTCCAGGTGACGTTCTCCCGGACCCACTCCAGCGCCCGCCTGACCTCTAGGATCGACGCCCGGACCTCGCCCACGGTCAGTAGCCGCTGTGCCTCTCGCAGCGTCCGGCCGACCTCGTCCCGCTCCGGATCGCCGATCGGGTACGGCACCGCCATCTCGAACGCCGCAGACGGCCCAAGCTGCGCGAGCTGCCGTTCCCATCGGCTCTTGGCGATGGTGATGTGCGCCGTGTCCTGGGCGCTCCCCGGGTAGCCGGGCGCCTGCGGCAGGGTCGCGTCTAGGTCGATCTCGAACCGTGCGTCGTCGGTGCGGCCCGCCTCGATCGCGTGGACCTGCAACGAGGTCAGCGGGAAGGACAGGTTGACGCGATGGACGGTGATCGTCGGGGTGTACGCCAGGTTCGCTGTGGTCCGGGCGAGCCGGGAGCGTTGCCCCGTCGCCTCGAAGCCGAACAGGTCCGCTTCCAGGGCGAGGATTTTCCCGGCCTCGGTGAAGGTCGACACCCCGATAGCGAGCTGAACACGCAGCTCGTGGGCTCCCAGCGCACGGTGCAGCCACGTCTGGTCGCTGCTGACCGACGCGGTGAACCGAATATCGTCGTCGAAGCGGAGTTCCTGCATAGCTCCCCCAAGGGCGTGTCAATCACCCGATTCTGCCGGGCGGGCCGCCGTATCACCGCCAATTTCCCCCGGCCGCGAGCAACAGGCCTGGCTCCAGCCACACGAGCCGCGGTGCCGTCCGGCGCGCATGACTCCGGCCCAATACTTCCTGACCGCGGTACTGCGGGCGCGGGGGCCCAGGGGCCGGCGAAGGCGGCTGGCGAATGCCCTGACAGCCATCGGGTCCCACCTGGGGCGGCGCCGTAGGAGACTCGCACACCGTGCACCACCCCAACCAGCCCCTTACGGGGTCAGTAGCGCTGATATCGGTACTCAAAGCAGTCGCTGCACATGTGCGTTTCAGGGATGGCGAAGCTGGCAACCGCAACCTCGCAGTAGCCACAGAGTCCCACACATTCGATGCCACAGAAGAGGCAGAGCAGCCTGGCGTCGCTGCCGTCGCCATCGGTGGGGACATCTGTCACGGCCTCTCTACCACACTCACCGCATTTGTGCACCGGGGACGGGCCACCGCCGGTGACGATCTCGTGCTCCGAGGTGTCCGCGTAAGCCCAGACTGCTTCGGTCGGCGGTCCCAAGTGAGATTCGCAGACCACGCAAGTCAGATCGGCGCTGCCATCCAAGGGCACTGCGACCGCTGCGCAGATGGGGCAAGGGAGGATAGTGGACCACTTGCCCAGCAGTTTCCGCGCCGACTCCATGCGCAGGTCTACAAGACGTCGGATGCGGCCAAGGCCAGGGCGGATGCGCTCCACGGCGTCCTCAGCGAGTGTGAGCTCTTCCCCTTCCACCTGGGGGAGCAGGTCCTCGCGTACGAAGGTGAGCAGGTTGTCGAGCACCGGGGTCGTGAGCACTTCCACTGCGAGGGCGGTGTCGGTGACTCCGAGGTGCGCGAAGCGGTTGCGCATCTGGGCGAGAGCCTTGAAGTGTCGTGGTGCCAACAGCTCTGTATCGAGGTCGAACTCCGCGATGACGCGCTTGCGGGCGTCCTGCCAACCGCAGCTCTGGAAGTCTCCGCGTGCATGGTTGCCTGGGTCGTAGGTGTTGGGCTTGGCCCACACCAGAGCCGGCTTCTTCATAGCGAGCCGGGCCTTGAACAGCGTCTCCGCGGCGGACGCCAAGTGCACCACGGCGTACTTCAAGTTCCTGGGCGGGACGTCTCCCTTCACGGCGAGCAGGTCAACGGTGCTCTCCAGGAAGTCGAGCCCGTTGAGCACGGGCGGGAAGTTGACGCTCGGCCCGCTGTCCTTGGTCGCGCTCACTGCTGCACATCCCCGGGAACGCTGTGTAGATGGGGCAGATGTTCGTCCACGTCATTCGGGAAGGCCTGGATGAGCTGGTTGATGGCGGCAGCAAGACCGGGGAGCAGAGTTCGGATTCCGCTCTCGTTGGGCATGGTGAAGCCTTCGAGCCGGAAGTTCATCGCCCAGGCTTGCAGGGACGAGTCGTCTCGTCGTGCCTGGTCGATTGCAGCGTCGTACAGGTCGAGGACTCCGAGGAGCGCCTGGCAGACGGGTTCGGGAAAGGACCCCTTCTTCTCAGCTTCGGCAATGGCCTCGCGCATATAGATGGCGCGGCGTGCTGTGAGGTCAGACATCGGTTCCTCCCTGCTCAAGGAACTTGCTGACCTCGTCCGCGATGCCCTTGTCGCGGGTCTTCTTCACCGTGGCCCGGCCGGTGGATTCGGGGATGCCATCGCTGCCGACCCACACGCACGGGTCCGTGCCTTCATTATCGAATTGCATGGCGATCTGGATATCGATGGTCTTGAGGTGGTTGGCAGGGGCGGCGGCGAAGATGGTGGCCGAGGCCCGGCGGAGCGGGTAGAGCCGGAAGTTCCTGATCCAGGCCGAGCCGTACTCGTCGAGGAAGGCGCTGTGGCCGTCTTTGCCTGCACGTATCTGCACCTCGTTGTCGCAGAGGCGGACGTCGAAGTATTCCTCGGCGCGGTTCTCGACGGTGACCTGGAAGCTGAAGTACGTCAGGCCCTTCGCGTCGTCGTCACGGCCTCTCTTGGGAACGTCGCCCTTCTTGAAGCTGTGTACTCGGACGCGGAGGCCTGTGAAGTCTTCGTCGTACTCCTGCCAGTCCCCGAGGACGTTCGGATGGAGCATGCTGTGGTCTTCCCCCCTGGTGACTGCCGACGGGCAGCGGTTGCAGGCGTGAGTAGTTGCGATACAGGATGCGAGATTGGCGTCCCGCCGCAGCGCGGCAGGGACTCCGCGATCCGTCAGCTCGTCCTCCAAGCCTTGGCCCCCATTATCACGAAGGCACTCGGTATTACGGCAAGACCGCTCCCCGCCTGGTCACCGAAGCTGGCGGCATCTGGAGCCGATGCTCCCCGCGGTGACTACACACGGTGATTGACAGGCCTATCAATTACCGGCCACATGGGCCTTCCAC
Source organism: Streptomyces sp. NPDC054834 (assembly GCF_053611185.1). Lineage (NCBI taxonomy): Bacteria > Bacillati > Actinomycetota > Actinomycetes > Kitasatosporales > Streptomycetaceae > Streptomyces > Streptomyces sp. NPDC054834. Next base: position 1,692 of record NZ_JBSGZV010000085.1, on the reverse strand, counting down.
GCTGAGTAGGGCGGTCGACGATCAGGTGCCGGCTGGCTGAACCGTCATGGCTCCCTCGGCGGTGTCGATCCTGGCCTGAGTGCCGAGCGGGATGGTCGGAGGATGCAGGCCGTGTCCGGAAGGGAGTCCGCGGAGAACAAGAACGCCCAGGCGCGTTAGCCGGCCGCGCAGTACGTCGGCGATTCCCCATCCCCCAGGGTTGAATCACCGGCATCCTGGCCGAAGCCGGGGGACTGGCCAAGTGCGACACCGCGCAGCCCCTCCAGGGCCCCAGTGCGGGTCAGCTGCACCAGTCCGCGGTCGACCTCCCCCAGCCCTGTGCCTCTCTGGTGTTCGAGAAAGAGGTTCGTCTCCCCTGGGGAGTGAGCCGAGCTCTACCTCCAGCCCTGTGTGCCCCAGACTTGACGCAGTGCCAGGCGTTGCCCGCCTTGTTGGTCAATGGTCAGTCTAAAACCCCCGGCACAACCTGGCCCCCTTCGACGTCCTCGTGCGCGCCGCCCGTCTGTGCTGGGCCCTCGGCCTGCCGCTGCCCGCCCGCTACCGCGACCTGGAAGCGAAGATCGGCCACCGCTTCAAGCAGAGCCACAGCCTCGCGGAGGTCTACGCCGAGGTCGAGCGCCTCGAGCTCGAGGAAGGCCCGCTGGTCTGGAACCGCAGCGACGCCGTCCGGCAGCACCTCGGCGCCGACGCAGCCGACGACTACCTGGCCCGCGTAGCGCTGGCCGCCTGATCCCCTTCACCTCATCGCCCGCCCAGGGGCCGCCGGCCACGGGGCACGGTCCCTGGGACTGGCGGGCCCTCATCCCGGGGCGCAGCACGCCCGCGGCGCACCCCACGCTCCAACCCCGGCAAGAAGCCGTGTCGTCGACCTTCAGCAACGAGACAGCAGCGCGCGTGATCGTCATCGTGCCCTGATCGGCCGCCAAGCTTGCAGTGGACCGCCGCACCCCCGCCCGCCACCTCTACACCGGCTCGTATCACCTCATGTGTCGGCGAGCCGCCGAGAGGATCGCCGGTCCCTCCGGTGTCCTCGTGCCCTCGGCTCTGCACGGCTTCGTCCGGCTCGACGACGAACTCCTGCCGCAGCGTGAGCTCGCCCGGCGAGGTCACCGCACTGTCCGCGCACAGCAACGCTGCGATAAGTCGTGTCGGACCCGACACGCGGGGCCCCCTACTCGTCATCATCGCCGTATGGCGCGGGCGACGATGCCGGCGATGGCGGCGAGCGCGCTTATGACGGCGGCGCCTACGCCCAGGGGCTGCGCGAGACTCGGATGCTCGCGGGTGAGGTAAACGGCCGCACCGGTGATCAGCAGCCCTACCACCAGGGCGAGGAGAAGCACCACCAGGCGAAGGTCCTGGGGGTCCCGGTCCTGAGGACGGGAGTCGTCCGTGTCGGTGGTCATGCGAGGTGAGTTCCTTTGCGGATCGGGCGCACAGCAGCAGCGCCCACGGGCGGGCGCGATACTTCGTGCAGTCGGTCAGGTGACTTCCAACGTGGCTGGTCGGGAAGGGCGTTGGTACGCCATACGGTTGCCACTTCACTGCCATTTCAGAGGACGGGTAGCAGACCGACCGGACGAAGGTGGGGGGTCTCTAAGACGTGGTCTCATTTGGTGAGTCTGCGGTAGCAGATGAGGCTGCAGGCGATGGCTGTGAAGGCCAGGAAGTGTTCGGCCTTTCGCTCGTAGC
>NZ_JBSGZV010000084.1:0-21480 GCF_053611185.1 Streptomyces sp. NPDC054834 | reverse complement strand
CGACTTCACCGCGGACACGCTGAACACCAGGTGGTGCGGCGACATCACATACATAGCCGTCGGCACGACGTGGCTCTACCTCGCCACGGTGATCGACATCTGCTCGAGAAAGGTGGTGGGCTGGTCGATCGCCGACCACATGCGCACCTCTCTGGTCACCGACGCGATCGAAATGGCCGTGGCTGCCCGCGGCAGCCGGGTCCACGGCGTCGTCTTCCACACCGACAGGGGCGCCCAATACAGCGCGGCCGCCTTCGCCGAGGTCTGCCGCCGGCACGGCATCCGCCGCAGCATGGGCCGGGTCGGCTCAAGCTACGACAATGCCCTCGCCGAGTCCTTCTTCCAGGGCCTCAAGCGCGAATTGCTCCATGGCCGCCGCTGGACTTCGAAGGCACAGACCCGGCTGGAGCTGTTCCGCTGGCTGTCGTACTACAACCGCCGCCGTCGGCACTCCGCGCTCGGCTACCTCACACCAGCCGAGTTCGAACAGCAACTGATCACGCCACGTACGCTGTCACTCGTCGCATGAAACCCGGTGTCCACTCCCGGGGATCAACCTCATTCGCCTGGCTACACCAGTTCAAACGACTCCGCACCCGCTACGAGCGACGCGCCGACCTCCATCAAGGCCTGCTCGAACTCGCCTGCGGAATCATCTGTCTCCGACGGCTTCTGAGAGCAGTCGAAGCACAGCGGTAGGCTCCTAACGCGTGACCTCTTCTCCTCACGGCGTACCTGCGCCACTCCGCCATGAGCCCAGCCCGGAGGCCGGGCAAGAAGCGGACGACGACGCGTTGATCGAAGCGCTGCAGGCTCGCGCATGGGATCCGGGCTTGCGATTCGACCGCGCGGACGTCCCTGTCGCGTGGATCGTCGAGCGTTATGGCAAGCCCCGGTTGGAGCAGGATCGGGACGACATAGTGTCGTACGGCAGCGACGGTACGGTCCAGCTCAAGGCTGGAGCCGAGGAGGTGACTGACTACTACGCCGACGCTCCTCGCGGGCCGCTGTTCCCTCCGATCTCCCTGTCAGAGGTCGAGAAGGCGGAGCGCAGAATCGGACGCCGTCTTCCCGAACTGCTTCGGCGCCTCTACACCGAGGTCGCCAACGGAGGATTCGGACCCGATGGCGGGCTTGCCTCCCTGACCGACGGCAACCGGGCTCCGAGGCACTTGCGCGACTGGCCGTGCGCGGCCAGCGTCCACGAACGCAACCTGTCAGAGGGCATGCCGTCATCATGGCTCTTCCTCACCTACGGCGGCTGCACGATGGAATGGCACGTCTCATTGAGCGCAGTCGACAACCCAGTGCTTCTCTACGACGCCGACGGCTACACCTTCGGGGAAGGCCCTCATGACGGCCTTCGCCATGCGACCGCCTCACTACGGAAATGGCTGTGGACCTGGGCTGGTGGCGGCGACGTCTGGGATGAAGTCCTGTGACTGCTCTTACGAGCAAGAGTGACGTCGCATCCCATGTCCAGCTCATTCTGAAACGGTCTGTAAGAGGTCGTTTTCACCTTGAATGCGCTGGTGTCTGCCAATTTTCGAAGCACGGGGTTGTGGTTCTGCGGAGACTATTTGTCGGCTTGATACCTGTTGGCCTGGTGGGGTGACACGTGGGCGAGATGTGGCTTGCGCCTGTCTCATCCCAAGGAGCCTGGCCTTGTGCGGTGTGCTTCCGTCGTCGTTGCCGTGCGCCTGGGCGCACTCGATCCGGAGCGGTACGGCAGGAGCATGCCTGCGCGACGCCCGTATCCGAGTGATCTGTCCGACGCCCGCTGGGAGTTGATCGAGCCGGTGCTGTCCGCCTGGCGCTTCGAGCGCCGCAGCAGGGCCCTGGACTTCGGCCGGCCACCCGAGCACGACCTGCGCGAGATCATGAACGCGATCTTGTACGTGGACCGCACCGGCGTCCAGTGGCGCTACCTTCCGCACGACTTCCCGAACTGGAACACGGTCTACGGCTACTTCGCCAAGTGGGCGGCAGGAGGCGTGTTCGCCCAGCTCAACGGCTTACTCAGGCAACTCCTGCGGCAGAAGGAAGGGCGGGACGCCGAACCTTCGGCCTGCGTGATCGACGCGCAGAGCGTGAAGACTTCCACCAGTGTCCCGGCCTCCAGTCAGGGGACCGATGCCGGGAAGAAGATCGTCGGGCGGAAGCGGAGCATCGTCATCGACACGATCGGCCTCCTGCTCGGGGTGCTGGTCACCGCGGCCAGTGTGCAGGACTCCGTGGCCGGCACCCAACTCCTCGACCAGGTGGCTGCCGACCACCCGGGCATCCGCAAGGTGTGGGTGGACGGCGGCTACCGCCAGCACCTCGTCGAGCACGCCGCCACCCTCGGCATCGACATGGAAATCACCGCCCGCACCCCCGGGACCAGGGGCTTCACCCCGATCCCTAAACGGTGGGCGGTCGAACGAACCTACGGCTGGCTGATGCTCCACCGCCGGCTCGCCCGCGACTACGAAACCCTCCCCGGCCGGTCCGAAGCCATGGTCCACCTCGCCATGACCGACCTCATGGCCCGCCGCCTCACCGGCGAAGCCACCATCTCCTGGCGCGATCCGAAAACAGTCACTAAACAACCAATTCCGGGATGAAACACTGGGAGAAAACGACCTCTAAGGACTTGCCGGGAATCAACACGCTGGTTTGATCTTGGTGTTGTCTGGGTCGAGGAATCTGGCGATGTTGGCTGGCGTGCGGAAGCGTGCAGTTGAGGCGGGGATGCAGGCGCCGTGTGCTTCCAGGAGCGGGCGGACGTCTTTGACTGCACGGCTGATGGTCATGGCGGTGGTGTTGAAGAGCTGGCCGAGAAGCTCCTGAAGAGCGTGTTTGCGCAGGTAGAAGATGGTGACCAGGATCTGGTCGGCGGGGGCGAGTGTGGGTTTGCGGCCTGTGCCGCGGGCGACGCGGCGTGGTCCGCCGCGGGCTGCGTGACGGACCTTCTCGCGGTGCTCTTCCAACCGGGGGATCAAGGTGTGGGTCAGGTCGCTGAGTTGCTTGCGGGACATCCCGGTCAGCTCGGGATGCTGCAGGTCGTGGGGCGTGAGGGAGTGAGAGCGGTCGGCCGACCGCCCGCGTTGCCGGGGCAGGGGCGGTCGGTGATCTGCGGGGTGGAAGGTGTAGTTCCAGTCTCCGTGGAAGCGGTGGCGTGTGATCGGCAGGGCGGCGATGGCCTCGTCACTGATGCGGATGCCGGTGGGGTACTCACCGCTGTCGAGCTCGGCATGCACGGTCAGACCGGTGCGGCTGGTCGTCGCGGCGATGGTCTGGAGCATGACTTCATGGCTGGTCAGGGGCCTGCCCCGCCAGTTCATGGTGATGTGGGCGAACAGCCGGTGCTCGATCTTGTTCCACTTCGATGTGCCGGGCGGCAGGTGACACACGGTGATCTCCAGGCCGGTTTCGGCGGCGAGGTCGGCCAGATGGGTCTTCCAGCCCCGGGTGCGGTAGCCGTTGGAGCCCCCGCCGTCGGCAGTGATCAGCAGCCGGTGTGCCCGGGGGTAGTCGTGCCGGCCGCGGGCCTGCCACCAGCGGCGGATCGAGGCGACGGCGAACGCCGCGGTGTCGTGATCGGTGCCGATGTTGACCCAGCCGGTGTTCGCAGTCGTGTCGTAGATCCCGTATGGGATCGCCTTCTCGGCCTGGCCTGGGAAGTCGTGCGTCTTGACCTTCACGGGCTGCCTGGCGGGCCGCCACTCGTGCCCGGCGTTCTTGTAGTCGCCGATCAGCTCCTTCTTCTTGGTGTCCACGCTGATCACCGGGTCTCCCGCGTCCCTGTGGTCGCGCGCCTGCTCGTTGAGGTAGCGGAACTGGGCATCCCGGTCCGGGTGCTGAGAGCCTTCGATGGTCTTGGCGTTCGCCTGCAGGCTGAAGCCTTCCTCCCGCAGCAGGCCGGCGACCGTGTCAGCGGAGACCCGGTGGCCCTGCCGGGTCAGCTCCGCTGCCAGGTTCCGGGCCGACTTCGTCGTCCAGCGCAGCGGCGACATCGGGTCGCCCCGCTCGTCGGGCTCGACCAGCGCCAGCAGCGCGGGCCGCAGCCCCGCGTCCAGCTCAGTCGCCTTCTTCCGGCCTCCGCCGGGACGGCGGACCCGCCCCAACAGGGCCTGGCCGGACTCCAGTTCAGCCACTCCGCGCGAGACCGTGCCCTCCCGGACTCCGGCCGCAGCGGCGACAAGCCTGATCCCGCCATGCCCCAGCGACCGAGCCTCCGCCCCTATGACCAGCCGGCGCTGACGCTCGTCCAGATGCGGCAACAACGCCTGGAACTTCGCAGTCAGGACCGCCTCGATCCCCTCCGGTCCCCCTATACCACGACAACGATCCCGGGAGCCGGAAGCCACGACTTGTTTCCCGACAAGCCCTTACTGGCTCTAACAAAAGCTGTTGATCATGTGACTGTTGGCTTGTCTGCTCGTTGCTCTGGTCGTGGGGAAACGTCAGTCGCGGCCGTGGATCGTGTCGGATGACCTGTGGTCGCTCATCGAGCCGTTGCTGCCCGAGCCGACGCCGAAGCTGGTCGAGGGCAGACCTCGAGTGCCGGACCGGCAGGCACTGTGCGGGATTCTCTTCGTTCTGCACACCGGCATCCAGTGGGAGTACCTGCCCCAGGAGCTGGGCTTCGGCTCGGGCATGACCTGCTGGCGACGCCTGGCAGCCTGGAACGAGGCCGGGGTCTGGGACCAGCTGCACGTACTGCTACTGGAGAAGCTGCGGTCGAAGAACCAGCTGGACTGGTCCCGGGCGGTGATCGACTCCTCGCACGTCCGCGCGGCCCGACGGGGCCCAAAAGTGGTCCCAGCCCGGTCGACCGAGCACGTCCGGGCAGCAAGCACCACCTCATCGTCGATGGCCAGGGCATCCCGCTCGCGGTGTCGCTGACCGGCGGCAACCGTAATGACGTCACCCAGCTCGTGCCTCTGCTCGACAAGATCCCGGCGATTGCCGGCCGAGTCGGAAGACCGCGCCGGCGCCCGGACGCGCTGCTGGCCGATCGCTGATGGCGATTCTTGAAAACTCAAATAGCCCCATCAGCTGGACGGAGCGCAGGCTGTGTCCTGCCTCCAGCAGAGCATGGACGGCTGCGTGCCGGGCCCGAGTCCTGTCGGCAAAGCGGTGACCTGTCGGCCACGGCGACGCCGGGACCGGACCGCTCTCGGGTTCGGGCTGAGACGCTGCGGGTGTCAGGACACGCAGGCAGCGGCGGTGCTGGGCGACGCTCCGCTCGGCGGCCTCGCTCAGGTTGTGCCAGAGATGCCACCTGTCGGCGACATGCACCGCCGTGAAATCGGTCCGGGCACTCTTGGGGTCAGGCGCTGTTCGGTGAGGAAGGCGTGGGCGGCGGTCACGAGGGTGACGTGGTGGTGCCAGCCCGCCCGGGAACGCCCCTCGAAGTGGTCCAGGCCCAGGCCGTGCTTGAGCTCGCGGTAGTCGTGCTCGATGCGCCATCGGACCTTGGCCAGACGGACCAGGTCGGCGATCGGGGTGTCGGCCGGCAGGTTGGACAGCCAGTAATCGGTCGGCGCCTCGGCGCCGGCGTCGGTTGACGCAGCGCTCAATGACCTTGCACCAACGGTAGATCATCCGGTCGAACCCTGGCGGTCGCCCGCCGAGGTGACCGCGATTGTGCCAGTCGGTGCGGGCTCTTGGCGGCACCTGGTATAGGCAGCTGCAGAGACCGCGCTACGAGAAGCGGTACCTGGCCGCCGACCGGCGGGCCGCTGAGAAGGAAACACGGGGAAGCCTGCGCGAGCTCGTCTACCACGGGGGCTGGTCAAGACGGAACCCAGACCAAGCGACCTGCGGCCGACATAAGACCCCTCTCGTGAGGTTCTGGTTTCGGCAGGCCCCACCGGCCCGGAGCGACACCCCTGGGACCCCCTTCACCGGCTTCGCGCCACCCGGCAGAAACACCCCTAAACCCCAGGCCACAGCGCAATACCGCCACTTCTGGCGCGCGAGCGCCCCCAGTGCCCCCCTGTGCGATTAGTAAGGCCCCCGATCCGCAGCCGAACGGCCCCCGCGCTTCCTTGGCCACGGCGAGCCTGTGGGCGACCACGGAACCAACGCCGCAGGAGGACCAACGTGCGCCGTCCGCTCGTCGCCACGGCCGTGACATCCGCCGCTCTCGCCTTATGCGCCCTGGCCATCACGTCGGCCACGGCCGTACCGGCCGACAAGCCCCAAGTGCTCGCAGGTTGGACGCAGACCAATGCGAGCAGCTACGACGCCTGGGCCGCCGCCCGGGCCAACCAGGGCGCCTGGAGTGCCTACGCCTTCGACTGGAGCACCGACTACTGCTCTTCATCCCCCGACAACCCCTTGGGCTTCCCCTTCAAGATGCCCTGCGCCCGTCACGACTTCGGTTACCGCAACTACAAGGCGGCAGGAACGTTCGCGGCCAACAAAGCTCGCCTGGACAGCGCTCTCTACGCTGACCTGAAGAGGGTCTGCACGGCCTACACCGGCGCCAAACTGACCGCCTGCAACGCGACCGCCTGGACCTACTACCAGGCTGTCGACAAACTGGGCAGTTCTCCGGCGGCGGGCTGACCGCCCCTTCTCTCGGCCTGCGGCCCGTCATCGTTCCGCACCCCGGATGCGGCGACGGGCCGCGGACCACTCTTGGCATGACCACGAATCCCTCTACCTGGGATCTTGCGGAGTGCTCCCCGTTCACGAGGGAGGTGAAGCGCATCTCAATACTGCTCTGACGTCGGCCTGGGGCCACGGATCTGCACTAAGGGCTCGCAGAGAATCAAGGTGTTGCTTCTCGTGATGCGGCTCGTTGTTGTGCTATGAGCGTCTCCGACGAGGTCCATGGCCAACTCGCTGTGAAGTTGGGGGTGTTGTTCCCGCATCTGGACGAGAGGCAGCGGCGGCTGCTGATGGGGGCCGAGGCCAGGATCCTGGGGCATGGTGGTATCCGAGCAGTCGCGCGGGCGGCCCAGGTCAGCGAGACGACGGTCCGCAAGGGCGTGGACGAGCTGGAGGCCGGCGAGGAGCCTCTGGGGCGGGTACGCAGGCCCGGTGGTGGCCGGAAGAAGGTCGTGGACCTTGATCCGGGTCTGCGGCCCGCGCTGCTCGCGCTTGTGGAACCTGACGAGCGGGGTGATCCGATGTCGCCGCTGCGCTGGACGGTGAAGTCGACCAGGAGCCTCGCGGCCGAGCTGACCCGTCAGGGGCACAGGGTGAGCGCGGACACGGTCGGGGACCTGCTGCGTGAGGAGGGCTTCAGCCTGCAGGCCGGTTCCAAGACCATCGAGGGCAAGCAGCACCCGGACCGTGATGCCCAGTTCCGTTACATCAACGAGCGGGCCAGACAGCACATCGATGCCGGGCAGCCGGTGATCAGTGTGGACACGAAGAAGAAGGAGCTCGTCGGCGACTACAAGAACGCGGGCTGCCAGTGGCTGCCAGCCGGTGAGCCGGTACTGGTCAGGACGCACGATTTCCTGGACAGGGAGGGCCCTGGCAAGGCGATCCCGTACGGGATCTATGACATCGCCGCGAACACCGGCTGGGTCAGCGTCGGCACCGATCACGACACCGCAGCGTTCGCCGTCGCCTCCATCCGCCGCTGGTGGCAGGCCCGAGGCCGGCACGACTTTCCGGCTGCCGCCCGCCTGCTGATCACTGCGGACGCAGGCGGGTCCAACGGCTACCGCACCCGGGCCTGGAAGACCGAACTCGCAGCCCTGGCCGCCGAGACGGGCCTGGACATCACGGTCTGCCACATGCCGCCCGGCACCTCGAAATGGAACAAGATCGAGCACCGGCTGTTCTCCCACATCTCCATGAACTGGCGCGGCCGCCCGCTGACCAGCCACGACGTCATCGTGAACAGCATCGCGGCGACCACCACCCGCACCGGACTGACCGTCCACGCCGAACTCGACCCGGGCACCTACGACACCGGCATCAAGGTCGCCGACAGCGATATCGACACCCTGCCCATGCACCGGCACCGCTTCCACGGCGACTGGAACTACACCCTCCACCCCCAACCTTGCGACACCACCAGCTCAGCCAGGAACCCGCGGGCCGGCCGTCCGCACGTCCCCGCAGCCCTGCATCGAGTGTCTGCGCAACCCGGAGCTAACCGGCATGCCCGAACCGGCGCTGGACGAACTCATCAACCAACTGACCCATGACCTGGAAGAGTTACGCGAGCAAGGGCGGCTCCGGCAGCGAGGAGGCGAGCGCATCCGTGCTCGTGGTGCCGGGGCCAAGGACAAGCTGACCACCGCCGACAGAGTCCTGGCCACCGTGCTCTACCAGCGCAAACTCGGCACCCGAGACCTGCTTGCCCAGCTCTTCGGAGTCAGCGGCAGCACTCTCACCAGGGCCGTTCACCAAGTCCAGCCCCTCCTGGCCGAGCGTGACTACACCATTCCACCCTCCACAGCCAGATTCCGGACGCCCGCCGACATCGCCGCGTTCCTCGCGAGCAGCAGCCCCACCGCGATCAAATCAGCATGTTGATTCTCTGCGAGCCCTTAGCAGGGGCACGGGTTACTCCTTGGGATCGGATACCAGTGGAGGGGCAAAGGGGTCCTCGGGACACCTCGCCGCGTGCGCGGGCGGTGCTGCCCACGCGGTCGCGGTCGAAGTGGGCGAGGAGGTGAGGGTGAGGAGCGATCTGAGCGAGGGCGGCGCGGATTGCCACGGGCATGGCGGGCGGCTGCCGCAATGGCGGACGGCTGAGGCGCGGTGCCCATGCGGCTTTGCTCCTCTCCTCCCTGCCGGAAAGCAGGTCAGGGGTTAGGAGAGCTTCACGGCCAGGACCTCGACGGGCAGGATTTCGGGAGCCTCGGCGAGCAGCTTGGGCGCGCTCTCCATGAGCGCCGCCGCGATCCGGCCCTGGAGGTGCGCGGTGCGGTCTTCCTCGGTGCCGAAGGCGTCGAAGATGCCGAACGTGGTCGGGCCTATGCGCAGCGCGAACCAGCAGGTGGTGCCGGACTCTTCCCGGGCCAGGGCGAGGGCTCCGGTGAGCAGTTCCTCGACCTCTCGGACGTACTCCGGCTTGGCCTCGATACGGGCGAGCAGTCCGATGCGGGTGGTGTCGGGGACAAGGGCGTTGGTCATGAAGTGCTCCTCTGTGCGTGGTAAGTGCGGTGTCGTGCCGCGCCGTTGTGCGATGTGATCACCGTATGAGCGGCCGGGGTGGGCCAGGCAGTGGCGGATCCGCCGGATGCTTTACCGTTTCCGACATGAAAATTTCGGTACTGGTCATGGATGACCTCTTCGACTCCGGGTTGGCCACGGTCTTCGACGTCCTGCAGATGGCCAATGAGCTTCGGGAGGAACTGCCCCATCCCCCACCGCGCTGGGAGCTGACCCGCGTCAGCGGGCGGGGTGCCGTCCGCACGGCTAGCGGGCATGTCATCGAGGCCCAAGCGGCCGGGAGCGCCCAGCGGCCCGATCTCCTCGTCGTACCCGGCGCTGGTCCCAAGCAGCCCACCCCGCTGCTGGAATGGGTTGCTGCCCCGGAACGCGCACCCGAACGCGAGGCGGTCCGGCGGGCCTGGGCCGACGGAGTCCCCCTGGCCGCCGCCTGCACCAGTACTTTCCTCCTCGCCGAGGCGAGGGTGCTGGACGGGCTGACCGCCACCACCAGCTGGTGGCTGGCCCCGGCCTTCCGGCAGGCCTACCCTCAAGTAGCCCTGGACGAAAGCCGCATGCTGGCCCATGCCGCGGGGGTGACTACGGCCGGAGCCGCCATGGCGCACCTCGATCTCGCTCTCGCCCTGGTACGGCAAGCCAGCCCAGCCCTGGCGGACCTCACGGCCCGCTACCTGGTGGTCGACCACCGCCCCACCCAGGCCGGCTACGCCATTACGAGCCACCTGGCTCGCACTGATCCCACCGTCAGCGCCTTCGAGAGCTGGGTGCGCGCCCACATCGACCAGCCGCTGCGGGTGTCGGAAGCGGCACGGGCGGTCGGGGCAAGCGAACGCACCCTCCAGCGGGCCGTGGACAAGGTGCTGGGCGTCTCACCCCTACGATTCGCCCAGAGCATCCGGCTGGAGCAGGCCGCCCACCTACTGCGCACCACCGACCTCCCCACGGAGACCGTCGCCCGCCGCATCGGCTACGAAAACGCATCCACACTCACCACGCTCCTGCGCCAACGCCTGGGCACCACCCCCGGCCGCCTGCGCAACGGAGACGCGCCCGTCAGCACACGCAACGATTAACACTGTGTATTGAGCGAATTGGGCGACGTGACGCCCCGACAGCAGAAAGGCGCCGTTGACCTGCGAGGATGCGAGTGTCTACTACTCCGGCTGTAGATCGCGATCTTGCTGGTGGGGGCTGGCTCCTGGAACGGATGCGGCCACCGGTGATTATCGGTGTGTGAAGGCAGAAGATCAGACGGTGGCCGCAGCTCACAGCGTAGATCCTGCCCCCAGCACGAACCCCGCCAGCACGTCGGTCTTGAACTGCTCCAGTTCTTCCGCCCTGCCCGCCGGCCGGACATCACGCAATCCCGTACGACAGCCAGCGCCAACCCGAGACCCTCACCTTCACCCCGATCGTGAACCGATCGGACATGGTGAGAACGCTTCAGGAATCCCGAAGTTACGTCAGCCCGCGAACCGCTGTCGGAAAGAGGGCGAACCCCCTGGTCACAAGGTTGAAGACACAGAGAGGCTCTGAGCAACCCACGGGATGTCGCACACACGGGTACCAGGCGACCGTGCACCGCCGGGGCCGCGGCGGAGGGAGGTCGGCCCAGGGCTGTCCCGCAATGGGTGGTGTGTCGGGACGGTCCGGCACAGGGCACCGTCCACCCTCCGGACTGGAGGTGGTCTGGCGGGCCAGCGCTGCCATGATCGTCGGGTGAGTGATGACCAACGCATACACCCTCCAAGGTGGCCGGCGAGCGAGCGTCGCTGACCTCGTTCCTCGACTATCAGCGCGCCACGCTGGCCATGAAGTGCCAGGGGCTCACCGCTGAACAGCTGAAACGGAAGGCAGTTGCAACCTCGGATCTGTCCCTCCTGGGGCTGGTTCGGCATGCCCAGTCGTTAGTATCGCGGCCCTTTCGCGCCGTTTCCAGCGCTGCGCCGCTGCCAGGCTCTGGCGGGCAGGCAGCCGGCGACGGTGTCCGCGCGGACGGAAGTGTGGCCGTGGTTAATTCTCACCCGCATCGAGCAGGCGACGGCCATCACGTAGCCGATGCCGCGTGCCTCGAGGGCGGCGCGGAGCTGGGGGTCCTGTCCGTAAGCTTCGTCGCCGGTCACCCAGGAGGCGTCGATTACGGCGTCGAGCGCGGCCTCGATCATCTCCTCGGCCAGACGGGGCTTGGTGGCGAACTGCACCGTCTCGGGTATCCCGGCCTTGTTGCGGCGTTCGGGATCAGTCGACCAAGAGTGTTCCGGAAGGTAGAGCCGTCGGTCGATCAGAGCCCGTCCCCGGCTGGTGGCCAGAGCGAGGAACACGCCGACCTGGGCATTTTCGATGCGTCCTGCGGTGCCGGTGTACTGCCGCTGTACTCCTGCCGAGGACCGGCCTTTCTTCAGGAAGCCGGTCTCGTCGACGACGAGAACGCCGCCGTCGGTGCCGAGGTGTTCGGCGGCGTAGGCACGCAGATCGTCGCGGACGGCATCGGCGTCCCAGCGGGCGCAGCGCAGCAGACGCTGCATCGGCCCAGGCCGCGTATGGCCCGCCTGTTAGGCCAGCTGCCAGCAGTTCTTCCGTTCCACGCCCGACAGCAGGCCAATCAGGTAGGAGCGGGCCGCGGACCGGGGCTCAACTCGCCTGAACCGGCCCGCGATCCGGGCCATAACCTGGTCGAACATCGTCCGCCAGCGGGCAGGGTCTGTGCTGTGGCCTGCGGCCACAGCACGATCTTCAGGAGTCCACACAACGCCCGATGATCACGCGGTGGCCGTCCCTGCTGCGGACGGGCAGTGTTCACTCGTCGTAGTACTCACAGTCGTCGCCCTGGACACGCGCCCCAAGTACCCGCGCGATCTCCCGCATCTTCTTGAGCAGGATCTCATCCGGGTTCTTCACCACGATCTGCCCCTCTTCCCAGTCCAACCAGGCACCGCGAGTGCCCCGTTGCGGGTGAGTGCACATCTGTGCCAGCCACTCATGCCGGTACTCCAACACGGCATCCTGGCCACGCGGAGAAACCCGGGCCACCTGAACCATCTCCAGGTCGGAGTCGGCAGCGACCACCGCCGCCCACTCCCGCGTGGTGATCTGCTCACCCTCTTCCTCCCACCACGGCGTACGCCTGGTGATGTGTACGTCATAGCCCATGCCGCCACAGTAAGGGGCACGACTGACGCCACAGACGCGATCAGGAAGTGGCACTGGAGTATTAATACTCCAGCAGCACTTTGACGTTTTCCCTGGTCAGGGGCGGTTTGGATGAGTGTAGTGGGCTGAGGTCCGGCCCGTGTTCTCTTTCCCGGGCCGCTCCTCGATCGTGTGCAGCCGCCGCTGATAGTGACAGCGGTCCGGGCAGCCTCCCCGTGTGATCGACGAGCGTGCAGTTGAGATCTGGAACGACGAGCTCGAGGAACTGTTCCTGCGTACCGGCCACCGCTTCAGGCGCGTCGAACCTCGTCGCAGGATGCGTGACTACATCCGCGGACTATTGGGCCCGGTCGGCCGCAAGAACAGCTGGCAGCTGGCCGAATACGCCGGACACCGCACACCCGACCGCCTCCAACGACTCCTCAACGGCGCCCGCTGGGACGCCGACGACCTCCGCGACGACCTCCAGCACTACGTCACCGAACGGCTCGGAGAGCCCGACGGGATCCTCATCCTCGACGACACCGGCTTCCTCAAGAAGGGCACCACCTCGGCCGGCGTGCAGCGCCAGTACTCCGGCACCGCCGGGGCTTGTCCATAAATAACTGTCAGCGTTGATCTGTAAGGGTGTTCTTCACGGACGTGAGACGAGTTTGAAGTTGCTGGAGCGTGCGTGCTGGTGAGCCGGGTATCGGCGTGACGGGGATGCGGTGCAGGTCGAGAATTCGGTGGCCGTCCTGGAACTGGTTGGACAGGTTGGTGCGTGTGACGCTCAGCATCTGGGCCATCAGGGTGCTGGTTGCGGCCTTGCGGCGGCGCAGGAGTGCTGCAAGCAGTCGGTGGAAGTGGTCCAGGCTGCTGGTCTGCGGATGGAGGTAGCCCCGTGGGCGGTGGAAGCGACGCTGGAAGGCTGCCTCGGCCAGGGCGTCCCAGTACGGTTCCGAGATCGCCACGAGGTGTGCGAACTCTGAGCGAGCCATGCCGGTCAGCGTCGGATCGGTAAGCATCAAGGTCACGGCGGGATCGATCGGCCGACGAGTCGCCGGTTCTTCGGAAGGACTTGGGGGATCCGCAGCCAGAGCGTAGTTCCAGTTGCCGTGGAACGCATCGGGTGTGATCGGCAGGGCGTGGAAGTCGGCGGTCGTGACGGTGGTGCCGAGGGCGTAGTCGCCAGTGTCCAGCTCGGCACGGATCTTCAGCCCGGTCGCAGTGGTCGTTGCGGCGATCGTCTCGAGCACGACTTGGTAGCTGGTCAGCGGCCGACCGCGCCAATTGGCGGTGATATGGCTGAACATCCGGTGCTCGATCTTGTTCCACTTCGAAGTGCCCGGCGGAAAGTGACACACTGTAATCTCCAGTCCGCTCTCGCGGGCGAAGGTGTGCAACTGCTTCTTCCAGGTCCAGTAGCGGGGGTTGCTCGAGCCGCCGGCGTCCGCGGTGATCAGTAACCGGTCCGCGTCCGGATGGTCCACTCGCCCACGGCGGTGCCACCAGCGGCGGATGGATTCGGTGGCGAACTCGGCGGTGTCATGGTCGGTCCCGATGTTGACCCAGCCGGTGTTGGTGGCCAGGTCGTAGACCCCATAGGGAATGGCCGCCGGTTGGTCGTCATCGAAGAGGTGGGAGTGACAGTCCACCTTGATCGGGTCCTTGCAGGGGCGCCAGACACGGCCGGGCCGGTCGCGGTTGCCGATCCACTCCTTGGCCTTGGTGTCGACGCTGATCACCGGTTGGCCGTCGTCAAGGAAGGCGGTGGCGGTGGTGTTGATGTGGGCGAACTGGGCGTCGCGGTCCGGATGGCGTGCGCCTTCAGTGGTTTTGGCCGTGCCTTGCAGGCTATATCCCATCGCGTGCAGCAGACGTCCGACGGTCGTGGCGCTGACCAGGTTGAGCTTGTTCCGCTTTGACGGACACCATCGGTGTGGTGGTCAGGCGGCGAGTGCGGCCTCGTAGTCGACGGGACTGCGGTAGCCGAGGCTGCTGTGCAGTCGGTGCAAGTTGTACCAGCTCTCGATCCACTCAAAGATCGCGGTGTGGGCGGCGGACCTGCTCGGCCACGGCTGGGTGCCGATCAGCTCGTTCTTCAAGGTGGCGAAGAACGACTCGGCCAGCGCGTTGTCCCAGCACTGGCCGGTGCGGCCGACGGATAGCCGGATACCCAACTGACTTGCCAGCAGGGCGAATTCGTGGCTGGTGTATTGGCAGCCGCGGTCGGAATGGAAGATCACGGAACCTGCGGGGCGGCGCTGGTGGCAGGCGGCTCGCAGTGCGTCGGCGACCAGTTCGGTGCGCAGGTGGTCGGCGGTGGCCCAGCCGACCACCCGGCGGGAGGCGATGTCGATGACGGTGGCCAGGTAGAGCCAGCCCTCGTCGGTGGGGATGTAGGTGATGTCGCCGCACCAGCGGGCGTCCGTCGCCCTCGGGTCGGGCCGGAAGTCGCGCAGGACCAGGTCCGGGCGGGCGGCCGCGTGCGGGTCCGGGATCGTGGTGCGATGTCGTCGTCTGCGGTGCCTGCCGGCGAGCCCGGCGGTCCGCATCAACCGGGCGATGCGTCTGCGGCCGCAGGCCGTCCCCTCACGCTTGAGGAATGCGTGGATCCGCGGGGCGCCGTAGGCGCCCCGGGACTGGGCGTGGACGGCGGTGATCTGCTCGGTCAGCTCCGCGTCCTGCATGGCTCGGGGACCGGGTGTGTTGGTGCGGCGGGCGTAGAAGGCGGCACGGGAGACCTTCAGCAATTCACACGCCCGTTTGACGCTGTGACCTGCCTGCTTCTCCGCCTCGATGAACGGGTGCACCGTCACCGGGTCTCCTTCGCGAAGAAAGCCGTGGCCCGCTTGAGGATCTCCACGTCCTCCCGCAGCCGGCGGTTCTCCCGCCGCAGCTGGGCCAGTTCCTCGCGTTCACTGCTGGTCAGGCCGTCACGCTCGCCGGCATCGACCTCGGCCTGCCGGACCCAGTCGCGCACCGCTGTCTCGGTCAGGTCGAAGTCCTTGGCGACCTGACCAACCGAGCGGTCACCGCGTTGGCACAGCTCCACGATCTCGGCCTTGAACTCAGGCGTGAACGAGCGGCGAGGACGCGGCTTCTTCTTCCCCGTGCTCTCCATGATGGACATCATCCTTTTGGGGCCGAAGCCCCTGATCTTCGATGTCCGTCAAAGCGGATCAAGCCCACGGATGGTCTGCGACCTCGGTGGAAACAGCCTGCCAGCATGGACAGACGCCGTGCACGCCGATGACCTGCCCGCCCTGCACGCCTTCGCCGACGGTCTCCAGCGTGATCACCAGGCTGTCACCGCGGGACTTACGCTGCCCTGGAGTTCCGGTCCTGTCGAAGGCCACGTCAACCGGATCAAGATGCTGAAGCGACAGATGTATGGGAGAGCCGGTTTCGCGCTACTCCGCAAACGAGTCCTCCTCTCCTGACCCAAGTCACGCTCCGTCACCCCGTCACGGAAATCTTGACTGAGCCTCTCGTCGATGACGCCGCCCACCGCCCGCACCTGGGCCAGGCGCGGACACACACCCCTCATCCGGGTCCGGGGACGCTCCCAGCGCCGCTTCTCCATCGCCGCTCTGGCCTGCTACAAGCAAGGCGAACGCTCACGCCTGATCTACCGGCCCAAACGGCATGCCGATCACAAGCGCGGCGGCAGACGCAGTTTCACCTGGACCGACTACCGCGACCTGCTCATCGCCGCACACCAGCAGCTAGGCGCACCCATCGTGCTACAGAGCGTCAGGGCGCTCTACGACCAGCTCGGAGGGAAGCGGCCGGGGACTACCCACATCCGTGGCGCCCTGAAGGCCGCGGGCCTCCCCGTCTGACGGGACTTGCAGGGAGGTACGCAAGCGCGTGGAGACCAAGGAGCCGCTGCTAAAGGTGCTGCCGCCCGCCTGACGGCCGTCAACTGCGGATCCGGGCGACTCAGAGGCACCGTGGCGCAGCGCCTCCTGCGGGCCTACAGTCCCGAGGGAGCTGTCGCAAGGGGGGCGCATGGCACAGAGGAAGTACGACAACGCCACACTGGCTGGGCTGATGACCCTGTGCAGGGGCTACTGCTACTGGCCTGGATGCACGAGCCGCGTCATCACGATGGTCAACGGTGTGCCAAAGCTGAACGCGGAGATCGCCCACATCCGGGCCATCAACCGTGGCGGTAAGCGGTTCGACGCGACCTGGTCAGTGCAGGAGCGGAACAGCTTCAAGAACCTGCTGCTGCTGTGCGTTCCCCACCACACCACCATCGACGGCGCCAACAGCGCCGATTACCCAGTGGCGGTCCTCGAAAGTTGGAAGGCCAGCCGCGAAGGGGAAAGCGTCGAGGCGCTGGAAGGCCTGACCGGGCTGACCGAAGCTCGTCTGGGCGAAATGCTCGCCGAGGCCCAGGGACAGTTCCTGGACCAGGTCCGTCCTGCGCTGGCTGAGTTCTCCAAGACCGCCCCGGAGCTGGCCGGCCTCCTCAACACTCTGATGGACGAGCTGGCAGATCCCCGTATCCACGGCTTTGGTATCGACCCGGACTCCATCAGTCTCTTCAGTGACGCTGCGCGGTCACTGGGCAGCTTCGAGGACAACGTTCATGTCTTCGCCAACGCCGCCGACAAGCTCGGGGGGCTGGAGGACAAAGCAAAGAGCTTGATGACAGCCGCGAAGCGCTTGGAGGCCGCTACGTCGGCGATCCAGAGCGCCATCGCCGATATGCCACGAGGCCGCCGGTGATCACTATCGACTCGGTTCGCACCAAGAACTCGGGGGCGAGGACGCTTCTGTGAGCGCAGAAGTGACGGCGGGATGCATCGGGGACCTGTCCGGCTTCGGTGTGGCCATAGTGGGCGCGGCAAGCGCGATCTGGGCATCGTGGCTCCAGCGGAAGCACGAGAGGAAGCAGGCGCAGGAGGGGCGCGAAGCCGCCCAGCATGACGCCGCATACGACAACGCAGTGCAGGCAGTGCTCAAGATCAAGGATCTGTTCCGACGCAAGTGGCGGGATGTGCACGAAGAGGACTGGGAGCACCAGCTCTACGCGGAGCTGGACCGCCTTCGTCTAGCGGCCTTGAGCTTCCGGTCCCCTGCTCTTCGCCAGCGCCTTGAGGAGGGAGCAGAAACGGAGGCGATACCGCAGCCCCCGGAGGAGTGCACCGAAGCCCGGGACGCCGTCGCCCAGTACATCGAAGAGCAGGAGGACATAGCACTGCACTTCCGCCAGCCCAACGCATGACAAGGAGTTGACGGGATCAGCCCCACGGGGTTGGTCCCGTCGGCATGATGATCGCCATGGACGGAGAAGTGGTCTCGGGTCTCATCGGCCTCGGTGGAGCCCTGATCGGTGGCGGTGTGTCCGTGTGGGCCACGAAGGTCACCCAGCGGCAGCAGGCGAAGGAGCGCCTCCAGCAGGCGGAGGAGGAGCGGAGCAAGCTGATAGAGGAGCGGGGCAGGGCTGCCGGGGAGAAGGCCCTCACGGAGCTGTATGCCCTGCGGAGGCACCTCGTGGAGTGCGCTCAGGCCGAGATACCCGATGACCACCAGCCGTGGCGCAAGATCGCCAAGGACCACATGGACGAGGCCGAGTTGGCCGTGGGGCTCATGCCACAGGCCTCGGAGGTGCGAGGGCGCATTGAAGAGGTCTTGGGCATCACCTTCCTCCACATGTTTCGGAGCAGTGGCGACACAGCCCGCGAGGTCGTGCACGCCAGGAGCGGAGCGACAGAGGCCATCGACATCCTCTCGGCATATATGCGCGGGGATCCCCTGCCGGAGATCTCAGGCACGGTCAGGCGCTATCGGGAGCACGCAGCCCACTCAGAGGCTATGTACGCACTGGAGAACCCGCCGGACGAGGACTGACGCCATGCAGGCAGAGACGCTGGTGGGGCTGATGGGTCTCGCGGGTGCCGTGGTGGGTGCCGGGCTCTCCACCGGGGTTGTCGTGTGGCAACAGAAGAAGACGGCCCACGAGGCTGAGCGGACATACCTGTTGGGTCTGTCCGAGGCGGCGGCAAACGAGATAATCAAGCTCTCCTACATCATGGAGGATCACTTCGCGAAGGAGTACGACGGTCCCCAGTGGTGGGTCGATCTACGGCAGATCCTGCGGGAGCTGGAATCTCGGTCACTCAGGCTTCCTGATCCGAACGTCCGTCGACTGGTGCAGTGGGCACACGCGGAGATTCTTCGAGACCCAGAGAGAGTGGCCGAGGAAGGCCCGGAAGAGTGGCCGACCGCCCGCTACAAGGACATCTGCGCCCATCTCCGCACGGTTATGGGCACGGTGATCCGCAGGGAGTCCTTCCCGGACGGCATATGGGCTGCATTTCCTGGCGCCTGGCCCCCGTCATGACGCCTCTCAGAAGCGGTACTTGTTTCCCCTAACGAACGACCGTGCAATCGCTGCCAGCAGGGCCAGTACGTCTTGATGCAGGCCCCGACTCCTTCGGAGGGCGGGCCCTTTTGCATGCCCGGGAGGCCGTCATGGATGAGGAAATCTGGATGACGACCCAAGAGGCCGCCGCTCATGCGGGCGTCTCGATATGGGTCATCTATCAGTGGTGCAACCGAGGGCACCTCAAGCATGCCGGGCTAAACGAGAAGGGCCAGAAGCTCTTCCGTCATCTCGACGTCGCGAGGGCCGAGAAGGCCACCCGGGCCAAGGCCAAGCGTGTGCTGGTCCCTGCCGCGCGCGTCGTCTCGGTGAGACCGCTTCTCTGCCGTCATGGCCTGAGCTTCCTCCGCCGTCCAAGACTCTCAGCCGGCCCCTCTCGCGTCAGCAAGTGGCCGCGGAACGTGACCCGTTGGAACCGACCGCGACCCGCAACTGTCCCCACTGCCAGCAGCCGGTCACCATCGTCGCGCTTCTCGCGACCCCCGAAGCCGCCCGCCCTTCCGTCCCCACCGCCAGCCCCGACATCGTTCCGCTCCGAAGGACTTAGTGACCTCGTCCACTGACCGTCACTGATCACCGAGCCGGCCGACCTGACGGTCGGCGGGCTCACGCCGTCAGCCCATCGAACGCAACCGATCCAGTTCGCTCCCGATCCCGTCCCGCAGCACGTCATGCTGCGGACCCAGCCTGAAGCCCTCGTCACTCCACCGGTCGCCCGGATACAGCCACACAGGCTTGCCCACTAGATCGGCCGGCTCCCACTCGAACCGCGGCCAGACATGGGCATGCAAGAACGGGTCAGTGTTCCCCAGAATCTCCAGGTTGACCCGGCGGAAGTCGGGGTCCAGGCGCCGGCAGACGCGCTCAACGGCTTCTCCGAGCCGGTCCATGTCGGACAGAAACGACAGCCGCCTCGCCCTCGGCAGATCAGACAGCCGCTGAACACCTGGCTCGTCCACGAGGAGAACCGAGTAACCCGGCAAGAACTGAACGTCGCCGATCACCGCGAACCCCGACTCAAGCCGCCGCAGCACGGTCGGGTTCTCACCTCGCAGAGCGGCCCCGATCCGATCCATCCGCCAGTCACCAGTCATGGCCCCAACTTAGCCACCGGTGATCAAGGCCCGCTCTTCGCTCCCCAACCTCCCCACATAAATCAAGAACCAACCAAGTGAGGCAAGGAGCGACCCTGGCCGTTTTCACGGCTGTGACCGCGCTTCCGTGATGGCTACGCTGGATGAGGTCCGGCGTCTGCTGTTGGATGGCCCGATGGAGATCATTGAGGCTGAGCTGTTCACGGATCCAGGTAACGACGCGGTTGTGCGTCTGCCCCCACGGCATTTCCCGGGGATGCTGATCCAGGGGGACTCGCTGTCGATCATGCGCGGCGACGTTGCCGAGATCGCGGAGGCCTGTGCCCAGGGCGACATCGAAGACGCCCACGAGGCTGCCACCATCCTCCTGGCCAACTTCGACGAGCTGCTGACCCGCTACGAGTGCGCGTTGGAAGCTCACGGCATCAAGCGGCCCTACGGCCCGCCCGCGTAGGGGCTGGCACGCCGGATCGTTTCGTCGCGGCACAACTTCCGTATGGGTTGCGTGAGCTGTCGGACGTCCTGTTTCCGGGATCGCGTTGCGGATCGAGCGGGTGCATCTCGCCGGCCGCACCCTGTTCGTGGACGCGGTCGGTAATGGACCGCCTGGCCGTTGTCCGGACTGCGGCCACGGTGCACGGCGGGTTCACAGCCGGTACTGGCGGCGGCTGGCCGATCAGCCTGCCGGCGGCCGAGAGGTGCTCGTCCGACTACGGGTGCGGCGCTTCCTCTGCGAAGTGCCGATGTGTCGCCGACGGACTTTCGTTGAGCAGATTGAGGGTTTCACCAGGTCACACAGCCAGTCGTCAGTGGCCATGCGTGACCTTGTCCGTTTCGTGGCCCTGGAGCTTGGGGGCCGCCCGGGAGAACGCCTCTGCCGACGGTTGGCATTGTCTGGCCGCCGGACGTCGCTCATCCGTTCGCTGTCGGCACCGATGGTGCCGAGCCGGGCTCCGCGAGTCCTGGGAGTGGACGACTTCGCCTTCCGGCGTGGCCACACCTACGGAACTGTGCTCGTGGACGTGGAACAGGGCAAGCCGTTCGATGTTCTGCCCGACCGCAGCTCAGAAACCTTCCTTGCCTGGCTTGAGACACATCCCGGAGCGGAGATCATTTGCCGGGACCGGGCCACTGGATACACCCGCGCGATCAAACAGGCCGACACCGGGGCCATCGAGGTGGCCGACCGATGGCATCTCCTGCAGAATCTGTCCGTTGTCGTGGAGAAGACGTGTCACCAGCACCGCTCCTGCCTGCCGAAACATGCCCAGGAGCGAGCTCAACTTGACGCCCCGGTCCCTGACACCAGGGTGCCGGATCAGCCGCCCGTACTCCCGAAGACCGCCATCGTCCAACGGACCGTTCACCGGCACTCTGACATCCTCGATCTGGTCGAAAAGGGGTGGACGATCAGCGCGATCGCTCGCCGCTTGGACATGGACCGCAAGACAGTGCGGCACTTCCGGGACACTGATCTCGCCGTACTCGTCGAATCCGCCCGGCATCGTCGAACGGGACTCCTCACGCCCTTCCACTCCTACTTGCAAGCCCGGTTCCACAACGGCTGCACCGACGCCAGTCGGCTCTTCCGAGAGGTCCGTGAGCGTGGATTCGGGGGCACGGTTAAGACGCCGTCTCATTTGGAGCGCTGGGTATTCTGCACCGCGTGGTGATGGTCGAGCGCATGGTGCCAGACGAATTGTGGGAGCTGTTCCAGCG
>NZ_JBSGZV010000083.1:0-22232 GCF_053611185.1 Streptomyces sp. NPDC054834 | reverse complement strand
CTGCACGCGGACAAGGGCTACGACTACGACCACCTGCGCCGATGGCTACGCAAGCGCGGCATCCGGCACCGCATCGCCCGCAAGGGCATCGAGTCATCCACACGGCTTAGCCGGCATCGCTGGACGATCGAGCGCACGATGTCCTGGCTGGCCGGCTGCCATCGCCTGCACCGCCGCTACGAGCGAAAGGCCGAACACTTCCTGGCCTTCACAGCCATCGCCTGCAGCCTCATCTGCTACCGCAGACTCACCAAATGAGACCACGTCTTATACGTGCGGCGCGTGCCCTCGGGGTCAACGGCCCACTGCCGGGCGAGGTCGGGCAACTGAGCAAGACGGCCAGGCGGCCCTGCGGGTGGCTGCGTGATATGACGTATGACTGACGGATGATCACGAATGGGGGCTGGAGATGCTTCAGGGGAAGCGCGGCGCGGTCATGGGACTCACGCTGGTACTGGCATTGGCGGGCTGCTCGGGTGGTAACGCCGGCGGTGGCGGGAAGGGTGGAGGCGGAGGCGTGGCCGACGCACCGTTCAACCCATCTCAGGTAGCCCAGGCCATCCCCAGTCAGCTAGCTGCCCCGAAGGGCTGGAAGGGCCAGGAGCCGCGCGTCCTCAACGGGAACGCGGCACGGGAGCAGTGCGAGACGCAAGCCCAGTGGGGCTGCGCCGGGATCACCGGCTACGCGACGACCCAGTACTTCACGACCGACTCGGGCGGCGACACCAACGTCATGTTCACCCTCCTCGCTTACGACTCCGTTGAGAACGCCAAGGCGGGCATGAAGGCGGCGGTCGCCGAGAACCACAAGGACGAGAAGACCAAGCCCCAGCCGCTGGCCGTCGACACGAGCGCCGACGAGACGGACGCCTTCACGGACGAGGGGTACCCGACTGCGGCACTACGCGTCGGCTCCGTCGTGGCTGTGATGTTCGGCAAGCAGCTGCCCAAGGACCACGACCTGCCGTCCTTCGCCAAGCTTCAGGTCGACCGCATCACCACCGCCGCCACGGGCAAGAACCCGGACGCCTAGGAAACGCTCTCCGCTCCCCCGACACCGCCCAGTGGAGCTGCCGATCTCCCCCTCGATCAACTCTCGACAACCCGACGCCGGGGGTTGGAATCGGCACCCCGGCAGAGTGCTGTCGGAAGTGCTGAACAACTGCTGTCCAATCTCGGGCTCTGGCTCAACTTCTGTGATGCGGCTCGTGGTCACGGTTGAGTGCGGCGGCCAGTTGCGTGCCTGGCTCGCCGATGAGGCAGCGGCGGGACTGTCCGGTCGGCCACGTCGAGATCCCGTCATCCACCCACCGAGGAACGACGTGGAAGTGTAGGTGGGGAACGGACTGTTCCGATCCCGGTCCGCTGGCGCTCAGGATATTGACGCCCGAGGCGTCCAGGGCAGTGCGCATGGCTGCCGCCACGCGCTGGACCAGCGTCATCGACGCCGCCAGGACATCGGGCGGGCACTCGAACACGTCCGTGAAGTGGCTGGTAGGGATGACCAACGTGTGGCCCGGCGCGAGCGGGTTCAACGGGGTGAACGCGCAGGCTTCAGCCGCACGGGCCACCCAGTGTGCGGTGCCTTCATGAATGAGTTGGCAGAAGACGCAGTCCACGTCGCCAACCCTGTCACAGGCCGCATCCGGGGTTCGGGCCGGGAGGATACGGCCCGGGAGGCTCGGAGCGGCTGTGCTGCAGATTTCACAGAAGTTGGGCCAGAGCCCGAGAAATGACGGCACTCGACCTTCGCGGCGCCTGCTACTCAGTGGCAATCCAATCGCAAGTTATAGCTGGCTTCGGGGATGATCGAAGAGTTTGAGCATGGTGGAGGGGCGACAGTATGGCGATCAGTGGGCTGCATCCGGAGAGGACGGCTCGGCTTGAGGCGCTCGTCAACAAGTGTCGGCCGCTGCTGACCGGTGATGGCGGGATGGCTGCTGTGCAGCAGCTACTGACTGAGCGCCGAGTCGAGGTGCTCGATGCGGTAGTGATCACGCGCGAGTTGCTTGGGGCGGGTCCCACGGCCCTTGCGAGGCGAAGACGATCGTCCTGACGAGTCCAGGTAGGGGGCGTGAGCTGCGAGTGCACGATCAGTTCATGGATGCCGTCGAACGGAACGGCGACCACGCTGAACAATGAGACAGATCCCTCGTTCGCTGAGTCGTCAGCCCGCCGCCGGCGCGGCGAACTCTGAAAGCGGACGAGCGGAAGTCAGCTGGCTTTGGCCGACTCCTCGGCTCGGGTGGAGGCGAGGCGGTAGGAGTCGGTGCCGGTCTCGATGATGGTGCCGTTGAAGGTGAGGCGGTCGACGATGGCCGCGCAGAGCCGGGGGTCGGTGAACGTCTTGGTCCAACCGCCGAACGACTCGTTCGAGGCGATCGCGACGCTGTTCTTCTCCTCGCGTTCGGTGAGGACCTGGAAGAGGAGTTCAGCGCCGTGGCGGTCGAGTTCCATGTATCCGAGCTCGTCGATGCAGAGCAGGTCGACGCGCCCGTAGCGGGCGATGGTCTTGTTCAGCTGCTTCTCGTCCGCGGCCTCGACCAGCTCATTCACCAGCTTCGTGGCGAGGGTGTAGCGGACGCGGTAGCCCTTCATCGCGGCCTCGGTGCCCAGGGCGATGAGCATGTGGGACTTGCCGGTGCCGGAGTCGCCGATCAGGCAGAGCGGCTGGCTCTTCTTGATCCACTCGCAACTGGCGAGGGTGTGGATGGTGGCAGGGTCGATATTCGGGTTGGCGTCGAAGTCGAAGGATCGCAGCGACTTCTCCCGTGGGAAGCCGGCCGCCTTGATCCGCCGTTCCGAGCGACGCCGGGCCCGATCGTCGCACTCGGCCATCAGGAGCTCGGCGAGAAAGCCTCGGTAGGTCATCTGGTCCTTGACCGCTGCGGCTGCGATGTCGGGGAACTCAGCCCGGATCGTTGGCAGCCGCAGGAGACGGCAGGCGGTGTCGATCGCGGCGTCGGCGGCCTGCTCGGTCATGTTCCGCTGGCGGGGCAGGGTCACTGGGCTTCTCCCTCACGGTGGGTGCTGCCACTGGTGCGGTGGCGGCGGAGCAACTGGTCATAGGGGGTCACCGAGGGCAGTGGCCTGGTGTCCGGCGGAAGGTGCGCGAGCCGCCACTCGTGCAAGGACGTGACGGTCGCCGACGGCTGGCCTGCCGGATGCGTATCGCGCTGGGCAGGAAGGGTGGTGGACTCGTCCTCGGTCTGGGCGGCTTTGCGGGCCTCCAGGGCAACGGCGTCCGCGGTCAGCGCTCCAGCCCGAAGGGCTGTGGCCAGGCCGGCGACCAGATGTTCGTGCGCGATATGCCTGCCCAGCAAGAGCACTTCGATCAGTGCTCGGGTGCCGTCCCTCTCGCCGTGGACCTTGCGGGCGGCCGCCCACCATGCGTCATGGACCGGGGTGAACCTCCCCGCCGAACGAGCCTGCTCCAGGGCAGTTGCGCCGGGAAAGGCGCCCGGTTTGCGGACCAGGGCCTCCAGGTAGTGGTCCAGGTCCAGGCGGATTCCGCATTTGGCGATCAGGCGTTCATGCCGGGCCACTTCCACGTTCTGGTCGTAAACCACGAGGTGAGAGGCGTGCAGCATGACCCGGACCTTCTTGCCGATCAAGCGGACGGGGACCGAGTAGCGGTTGGTGCGGACGGTGATCTGGCTGTAGCGGTCCACCCGCGGCGTGAACAGACGGCCTGTCTCGAACGGCTCGTCCGGCAAAGGAGCCAGCAGCGGCTGTTCGACGGCGAAGTACTCGTCGATCGTCCGCGGCCTCGCCCCGATGCGCCGGCGTCCGTCGTGGAGGTCCCATTGGTCGACCAGTTCGTTCAGCTCAGCAAGCGAGGCGACTTCCGGGACAGGCGTGAAGTGGTTGCGGCGGAAGTAGCCAATCTGACCCTCGACCCCGCCCTTCTCGTGGGCGCCCTCCATGCCGGGCCGGCAGTAAAAGCTCTCGATGCCGAAATGGGAGCGGAACGCGATCCAGCGGTCCGTCTCCACCCGAGCCCGGCTGAGCCCCAGGACCTGGGCGACCGCGGACTTCAGGTTGTCGTAGCGGACCTTGGTCCGCGGGACCCCACCCAGAGTTTGGAGCGCGTGCACGTGGCCTTCGAAGAACGCTTCCTGGCCGCAGGAGGCGAAGACGCGATGGACGGCCTTGCCCGAGTAGGACAGGCGGAAGGAGAACAAGACCGTTCTCCTCGACGAGCCGGTGAAAGATCCGCGTGACCGTGTGCCGCTGCTTGCGCGGCGCATCCAGGTCCGCCCGCAGTATCTGGTCGATCACGAACTTGTACGGATCGAGCGCGGTCGCACGCGGCGGGAGCTGCTTCCGGGGTTCCGGCCAGGCAGAGTTCACCGCCTTCCGCACCGTCCGGTACGTCACCCCGTACTTGCGCTCCAGGGCTCGCATCGACGTACCAGCACGGTGGTCACGCCGGATCGCCGCATACAGCTCGACCTTCGACATCTGCGGCATGACCAGCACCTTTCACCAGGAGCATCCCGATGCTGCCCTGGCAAGAACCGCAGTGCTCTCAAAACTCGTGAACATCACCCGACCGTGGATCGGGGTGCCTCCCAAACCCGTGAACAACTGCTGTCGCTAGCCGTGAACAAAGCCACCAGGGTTCCGTACGGCCACAAGGAAGGCGCGTACCCCCTCGGACAGTGGATCGCGGAACAGCGACGCGCCTACGGAGCCGGGCAGATGAACGGCCAACGCGCGGCGCGGCTAGAGAAGCTCGGCATGGTCTGGTCGCCGGCCGATGAACGCTTCCAGGAGAACCTGGAGGCCGCCAAGGCCTACTACGACCAGCACTGGACGCTCTGCGCACCCCGGCCCGCCACGATGCTGGACCGGCCGATCGGGCAGTGGCTGTCCAACCTCCGCCGCCCCGGCGCCCTGGAGGGTCACCCTGAGTGGGAGACGGCGCTCAAGGAGGTCGACGAGGACTGGAACCCGGCGTGGCCGGCGGAGTGGCAACGGAACTACGCCGCACTGCGCGAGATGGTGGCCGACGAAGAGGGACAGGCCGGCCAGACCGAGATCCTGCCCGGGTTCACAGTCCACGGCATGGACATCGGCAAGTGGCTGGCCCGGCATCGGACGTCGAAGGTCTGGCAGGCCCTGACGGACGGACAGCGCGAACGCCTGGAGGCCCTCGGCATCGCGCCGCTCGCCCCGGAGCCGAAGGAGCCCACGAAGCCGTCCACGACGCCCATGGGGGCCTTCGAGAAGGGCGTAGCAGCCCTCGCGCAATACAAGACCCGCACCGGCTCCGTGACCGTGCCACGCAGTCACGTGGAACGCCTGGGGGATGGCGCCGAGGTCAAACTCGGAGTGCTCCTGTCGAACGACAAGTCGAGGCGGGCCAAGCTCACCACCGACAAACTCGCCGCCTTGGCCGCCCTCGGGCTGGAGTGGGCAGCGTAGCTGCGTGAGAAGCTCTGAAGGGTTCGTGCCGGACGCAGTCGGCACAGACCCTCAGTCAGCCCGGCTCCGACACTGGAGGGCGTGTCAGCTCCGCATCCCGCTCACCCTGATGAACGGCACCGCAACCACCCAGCCGCTGGAACTCCTCCCCGATACACCGGATGTACACCGGTGGAATCGCCTTCGTCAGCTCCTCGCCAACACACGCGCCACGGTGAGCTCCTGGCGGAGCAGGTCAGTTGGTATCTGGTTCCGGAGACGATGGGGTGGCTGTGGAGTCACCATTGGCGGATGACTCGACCACGGGGAGCCCGGCCCGGGCTCTGATCATGTCGGCTTCTGCCCGCATCAGCTCGGCCTTTGCCCGGACCATGTCGGCTCCGGCCTGGCCACGGGCTTGCACGTACTTGGCGTAGGCGGTGAGCGTGACACCGATCAGCGTGCCGGTGGCGGTGCCAAGGGCGACGATCGGTGGTCACCACGGCGGGCGCGTCGGTGGGCCCCAGCCGTCCGTGGGCCCGGAAGCTGTCGAGTACTTCCCGCAGGCCGATCAACGCGGCCGTCAAGAGTATGACGATCCAACCACCGACAGCTATCAATGCACGCCGGTGCTGCTGCTCGTTGAAGGCACCGCTTTGCCCTATGCCTTCGCTCTGATTGGTCCGCACTGACATCATGCCTTTTCTCATCGCTGTGAATGCCGCCTGTACCAGGGACATGGCGCGCCAGCCAAGCCGGAACCAGCGGGCGGGCTTGGCCGGCGGGACCTTGAAGCCAGGCCCAGCGAGTTCCATCTCCCGGAAGGTGACCAGAACTGTCGATTCGTCCTTCTGCCGGAGGGCAAGCCCGGCCTGCCAGAGGTCGCTCTCGGTGGGGTTGCCCAGACGGTCGAGGAGGGTTTCCGAGGGACGGCCCACCGCAATCACCAATGGTCTGACGATCGCTAGCGGCCTGGACTGTTCTGCGGTGGCACGCGCCTGGTGCAGGGCGATCAGGAACCGCTCGGTGGCGTGGGTGCCCTCGGCTCCAGGTTGGGGCAACACCACCATCAGCACGGGACGAGCGATGCGACGTCGCTGTCGGAAACTGCCCAGATCTTCCAGCAGGGCACGGACCAACAGGTCCTCCAGCTCCTGCAGCGCCTCTTCGCGGTCCGGGTCGCCGTCCTTGCATGTCAGCCGCCGAGACTGCATGGCTGATACACAGCTCATCACCCCGAACAGGTCGCTGCTGCCCTCGGCCACGGGGAGTTCGCCCAGCCAACGCATCACCTTCCTGGACATCCGCCAGGACCACAACGGCCGGTACAGGTTGAGCACGACCGACCCGAAGGTCGCTGACAGCCGGCCGCCTTCCATGGCCCAGAACGCAAGCCTCACCAAGGTGCGAGGTTGCTCGACCACTTGCCGCTGGAAGGCGAAGTCGCGCAGTCGCCACTGCGTTGCATTGGCCGGGGCCTCGCAGTCGCCTCCACGGATGCAATCGACAAGGCTGGCCATCAACCAGAACTGCGGGTACCGCCCCTGCGTGTGGTTTTGCAACTGGGACACTGCCTGCTCAGAGAGCGGCCAGTTGTAGCCCCTCTCGGCGGTCAGGAAGGTGTTCGGCACGGCATCGAGCGCCCCCCGGAGCGCTGCCGCGACGCGATACACGGCCTTGTCATGAGCCCATCCCTCGCCCGGGACGTCCAGGATCATCAGTGGTGGATTCACGGCCAGGTAATTCCACTTACCCGGTGTCACGGCTCTCGAAAACTCGTGGAGGAAGAGGTCCGCTCCTTCGCTGTAGGGGAAGCCGTCGAGATCCCAGACCTCTCGCGCCACAGATCCCCCAAAAGACTGATTCGTGGGTTATCCGGGTGAGGCCGGTCGGCCTCACCCGGATAACCCGAAAACAGAACAAGGACACCTGGTCAATCTGTCCCGCTTCGTCTCGCACCAATCACGCAGACCGGGACGCCCGCTGCTTCCTGCAGCAGGGTCGCACTCGCCGATGCCTCCTCCCGAGCCGCCAACTCCTCCAGCACGCACACGACCGAGCAGACGCACCTGGTGATCGCGCCAGGGGTGCGGATCGAGCAGACCCGGCGCCGGCTGGCCAAACTCCGTGCCGAGGGGCTGGTCGAGCGGATCACCCTGCCGCAGGCCGGGCGGACCCGCGTGTGGTTCCCCACCCAGTACGGGGTGCAGGTCGCCTGCGAGCGGCCGGAGCTACGGGAGCGACGCCCGCCAAAAGGGGCCTTCGATGCGACCCGCTGCGCGCCCGGTTGGCGGCCGTCGCCAAGGGAGAGGCGTTCCGCGGTACGACTGCGGGCCAGGCACGGACTGACGGTAACCGAGACCGCGTTGGCCTTTCTCCTGGACGGCCGCCGCCGCGGCGAGTTGCGCCGGCCGCTGGACTGGCTCTGCGAGGTCTACCACCCCATCGGGGGCGGCCCCGATGCGCTCCTGTACTACCGCAGCAGCAACCGGAACGGCGACAGCTGGTCGATGCTGCGGGCCTTCGTGGAAGTCGACCGGGCCACCATGGGCCCCGAACGCCTCGCCGCCAAACTCCACGCCCACGCCCGCCTCCACGACTACGTCCCGGCCCCTCCTCCCGGACGGCGCCGGCCGGGCCTCGGCCAGGAACCGCCACAGGAGGAATGGCGACGGCACTACCCGCTCTTCCCAGGGTGCTGTTCGTCCTGGACGGCACCGGCCCCACCGGGATCGAGACCCGCATCAGCACCCTGCACGCCGCCGCCCGGAATCTGGCACCGTCCGACTTCCGCCGTAACGTCCCCGTCCTGGCCGCGCCGCTGGTCGACCTCCTCCGGGACGGGCCCGGAGCGCCCGTATGGCGGCCCGTCCACAACCCCGACCGGAGCGTCAGCTGGAACAACCCACGGCATCCATAGCTGCTCAACCGGACCTGCACACAAGGGCATTGCGCAGGCCCGACCACAAGCCCCACCACAGCAGGTCACAGCGCTGCACGTGTCTGCGCACCGATACCGGCCTGCGCAATGGGGCATTGCGCAGGCCGGACCATGGCCACCACGGGCCCGACCACAGCAGGAAAGCTCACCAGCGACAAGCCCCAACAGCTGGTGAACCTCGGACTGCAGTGGGCGGCGGAGGGCCGTCGCATTTTGCTGGAGGCTCCGAGGAAGGGGGACCAGGCCGTCTCCAGGCAGGAGTAACGTCCAACGCAGTTAGAGCGAAGCTGGGCGCCCGCCAACGAGTCTGCTCCACGCTTCATCCCATTCCGGTAGTTGCTCCTTCCTCAGCCTGCAGCCGCGGAGGAACGCGCGCAGCTGCTGGTTGTCGTTGGGAAGGGCCTGACGGTTGACGATCCGCGCGAGGGTACTCAGTGGTATCTGCATCGGGCCGCCAGCCAACTCCTGGACTTCACGCAGCGGGGGGGGCTCCCATCCGTTCGTAGAGGGTCGCTAATGCAAGGCTCAACTCAGCCCAGTTGGCGATAAGGCGAGCCCTGGGGGCCTGTAGGCGCAGGCTGCCGCGTTCCTCCATCCGTGCGTTCGCCCACAATTTGTACAGAAGGCGTGGGCGTGATGTGACGCGCAGCCGGTCAAGCGCCTTGGGCGGGGCAGCGAGGTGGCAGGTGTCGGCGAACTCCATCACCCTGGACAATTTCGGCACATTCATACCGGAGGCAGTCCGTTTGTAGGTTGCGGCCGATGCTTGGCCGAATTCGGCCATGTCGTCATAAGTGACCTCGGCAAGCTTGCGGATGGCTCGAAGCTTCAACGCCAGCGCCGCCCGATGGCGGGGGCCCACGACGGGTTTCTCGGAACGTCCCATGGGAGGGCTCCGTATCACCTGTTGTCAGTGAGGGCGAGGACGCTGCGCGCGAGGGCCACCGAGAGACGGCGCCCGCCGGCTACCGCGAGGGTTACCAGGACGCCGATGCCGCCGCAGCCAAGCAGCAACCTGAAGATGGCCATGAGCGGCATGCCGTCGATGTAAAGCGCGCAACCGATCACTGGGAATGTGATCGTCGGCAGCACCTGCGCCACTGAAAGGCGGTGCAAGGCCGGCTCGTCCATCGGCTGTGACTGCGGCACCTTGGCGGGCCGGGAAACGGGTGCGACGCGACCGTCGCGAGTTTTTGACATGGCTGGACCCCTGATTGTTGGTGCGGGGGCCTGGCTAGGCCCCCGCACTGGGTGCAACCCGCTTCTATGGACGCACAGTTGGCGCTGTGTGACGCACGGGCACTGGCAGTGTCCCAGCCGATACCGGGGTTCCGGAAACCCAACGAGCATGACATATGTACGGTATGGGTGATATGTCAGTTAGTTCGCTCATTCGTGTCCACGAAAATGGTTACCCGCTGGTAGATCCGCAGAGGGAAGGTCCCGAGCTGGGACAATGCACCTGCACTGCCCTTGCCTCGCACCACAGATACGTGGCCGTACGCCCTCGCGCACCTCCGGAAGGCGCAGATATCTATGCGAAAACAGAAATTCGCTCATCTGTGTACAAATCGCTTTTGCTGTAGACCCGCCTACGAGCGCAAACTGTTCTAGAGAAACGGGCACCCATTGCCCGAAAAGCCCCTGGTCAACTGGGTGCAACCAAGAGTCAAGGGCATCGGCGGGAACCGTGTTGGCGCACGCCCCGCCCGCAAAAGGGGAGGCCAACGGCCTCCCCTTTCTGCACGTGCCGGTCACGGACTGCTCTGAGGGGGACGCGGGCGTCAGGCCCTTCAGGGCCGCCGCCAGTTCAGGAACGAAAGCACGAGAGCCAGGTGCCGCCGGCCTTCTATTCGGGCACCGCCTGGTCCTGCTCCTGCTGCTCGGGCTCGGTGTGCTGGGCTTGGCGTTCGGCGGTGATCGCGCGCTGCTTGCAGTCGTCGCACAGGTGCGGATGGGGGACTCGCTTGGGGCATCCCAACCGGAGGGCTCCATCGCCTTCCACCGTGCGTCGGTGAACCGGGCGCCGCAGCCGGCGCACACGGGACGGCGGGCCTCCCGTTCGACCCTCTGCTGCTCGGCCGCGCGGCGCAGCTGCTCCTTGTACCCCCGCTCGCGGGCTGCGTACTCGGCCTGCTGGCGGGCGTCGTGGGCTTCGCGGCGCGGGTTGCCGATCGCCTCCAGGAGCGTCTGGTTCTGCGGGCGGCCGAAGCGCCGGAAGATCGCCCCGGCCGGGCCGTGCTCCTGGAGGTGCTTCATCCCGGTGACGACGATGGGGAGCTTGCCGTCGTACATGGGGAAGCCGTCGTCGTACGCGGTGCCCTGCCAGTGCCGCTGCGTCAGTTCGGCCAGCTGCGCGATGACGGTGTTGGGGTTGCGCGGGCCGACATGGTGGAAGACGAGCAGCAGCGGCGGGTGCGGCTGGTCGCCGTGACGGCCGTCGGGCACCCATTGGCGGTCTAGTCCAGGTCGTTCGGGCACCACCCGCTGATGGGGTTCGCCGACCACAGCCGCGGCGGGTTCGGCGAGCCGGTCGGGGGCCTGCTGTGGCCCGGCAATGCGGGCTCCAACACCGCCGCCGACCACATCGAGGCCACGAAGCTGGCCCTGGCCCAGTGCCGAAACGGCTCCGGCAGGAGACACGGGGAGACGTCCTTGCTGCGGGTACTGTACGCGCGGTGGCGCAGCACCGAGATCAGGCGATAGCCAGGCACGGCGGACCCGCAGAGAAACAAACCGAGGCGGATACGGCCTGCATCACGGCCGGGGCGTCCAGCCCGAGGCTTCGCCGACCGGGACGGGTCACGGCAGTGGCGATTCGGCAGGCACCGATCGGTCGGGCCGGTCACCCGTGACGGCGGCTTGGTCCGCGTACAGATGCAACTGATCGCTCTCCAGCCGCACGAACGGATCGGTCCATGTCTCCGAGGCACCCGGGACGAACAGGCGTGTCGTCCTCCGCCGGGCGTCGTGGATCACGAGCGAGAGAATCCTGTAGCCGAGCAGACCGAGGGCGATCTCTTGATCGGGATGGTCTTCCGGACCCGCCGCCTGCACCACGTAAAACCGATCACCCACCCAGTACCCGGACTGATCCAGCCAGGCATCCACCATCAGCCGAACGCCGTCCACCCACACGCCGACCTCGCCCCAGCGGTTACGGTCACTCATGTGCACGGCCCGGTGGCGGTCATCGGCGGAGAATTCCACCCGCAGTTCCAAATCGCTCCAGCAGTCCGCGAAGAAACCGCAGGCACCCGGCACCGGACCCACACGATACGCAGCGGCACCGGCGACGGAAAAATCGATGCGGTCCTGGCCGCAGGTCTCCGGCTCCCGGCACGGCCGGTCGATACGGCGACTGCAACCCAGGCCCATCGCGGCGCAGTCCCGAGGGGAGGCCTGGGACAGCAGGTCGACAAGGCGCTCCTTATACGGCGTGTCGCCGATACGACTGCGTATGTCGCCGCCATCCCACCACGCGACCAGGTCGACCCCGACCCGCGAACGCCGCAACCACTCGCGCCAGCGCTCATCCCGGACACCCCGCGGATGCGAGACCGCTGGCGAAGGGGACACACCCTCATACGGCCCGTCCCCGTCCCGGCGCCGGCCTGCCTTCTTGCCAGGTCTCCAACGCACACTCGGCCTCCTTGACGTCTTCCGGCACCATCCGACAAAGGGCCTTCGAGGTGGAGCCGGCCCGTTAGGCAACGGGACTCAGGTACGGGTGGGAACCGCCCAGGACCACAGGGTAGAGACGGGCGACGCCCGGCAGGTGATTCTCGAACACCTCGCGGAGCCCCACCGCTTGGTCGTCCTCGACCGGGGCTGGGTTCGCCGGCGACGTCGATACCGTGGTGGCGTCGGCCGCGCTGTCGCCCGGGTTGGCGGCAGGGGTCGGCGGCTTGAGGCTCCAGGCGTCGGTGAGGAAGTCGCGGCCGGGGCCGGCTCGGGTGCGGGCGCCGTGGTGCTCCAGGCGTCGGTGAGGAAGTCGGCGGGCACGGCGGGCGGGCTGCACGTCGGACGCGGGCGGCTTCTGCAACTGCACCGGGCCGGCCTGCGTCGGGACGGCCGCGGGCCCGGGGTCGGCGGTCTTGCCGGTGGTGACCCACTCGCGGGCATCGGTCTCGGTGCACAGGGTGGCCGACTTGCCGCCGCCGGTGGAGACGTTGACCAGGATATGCGGGGAGTCGGCGTCCAGGTCGACGGAGACGATCCGGCCCGCGGACCCGATCCCGATGACGGCCGTCGTGGCGCCGCCCCTGGTGTGCTGCGGGTGCTTCGCCAGGGACCCGAAGAGCGCCGGGATCTGGAGTGGATCCATGATGTTCCGCTCGATTGTCTAAGACGGTGTCCTATGTGGTGAGGCGGACGTACCGCTTGTAGCAGCAGATGGCTGCGGCGAGACCGAGAAAGGCCAGGTAGTTGCGGGGATTGCGTTCATAGCGAGGGCTGAGTCTGCGGTAGCCGGACAGCCAGGAGATGGTCCGCTCGATCACCCACCTACGGCGGCCCAATCGTTCGCTGGACTCGACGCCTTTGCGGGCGATGCGCACTCCAATGCGCTTGCCTCGTAACCATTTACGCAGGTGGTGGATGTCGTACGCCTTGTCGGCGTGCAGGCGCTGGGGCTTGAAGTGGCGGCCGCGGTGGGGGTCGTGTCTCGTTTGGTGACCCTCGACCATGGGCTTCAGGCCTTCGCTGTCGTGGACGTTGGCGGCCGAGACGCCGACGAGAAGGGGCAGTCCCTTCGCGTCCGACAGGACGTGCATCTTGGAACCCGGCTTACCCCGGTCCACGGGGCTCGGACCTGTGAGTTCGCCCCCTTTTTAGCCCTCACGTGAGCGGATTCGAGGACCACGCGCGAGACGTCGATGAGACCGGCGTCATCGAGCCGGTGCAACACCGCCTCATGCAGCCGGCCCCACACGGCCCGCGACCAGATCAGGAACCGACGGTGCGCGGTCGACTTCGATATCCCGAAACACGGTGGCAGAGCTCGCCAGGAACAACCGCTGACCAGCACGTAGATGATCGCCGCGAACAGCGTCTCATCAGGCGTGTCCTGCGTTCCGCCGCCTTGTAGCCGCACCTTCGACGGTGGGATCAGCGGCTCGGCGATCTCCCACAGCCCGTCCGGAACAATCCAACTCCACGTACCCCGCCCCATAGACAGACCAACGAGCGATCACCACATAGGACACCGTCTAAGACGATGGGCCCAGTTGCTTGCCGTCAGGAGCTTCCAGGTCGATGCCATCCAACACCGCGCCCGTAGCATCCCAGACGCGTCGGCACACGGCGCGGCGAGCCGCGTCGATCACGGTGAAGCGGGCGGTGTAGGTGCGCTGAACGAGCCGCGCCAGGTCGGCCCCTTCCAGCTCTACGTGCAGGAAACCGTCCTCATCCGGTACGTCGTGGCTGTTCTCGCAGGGGAAGTTCTTGAAGTGGCTGAACGGGTACTGGCAGTGCTGCTTCACCACCCGCCATGTCGCCGGGGCAAAGACCAGTTCCACGCGTGAGACTCCAGCGGCCTTCAGCAGCCGCTCGCGCCGCAGCTGGAGTTCCAGACGGTCCTGCAGTGCCATGCACAACCCCCTTGCCAAACGTG
Organism: Streptomyces sp. NPDC054834; assembly: GCF_053611185.1. Taxonomy (NCBI): domain Bacteria; kingdom Bacillati; phylum Actinomycetota; class Actinomycetes; order Kitasatosporales; family Streptomycetaceae; genus Streptomyces; species Streptomyces sp. NPDC054834. The sequence goes on along the minus strand of NZ_JBSGZV010000083.1, from coordinate 8,268 downwards.
GCTGGAACACCGGTCATTGCCGATTGTCTCGGGCTCGGCAGGTACCTGTGGCGGAATGCGCCAACCCCACCCGCGCGGCGTGCGCCTTGCTCTCCTCCGCTCACTGTCCGCCGCTCTGCCGGCGGATTGGCGCGGCGGCCCCGCCGACGGGCGAGGCAGGGTCTGGCCAACCTCCTCGGCGCTGCCAACTCGGTGGCTCGGAGGTCTGCGCGGCCGAAGGGGCGGCCGGGTTGGTGCGGTCGGGAATCATGCGGTCTTCCACAAGGGTCCGTCGTGGTGCTGACGTGGGAGACTGCCACCGCTACCGCCCGCGTGACCACACGGCCAAGGCGCGCCGGTTCCCGGCGGGCCAGTGGTCACCTTCGGTTCGGGCCGCCCTCACGTCGCCACGGGCGGACTCGTAGCGTCAGCTGTAGGTCATCGGGCAGCCGCGGCGCAGTGAGTGCTCGGCGGCACGCAGGTACACGGCGACGTAGAACGCGGCGTCCAGGTCCTCGCTCCAGGGCCCTGGCCGGGCCGCGGCCAGTTCCTTCGCCTCGCCCTCGAGGAACCAGAACGTCAGACCGAGGTTCCCGGCCTCCTGCGGCACCTCCGGCGGCAGTCCGATGACGTCCGCCAGCCGCCTGGCCAGGGCGAGCACCTGCGGCGCTCCCGCGATCACGGTCGTGTCGGTGTAGGCGGAGCCGATGGGCAGGTGTATCTCCTCCTCCAGCGACACCGGTACCAGCACCGACCACTCGCCGAACGTCTCCTGCTCCCGCGGCGTCAGGTGCGCGCGGCACAGCGCCGCGAACCCGTCCATGGGAGGGATGAGCTTCTCCTCGAACCACACCCCCGGTTCCTCCTCCCGAACGGGCTCGTACCGCGGCAGCCCCCGCCGCTCCAACTCCTCCTCGAGCGCCGAGGCGACGGCTCCCCGGCCGCCCTCGTCCTCGTCGCCGTCGAGCCATTCCCGCGCACCCACGCTGACCAGATAGATCCCCATGCTGGAAAGGTAGCGCCCGCCACCGAGAACGCCCCACCCGTAGACGGGTTGGCGTCAACGGTCTGAACGGTTCTGGTCCAACTTCTGGATGCTGTTGGTGATCTTCGCGCGCCACAGGGTGAACTTGCCTGGCTTCAGATCTGGTCGTGTCTTCGGTGTGGTCCGCTCATCTCAGCGGGGTGGATTCGGCGGTCGGAGGGGTGGCCGCGATGGCAATGAGGTCCAGTCCGGGGCGGATGATTCCGCCGTTGACGGTACGCATAGCGCGGGCGAGCAACCCGCGGGGTACGGCGGCGATGTGGGTGCGGGATCGCCTGGACAGCCTGTTCATCGATGAAGACTTCACCGGCTGGTATCCGGTGGACGGACGCAGAGGCCGGCCGCGCCGCATAGCTCCGCCAGGTGCAGCCCGGCGTCCTCCTCTCCAACTCCGCAGGCAGCAGTCCTCACAAAAACCCAGCTCACATCCGCTCTCCTGCCGCTGTCGCACATGCCTGCCGGCTGGTCGGCCACCACCGATCCCAGCACAGGCGACAAGACGTTCTGCAACTACCGCCAGCCGCACACGGCGCAGGTTCACGTTTCGCGCACGTTCCAAAAGGGCGGAGGCCTGACCGCCGCGGTTGCGTCTGTGGGAATTCGGCAGTTCGCGAGCGCGAGCGATGCCGCCGAGTCGTTCGCCGCGATGGAGAAGGCACTCCAGACCTGTCACAACGAAACGTACGAGGGCTCAGTGCTGAAGTACTCGCCGATGAGCGTAGACAAGTTCGGGGGACCGTTCCCTGGGGGTACGCATCGACGCGGACGGGAGGGTTCAGACGCCGGAGGCTGTGGGGGCGTCCCACAGCCCTCGTACGACCCGGTGCTTGCGGTGCGACTCCCAAGGAGGGTTCGCAGTTCCAACCGCGTCGAGGCTGCGCTGCGCGACGACCCGCCACCCTGCGCCGCGCAGGCTCGCGCCGGTTTCCCCGGCCTGGAGGCCGACTCCGCACAAGCCGTTACGTCTGTCCCCTCTCGAACAGCTCGTTGAGGACCGACATCTTGTCGGGCCGTGCCTCCAGCAGGATGAGGCCGAGCACGGCAACCGGGTCGAGCGCGGGATCGCTGCGGGTGACGTATGTGTGGACAGTGCGGTCGGGCCTGGACGTCTCCCTGACATCAAGGACGGTTCGTTCTTCGGATGTTACGGAGAAGTGCAGCTTCCTGCGGAATCGAGCACGGCGGATGCGGTACTCCGCTTCCCACAGCAGCACGGTGTTCCCATGGCGCTCTCCCACCCGCTGTCCATGTGCCGACAGCAGGGGCTGCCCCTCATTGAAGTCGACGCGCAGACGCGGGTCGTCGCCGACTCGGTCCGTGCTGCCCAACACATGCTGACGACCAGGACCGGCCTGCGACGCGAACGCTCCGACGGATTCACCGTCCAGTTGGAAGAACGAACTGACCATCCACATCATCGACTGGCCCGGTCGAAGCCCACCGCTCGTCGTCACCGGCGCCTCACCCAGTTCCTGAAAAGCACATCGTCGTTTCGCACATGGTCGCTGAGCCCCCATCGGCTGCTGGGACATGACATTCACCAACGGAGACGTGAGCATTCCCGACGCGGTTCTTGATGTTGCTGCTGTGCCTCCCGTCGTGGCTGACGCGTGCGCGCACAACGTTCGGGGTCCTGCTGCCCGAGCCGTACGTCAGCGCGACGCGGCACGGCGGTGGCTATACGGCATGGAACCGGACAAACAACGGAAAGTTCGCGCCACGGATCTTGTGTGATGCCTGTGAACCTCCTGAGAGCTCGTAACACGATCATGAGCGGGCCTTCTTGAGGCGTCTCCAGCAGATGAGACCGCAGACCAGGAAGACGAAGGCGTCATGCAGGTCGAGGCGTCTCTCCCAGCGGACGGCCAGGCGCTTGAAGTGATGCAGGAGAGAGAAAGTCTGCTCGACGACGTAACGGAGCTTGCCGAGGCCCTTGATGTTCGGGGCGCGGAAGATCACCGGCAGGATGCGACGTCTGCGCAGCTCGCGCCGGTTGGGGCTGGTACACACCCCTGGTAGCCGCGGCCTTTGGGCCGCGAGCGGGAGGTGCGGTGTTTGAGTGGGCGGCCGGTCGGCCGCGCACCCACACGTTGCAGCCCGTGTGCAGGACGAATGAAGGAAACGCGAAGCCCGTTACGGTCCATGCATATATCCATAACTATTACCGGCAACGTCCATCAATACACAGAATGTTGTTGACGGCCCGCCAGAGACCTCGGCCGTACGGGCGCACCGGACCGGGCACCCACTCCGCCACACCACGCCACACCAGCAGCGCTCAGGCCCTCACCCGAAAGTGAGTAAAGACGTCCTCGGCCGCAGGACGGGCATGTGGCGGGTCGACAAGAGCTACGGAGTGCGCGGAAGAAGGTGTCGCGTGAGGCGCCCCAGTCGGCGGAAGGAGTGGCCACGCGTGATCCGAAGGCGTGTGAGCCGGCTGCCGGGCGCGCGGACACGGGCCTGCGGCCGGTCCGGTCAGTGTCGCGGCGGATACTCGATGGTGTATTCCTCCACGGTACCGGGCTGGTGCGCGGCGTACTCGTCGCGTGCCTGCCGGTCTTCCTCGCCGAGTGGAGGGTGCAGGGCAGGGGTGGCTGGGGCGTGCCAGAGCTGGATGAGGTGGTGTTCTCCGTGGTCGCCGATGCCGGGTTCGGGGTCGTCGGCGTGGCAGTACAGGCGCATGCGTACCCAGTCGCCGCTGGCGGCGGGGGGCGGCATCTGCAGTGGGGGTTCGTTTTCGGGCCAGGCGTCCCAGAAGTCGCCCTGTCCGATGGTGGCCAGGCAGAGGGTGGGGATGTCGGCGCGCAGGCTCATCTCCTCCGCCGGCTGCCATCGGTCATCCGCTTCGGGGGCGGGCGCGTTGTCGTGTACCTGGACGGTCATCTGGAGCGGGCCGGTGTCGGTGGTGGGGAGCACGACGGCGATGGCTTCGCCGGCCGGGCCGCAGCGCCAGCCGAACGGCATCTCGGGTGGGAATTGGTAGTCGTCGTCGAAGCCGATGAGGTAACCGTGTTCGCCGAGGTCGACGGTGAACGTCACTTCACGCAGCAGCATTAGGCCCTCTTTCAGCGGAAGAGGTGCCCCGCTCCCCCGGCTCAGCGACACGCCGTGTTCGCGGCGTGTCGCTGAGACTGAACGCACACTTGGCTCGCCCCCGCCCACCCGCCCGCGCTACCGGCGGACCGTCAGAACAGCCCCTTGGCACGGTTGAGGCCACTACCAATCTTGACGCGGGTGCCGTACGACCCCTTGCCGTCGCCGGACTGGCGGTAGAGGTTGCCGGCAGTGTCGCGGGCGATCAGGTCGCTCTTGCCGTCGGCAGTGATGTCGCCGACGCCGACCACCACGTTGTAGGAGCCGCCCCAGCGGCTGGCGATCTTGACGCGGCCGGCGAAGGTGCCGTTGCCCTTGCCGTAGTAGCGGTACAGGTTGTTGGAGGTGTCCTGGGCGATCAGGTCGCCGATGCCGTCGCCGTTGAGGTCACCGGCGCCGACGACCTTCTTGTACGTCTTCCAGTTGGCGTACAGCTTCACGCGCGCGGAGAGGGTGCCGGTGCTGGTGCCCTTGTAGAGGTAGACCGCGCCGGTGGAGGAGTTGCGGGCGATCAGGTCCGGGCGGCCGTCCTTGGTGACGTCACCGGGGTAGGTCAGGACGTCGTACTGCTTCCAGCCGGTCCTGGAGACCGTCTTGTACGGCGTGCCAGCGGCCGACGGCTCGTTGCCGCAGCCCGGCCGGTAGGCGCGCAGGGCGTCGCCGACGCGGACGAGGAAGTCGTTGCAGCGGTCGCCGTTGAGGTCGCCGAACGGTACCGCCTTGATGCTCGTCGACCAGCCGCCGCCGATCTCGCCCCCCGTCAGGTCGCCGCGGCCCGTGCCCAGAAGCCACTGGAGCCTGCCCGAGGTGTCGAGTTGGAGCAGGTCGCCGAAGCCGTCGGAGACGATGTCGACGCCGCCGCTGAAGTCACGGAAGGCCGGGCTGCCGCCGGCCACCGCGATGGTGCCGGTCTCCAGCGTCGACGGGGTGCCGGAGCCGTACTGGACGGCCTTCAGCGTCCAGGTGAGCCTGCCGTTGACGGCGATCGCGCCGGTGCTGGTGCGGCCATTCCAGACCGGGGCGATCGTCGTGGCGGAGCCGGGGTTGCCGGTGAGAGTGCGGACGGTCCGCCCCGCGGTGTCCTTGAGCGTGAGCGTCCAGGAGGCGACGGCGGAGTTGGTGGTCCAGGAAGGCTTCCAGGCGGCGCTGGAGGAGGTGGTGCCGTTCAGGAACACCCTCGCCGGGACCGTGCTGTCCGTCACCTTGAGGGTGGGCCAGGCCATGGTGGAGGCCATCACCTCCGTGTCGTAGGAGATGGTGGACGAAGGCCCCCAGACCGCGGTGGCGGAGCCGACGGCGTCCGCCGCGATCTCGACGTGCACCGACCGTCCACCACCTACCCGGCGCGCGGACGTCCACTCCCCGCCGGCCAGGGTGGACTCCCACACGGACTCGCGCTGCTGGCCGGCGTCGAGCTCGGGCCACAGCACATGGACCGAGCCGTCGGGGGCGATGACCGTGTCGGACGTGTACTGGGCGTCACCGGAGGACAGCGTCCTCGACGCCGACCAGGTGCCGCCGGTGCTGTCGAAGGTGGTGGTCCGTACGGCGTCCGCGCCCGTGGCCCGGTCGGTCCAGACGAGGGTGACATCGCCGTCGGGCCCGACCAGCGGCTCCGGAACCTCGGCGGGCTCGCCGACGGCGCTCGCGGCGGTCTGCGGCTGGCTCCACGCGGAGGCCGCGCTGGCGCGGCGCATGATCTGGAAGGTGCTGTTCGCGTCCTGCCACACCAGGTGGACCGAGCCGTCCGGAGCGGAGGCCAGCGTGGGAGCGTCGGTGGCCGCGGTGATCTCCTGCGGGGTCGGCCAGGTGTAGGTGTCGAACGGCCTGGTGTTGGTCATCACCCGGTAGTACTGGGAGCTCACGCTCATCCAGTACGAAACGACGAGCCCGCCCTGTCCGTCGTAGGCGATCTGCGGGTGCCCGACGGTCCCGTAGCCGGAGGCACCCGCGTAGGTGGCGGCGTTGCTGACCTGCGCCGGGGTGGACCAGGTGCCCTCCCCGACCAGGGTGGCGGCGTACGCCTCACTCCTGCCGGTCCGCCACACGCGCTGGCTCCACACGGCGGCGATCGTCCCGCCCGGCCCCACGGCGAGGTCGGGGGAGTCGAAGTCCGTGCTCTGGTCCGAGGCGATCACTGTGGGCTGCGACCAGGCGGACTGTCCGGCGTCCAGGGTGGCGGAGGCAATGTGGTCGGTCGTGGTCCACACCGCGGCGACCGAACCGTCCGGCCGGGCCGCGAGGCGCGCCTCGCTGACCGTCTCGGAGGCCAGGACTCGGGTGGTCCACGTCTCGCTGTTCGCGGGGCGCATCGCCCAGTGGAGGACGCCGGTCGTGTACTGGGTCCAGATGGCCACGGCGGTGCCGTCCTTGGCGATGACGACGTCCTGGACCTCGGACTTGTAGCCGTACAGCGATACCGGGCTGCTCCACGGCGGCTGCACGGTCGCCGCGGCGGCCGGTACGGCCGGGAGCGTGCTGCCCGCGAGGGCGAGCGAGACGGTGACGAGTGCGGCGGCCGCGGCACGACGGCGCGACGGCAGCGCTGATCTGCCCATGTGTGTGAATTCCCCTCCCCGTAGGGGCCGTTCGCCCCCCGATCGGCACCTTAGGGGGTTCGTGAGCGAATCGTGAAGGAGTTTGATTGAATGGCGTAGAGGGGTGAAGAAAATTCTTTCAACGGCCGCAACCCTTCACGGTCCGGTGACCACTGACAGGGCGTAAACCCGCTCCTCCCCGTATGGAACCCCCGTGGCAGCCGCTTCCGCAGCCATGCCGCCCCGGCCCCATGCTGGCAGTGCGGGAGTACGCCAGCAGGCGGCCCGTGCCCGTCGGGCGCAGGCCCGTCACCGAGGTGCGGCTGCGCCGGCCCGTGGCAGGCCTCCGGCCAGTGCGGCCGGGCTGATCTGCTGTCGCAGGTCCAGGTAGCAGCGCAGCCGAACGCCGGGCTCGCCGGCGTCCCGCGTCGTGAGCTGTGCGGGCGATGTCGCCCACCGATCGGCGAGCAGCTGCTGGAAGACCAGGGCGGTGGCGTCGCCGGCGGCCGCGACGTCGACGACCAGGCCTGGCTCACTCACGTGCGTCTCGTGAATCGGGTGCATGAACGACACTACGTCCGGGCGTCCCGGGAGGGCTCCGCCGCAGCGGTGTCTTCACCCGCCCCAGCGCCGGTGGTCAACGGCTGTCGCCGCCCCAGTCCCAGCGGGCCGGGTCGCCGGGGCGCGGGTCCTACAGCGCCCGCCCGCCGGGGCCGAACTGCCCGAGCTCCGTGAGGAGGGAGACACCGTCGCCGATCTCCTCCGGCCTCCAGCCGGTGATGTCGAGCAGCAGTCCGTCCAGCGGCCCGCCCACCAGTTCCGCGTAGCACCGTCCCGGCATCGGGCCCGGATGGTCGCCGGCCCCGCAGCGGCTGCTCATCGTCGCTGTCCATGCCCTCCAGCCTCACAGCCGCCACCGACAACATGAACGTGCGCTGCTGCAGAGTAGAGGTTCTGGCTCAACTTCTGTGGCATGGCCACTCTGAGTGACATCCGGATACCTTCGAGCCGTGCGCGAAGTCGCCCGAAAATGGTCCGTGGACAAGACAGTTGGGCCGACAGTTCGGGGCCGTGGAAGAAGTCGCGCGCTGGCTGAAGGAGTTGTTGTTCCCGTCGATCGCGGACGTCACGGTGCTGTCGGTGGACGTGAACATCGAGATAGTGCGCGTTGACGCGCAATGCATCGCGAACGGTGCCCTGTGCCCGGTCTGCGGAGTCTGGTCGAACCGGGTTCATGGTTCCTACTGCGGTTTCCCGCTGATGTGCCGAGCGGTGGCCGAAGCGTTGTTCTCCAGTTGAGGGTCCGTCGGTTCACCTGCGGGAACTCGGGCTGCGCACGCCGTACCTTCGTCGAGCAGATACCCGGCTTGACACGTCGGCACGGTCAGCGGACCGAGCGTTGCGCTCCACCCTGGCCGCGGTCGGCCTGGCCCTCGCGGGCCGGGCCGGAGCCCGCATCGCCCGCGTTCTCGGGGTGTCCGTCAGCCGCAGCACGGTGCTCCGGCTGGTCGATGCGCTACCCGAGCCCGATGTCCCCGCGCCGCGGGTGGTCGGCGTCGACGAGTACGCCACCCGCAAGGGCCGCCACTACTGCACCATCCTCGTCGACATCGA
>NZ_JBSGZV010000082.1:0-22379 GCF_053611185.1 Streptomyces sp. NPDC054834 | reverse complement strand
GGCAGGCTCCCAGCGGCGTCACGGACTCCCCCGACGCCCGGCGAAGCCGTCCTGACCCTCGCCGACCGCCGCCCGCACCAGCAGTGAGCGAGGCAGGCTCCCAGCGGCGTCACGGACTCCCCCGACGCCCGGCGAAGCCTTCCTGACCCTCGCCGACCGCCGCCTGCACCAGCAGTGAGCGAGGCAGGCTCCCAGCGGCGTCACGGACTCCCCCGACGCCCGGCGAAGCCGTCCTGACCCTCGCCGACCGCCGCCCGCACCAACAGTGAGCGAGGCAGGCTCCCAGCGGCGTCACGGACTCCCCCGACGCCCGGCGAAGCCGTCCTGACCCTCGCCGACCGCCGCCCGCACCAACAGTGAGCGAGGCAAGCTCCCAGCGGCGTCACGGACTCCCCCGACGCCCGGCGAAGCCGTCCTGGCTCTCCCCCGGCACAGCCCGCGCCAGCAGTGAACCCGCGAGGCCCCCCGGCCGCCCGACGAAAACCTGGGCGGCCGGCAAGGCCGTCCTGGCCCTCCCCCGACACGGTCCGCACCAGCAGTGAACCCGCAAGACCCCTGACCGCCTGACGAATCCCCCGGCGGCGCGCTTGAATGCCCCCGGGCGCCCCCTGGAGCCTCCACCTGCCTCCCCCTCCGTCTGCTTGACAGTTCACCTATGCCGTGCGCCACTGGGAGGGCGAAGCCGGGCGGACAAGTCGGGGGTGAGTCCTCTGCCGGAGCTGCGTTACCCCAGTGTTGCCGAACTGGTCGCATCCGCCCAGGCGTTGGCCGCCCATGAGCCCGGCGTGTGTGCCCTGCGGCGGGTGGGCCTGTCCCGGGCGGGCAGACCGCTGCACCTGCTGTCCGTGGGACAGCGGCGGCGGGCCGTCCTGGTGGTCGCCGGAGCCCACGCCAACGAGCCCACCGGAGGCTCCACGCTGCTCGCGCTCGCCCGACGGGTGGTGCACGAACGGGAGTTACGAGGCGACACCTCCTGGCACTTCCTGCTGTGCGCGGACCCGGACGGGGCGAGCCTGCACGTCACCCCGGCGCCACGCAGCCTGCTCGACTACCACCGCGGCTTCTACCGGCCCGCGCAGCCAGAACAGCCGGAGTGGTCGCCGTCGGTCCTGCCGCCCGACCGGCTGCCGCCCGAGACCCGGGCCCTGACCGGGGTGATCGACGAACTGCGGCCCTATCTACAGGTGACGCTGCACGGCACCGACCTGGGCGGCAGCTGGGTGCAGCTGACCAGGGACGTGCCCGGGCTCGCCGAGCCGTTCGCCAAGTCCGCGGCGGAGCTGCACATACCGGTGGAGACGGGCGCGTCGGACGCGGCGGGCTGGCCGGCGTCGGGCCCCGGCGTGCACGTGATGCCCGACCCCGGCTCGGGCCTCGCCTACCCGAGCATGCCGGACGACGCCCGGCACAGCACCTGGCACCGCGTCCACCGCTACGGCGGGCTGACGGCGGTGGTGGAGGTGCCGATGTGGGCCAGCGACCTGGTGGACGACCCGGCACCGCACCCGGCACCGGCGGCGGCGATGCGGTGGCTGGCGAGCCGGCTGCTGCGGGACGCGCTGGAGGTGGAGCGGGTACTCGCCGAGGTCCTGCCCCGGCTCGGGGACACCGACGTGCCCCTGCTGCGCGCGGCCAGGTGGGTCCTGGAGGTGGTGCCGGGCCTGGCCGCGGACTGGACCGGCACGCCGCCCGCCGACACCACGATGGCGTACGTCGGCAGCGTGGACGCCTTCGGGCGCCGGCTGCCGCTGCGGGCGGCGGCGATGCTGCTGCGGGTCCTGCGGGAGGCGAACGACCGGGCGGCACCCGGGCTGGAACGGCTCGTCGCCTCCTGGTGCGACGCCTTCGCCGAGCGCTTCCGCGCCCGCTGGGTGCCCCTGGAGCACCAGGTCGAGCACCAGTCCCGCACGGTGCTCGCGGCGGCGCTGCACGCGCGCGAAGAGGTGGCGTGAGGCCCGAAATGACCGCACACCACCCCTGACCGACCCCGCGCGCCCAGCCGTCCGGCGCTCAGCGGTCCAGCGCTCAGCGGTCCAGTGCGAACACCGCCCCCGTCCGTGCCTCCATCACACAGGTGTTTGAGAACGTCTCCCGGTAGTCGACGGGACGGCCGTGCCACTCCCCGCGCGCGTGGACGGTCACCGGGGCGTAGATCATCGGGCAGAACACGTTCTTCTTCTGCGGGATGGCTCGGATGTCCCCCTTCGCGTTCGTGAGTTCGGCGCAGGCCTCGGCCGCGCGCGCGTGTCCCTCCGGCCGGTCGCACAGCAGCAGGGTGCCTCGCGTGTCGCCGTTGCGGGCGTCGCCGCGGGCGACGGTGAGGTAGAGCCAGTCGCCCTGGCCGGCTCCGCCGGGCGTGGTCGCGGCGGCGGCTGCCGGGCCCGCGGCGAGGAGCGCGACCGCCGCCAGCAGGCCGCCTCGTACCGCTGTCGCTTTGGTGGTGTACGTCATTCCCGGTGCATCGGCACGGCGGCCTGCGCACCCCAGCCCGGCTCACCCGAACGGGAGCACACGCGCGCGTACCGCTGGGCCAGTTCGAACGCGCTCAGTACGACGCGTGTCTGGTACTCGGCCTGGCGTGCGACCGGGATCCAGCGGGCCCCGTAGCAGTCGCGGAAGTCCGCGCACCAGGCGTCGAGGAGCCGGTCGAGGTCGGGCAGCGCGCCCGCCGGGTCGTGCCCGGTGCCGCGCACGACCCGGTGCAGCAGCCCCGCCGTCCTGAGAGCCAGGCGCCGTCCGGCGATGCGCAGGGCCGCCAGATGGGCGGTGCCGAGCGGGGGCAGCCGGCCCGCTCCCGCACCGCCGGTGTCGGGGTCCCAGGCGTCGGCGAGGCCGGGGCAGACCAGCAGGTAGTCGTCGACCGGGGCGAGCAGGCGCGCCGCGTCCGGGGCGACGGCCAGCTGGGGTCTGATGCGGCACAGGATGCCCTCCAGGAGCCGGGTGTCCTGGCGCAGGGTGCGGCTGACCGCGCGCAGCGCCGCGTCGCGGTCCGCGGGCGGGGAGGGGTCCTCCACGGCCCGCACACCCCACATGGGCGCCTCGACGACCGCGGTCACCGTGCCGTACCGGTGCGGGTGGAACCAGGTCGACTCGACGGCCGCCTCGGTGATGGCCGCGGCCAGGTCGGCGCGGCGCGGCGGCGGGATCCGGTAGACGGCGGGTCCGACGTTCGGCCAGTACAGGGTGTCGTACGCGCCGAGTTCGCGCGGGATGCCGAGGCGGGCGGCGGTGTGGGCCAGGCGCTGGGCGAGCCCGGGCAGGTCACGGGTCAGTTCCACGAAGCCGCCGCCGACGTCGACGCCGTGCAGCGAGCACTGGAGGAAGGGCCGCAGCTCGTCCTGGAGGTCGAGCAGGGCGCGGGTCTCCGGCAGCACGACGGCGTCGGCGCCGTCCGGCAGCCATTCGGGCTGCTCCAGGAAGCCGGGCCGGAAGAAGTTCCGGAAGTAGTGCCGCAGGGTGTACGGCCCGGCCAGCCAGCCCTCGTTGCGGCGCGAGCCGTCCGGATCGAGGCACAGCAGCAGGTTCCAGGTGACGTCGGCGCCCTCGGTCAGCCGCGGGTCGGCGAGGACCCGTTCGGCCAGGCGCAGGACGGTGGCGCCGCCCACCGGCTCGTTGGCGTGCGGTCCGGCGACGACCAGGACGTGCCGGCTGCCGCGGCCGACGGAGAGCAGCCACAGTGGCGTGCCCGCGCGGGAGGTCCCGACGCGGCGCAGCCGGGCGGCCCCGGGACGGCGGGCGACGAGCGCCGCCGCGCGGGCGCCCAGTTCGTCCACGGACGGGTAGCGGAGGAGCGGTGGCAGGGGAGCACACCTCCACTGTGCGGTGCCGTCGGTTCACATCATGTGCATGATGTACGCACAGTCAGTCACGACTTCGGGGGTACGTCAACACCGCGTGACACAGTCGGATTTCGGCCACCGGAAGGGTTCACTGCGGGTCCGGTCTCAGTGGGTGGCGAGGCGGTAGGCCATCCTGCCGAAGGCGATCTGGTCGCCCTCGCGGACGACGGCGGCGCCGATCACCCGCCGTCCGTTGACCGTGGTGCCGTTGGTGGAGCCGAGGTCCCTGAGGACCCACGTGCCGCCCTGGCGGCGCAGCTCGGCGTGCACGCGGGAGACGGTCTCGTGATTGAGCCTGAGGCCGCTCGCGGGGTCGCGGCCTATGCGCAGCGGGTGGGTGCTGTCGGGGTGCGGCAGAAGCAGCTTGGGCAGCCGCTCGGCCTGCCAGGCCCGGCGCAGCCGTACGGTGAAGCCGGAGACCGCCTCGACGGCGCCGAACAGCACGCGCGTGACGCGGTTCTCCTGGGGCAGGTCGGCGGTGAGGACGGCGAGTTCGTCCGAGCGGCGGGCGGCGAGCGCCAGTTCCATGCGGCGTACGAACGTGTCGTGGGACAGCCGGCCCATGGCGACGCCGTCGCGGAGCACCCGCAGCGCCTTGTCGCGCTCCGCGTCGGACAGCCGCGCGGGGTACGTGGAGAACTCGAAGGACGACGTCACGCAGGTGATTGTCGGTCAGTGAACCCCGGGTGTCCAGAAAACGGGGAAACGGCCGCCACACGCGTACTTCCGGCGACACCTGCCTTCAAAGCGCGGATGGGCGGGCGGACTGATCGCGTTTTGCAGCACGATGGACGGGCTACATCACGGTGAGCAGACGAAGGGGAACCATCCCGTGCAATTCGAGGTGTGGGCACCGCAGGCAGACCGTGTGACGCTCCATTGCGACGGCGCCACGCGCGCGTTGGAGCACGATCCGGGGCGGGCCGGGTGGTGGACCGGTGAGGCGGAGGCGGCGGACGGGTCGCGGTACGGGTTCGCGATGGACGACGGCCCCGTGCTGCCGGACCCGCGTTCGCGGCGGCAGCCCGACGGCCCCGACGGCCCGAGCGCCGTCGTCGACCACGAGCGGTACGCGTGGCGTACCGAGGCGTGGGCCGGGCGCGGGCTGCCCGGTGCGGTGCTGTACGAGCTGCACGTGGGCACGTACACCCGCGAGGGCACCCTGGACGCGGCGGCCGGGCGGCTGGAGCACCTCGTGCGACTTGGCGTCACGCACGTCGAGTTGATGCCGCTGTGTCCCTTCCCGGGGCGGCACGGCTGGGGGTACGAGGGGGTGTCGCTGTGGGCGGTGCACGAGCCCTACGGCGGGCCCGAGGCACTGAAGCGGTTCGTCGACCGGGCGCACGAACTCGGCCTGGGCGTGGTCCTCGACGTCGTGCACAACCACCTGGGTCCGTCCGGCAATTACCTGCCCGCGTTCGGACCGTACTTCACGGACACGCACCACACGCCGTGGGGCGCGGCGGTCAACCTGGACGCGCCCGGGTCGGACGAGGTGCGCGCGTACTTCGCCGGCAGCGCGCTGGCCTGGCTGCGCGACTACCGGATCGACGGGCTGCGGCTGGACGCGGTGCACGCGCTGCGCGACACGCGCGCGTGCCACTTCCTGGAGGAGCTGTCGGCGGCCGTGGACGGTCTGGCCACCGAGCTGGGCCGGCCGCTGTTCCTGATCGGCGAGTCCGACCTCAACGACCCGCGGGTGATCACCCCGCGCGCGGAGAACGGCCTCGGCCTGCACGCCCAGTGGAACGACGACTTCCATCACGCCCTGCACACCGCGCTGACCGGCGAGTCCCAGGGCTACTACGCCGACTTCGCGCGCCACCCCTTCGCCGCCCTCGCCAAGACGCTCACGGGCGGCTACTTCCACGACGGCTCGTACTCCAGTTTCCGGGGCCGGCGCCACGGCCGTCCGCTGGACCGCGTGCGCACGGCCGGGCACCGGCTGCTCGGCTACGGCCAGACCCACGACCAGGTCGGCAACCGCGCCCAGGGCGACCGCCTCTCGGCCGCGCTCTCCCCCGGCCTGCTGGCCTGCGCCGCCACGCTCACCTTGACCGCGCCGTTCACGCCGATGCTGTTCATGGGTGAGGAGTGGGCGGCCGGCACGCCCTGGCAGTTCTTCACCGACCACACCGATCCGGAACTCGCCCAGGCGGTGCGGCAGGGCAGGCGGCGGGAGTTCGCGGCGCACGGCTGGGCCGAGGAGGACGTTCCCGACCCGCAGGACCCCGCGACCCGGGACCGCTCGTGCCTGGACTGGTCGGAGCCCGAGCGGGAGCCCCACGCGCGCGTGCTGGCCTGGTACCGCCGGCTCATCGCCCTGCGCCACGAGCAGCCGGACCTCACCGATCCCGATCTCGCGGACACCAAGGTGGCGTACGACGCCCGCGCCCGCTGGCTGGCCTTCCGGCGCGGGGACGTCCGGGTGGTCGTCAACCTGGGCAAGGCGGAGGCGTCGATCCCGCTCGGCACCCGCCCGGCCGAGGTCCTCGCCGCGTGGGACCCGGTCGAGGCACCCGGGCAGGACGGGCTGCTCCAGGTACCCGGGGAGTCGTGCGTGGTGCTGGCGCAGGAGTGACGGGCGCTTCACCGACCGCCGCTGGTATCGAGAAGGGACCTGCTCAGCGCCCACACGATGAGGAGGTCGAGTGTCATCACGATGATCGCCCCCATCGTGATGCCCGCCCCGCGCCCCCAGCCCCCGGCGGTCAGGTCGAACCGGTAGACGTACCCCGGGGCGAGGACCGGCGCGGTCACCGACGCACACCGCCCGTGCGGGGCGGGCCACGCTCCCTGACAGACTCACCCGAATCCGCCGGCGTCGCGGCCGCGGCCCGGCACGCGCAGGCGGACCACGGACTTCTACGCCCCCTCTTCCTCGCCGTCCTCCCTGAACTCCGTCACCCGCTCCAGCAGGATCGCCTCCCAGGCGCGGCGCAGCTGGGTCCTGAGGAGCGGGAGGGGGGCGGTGTCGCGGGCCTCGAGGCGATCGGTGAGGCGGATGACGGTGTCGCAGCGGGCGAGCCACAGACCGCGCAGGCAGGGGCGGGCGCTGTATCCGGCGAGGGTGGCGGCGCGGACGGCGGCGGGCGCGCCGACGGCGAGGGCGAGGGAGGCGATGTCCTCGGCGGGGTCGCCGACGACGGCGCCTGTCCAGTCGAGGATGCCGCGCACCCGGCCGTCGGCGCTGACCAGGAGGTGCTCGCCCCTGAGGTCGTGGTGGACCAGGACCGCCGTGCCGGACTGCGCGGCGAGCTGGGCCGCGGCGGGCGGGGCCAGCTGGGTCATCCGGGCCGGATCGAACTCGTCGGCGGCGCCGAGGCGTTCGGCCGCGTGCGCGGCCATCCGGCGCAGTGCCTCCAGGGAGCGCGGGGCGGTGCGCGGGACGCCGAGTGTCTCGGCCTGCCGTACGGGTACCTCGCGCAGCCCGGTGAGCAGCCCGGCCAGGTCGGCCTCGCCGACGGCGGAGACGTCGTGCTCCTCCCCCGTACCGCCGGGCACCCTGGTGTCGAGCGTGTAGGTGAGGCCGGGCGCCCACTCGCCGTGGGCGACGCTGGTGGGGACGGCGACGGGCAGATGCGGTCGTACGAGGTCGCGCAGGCGCAGCTCGCGGCGCTGACGGGCGGCGGCCTCCCGGTCGGGGGCAAGGCGCAGCACGTGGCGGGCGCCGACCCACCAGGTGGAGTGCTCACCGCCCTCGACGACGGGCCGCACGTCGGGCCCGGAGGTTCCCTCCGCGCTCTCCTTGAGCAGCGAACGGACCAGTCGGCGGACGGTGTCCGCGGTGGGTGTCGGTGCCTGGGTCATGGTCGCGCCGTTGTCGTCCCGGGGTCTGTCGATCGGTACCCGCTGTGTCTCTCAGTCCACCATGACCATCTCGCGGGTGGTGTTGTTGAGGCGGCGGCCACCGTCCTCGGTGACCGTGACGATGTCCTCGATGCGCACCCCGAAGCGGCCGGGCAGGTAGATACCGGGTTCCACGGAGAAGCACATGCCGGGCACGAGTGGCTGTTCCTCGCCCTCGATCATGTACGGCGGCTCGTGCGTGGTCACGCCGATGCCGTGGCCGGTGCGGTGGATGAAGTACTCGCCGTATCCCGCGTCGGTGACCACGGCGCGGGCGGCCCGGTCGACGTCCTGGCAGGGGACGCCGGGCCGCACCGCGCGGAAGCCTGCCTCCTGGGCGGCGCGCACGACGTCGTGGACCCTGCGCTCCTCGTCGGTGGGCTCGCCGACGTGGACGGTGCGGGTGGTGTCGGAACCGTATCCGTCCTTCAGCCCGCCGAAGTCGAGGACGACCATGTCGCCGCGCTGGATGACGCGGTCGCCGACCTCGTGGTGCGGGTTGGCGCCGTTCGGGCCGGAGCCGACGATGGTGAAGTCGACCTGGGAGTGTCCATGCCGGCGCAGCAGGTCGGCGAGGTCCTCGCCGACGTCGGACTCCCGGCGGCCGGTGAAGGGAACCTTCCGGATCTCCTCGAACGTGGCGTCGGCGGCCGCCCCGGCCGCCGCCAGCAGTTCCAGCTCGGCTGTGTCCTTGACGGCGCGCAGCATGGGCAGGGCGTCGGTGAGGGCGGCGTAGGAGGTGCCGGGCAGCGTCTTCTGAAGGCCGAGCAGGTGCAGGGCCCAGGCGTTGTCGCTGATGCCGAAGCTGCCGCTGTTCGGGAGGAGGCCGGCGGTGACGGCGTACGGGTCCTTGCCGTCGGTCCAGTCCCGCAGGGTCAGGGCGGCGGCGCCGGGTGCCTTCTGGGCGTCCGGGGCCTCCAGCGTGGGCACGACGAGCACGGGGTCCCGGCCGGGGGCGAGGACGAGCACGGTGAGCCGTTCGGTGACCGCGGTGGGCGCGTAGCCGGTGAGCCACACCAGGTCCGGGCCGGGCGCCACGAGCAGCCCGGCCAGCCCCGCGTCGGCGGCGGCGCGCGCGGCGCGCTCCATGCGGGCCCTGTAGTCGTCGGCGGTGAAGGGCGCGGGCGTACTACTGGTCATCCGGGCCTCCGTGAACGCGGGAACGTGCTGGGCATGGGACCACGGGAGCATCCTGCCCGGACACGGAGGGCGACGCGAGCCGGTTACGGGGTCCCGCGGGCGAAGCCGGGTCTCCCCTCCCCGGAATTCGAACGAACGTTCGCCAATCGCCCGTCAGGACGGGCGCTCACGTGACCAGACCGGGAGCGGCGGTCAGCTGCTGATAGCCGCCGCCTCGGTGGCGCACCGTGAGGGTGACCCGGGCGCCGGGCCGGGCCGCGGCGACAGCCCGGGCGAGATCGGCGGCCGTGTCGACACGGGTCCTGCCGACCTGGAGGAGTACGTCGCCGCGGACCAGGCCGGCCGCGTAGCCCGGGCCGGGGACATGGACGCCGACGACCAGCGCGCCCGCCTTCTCGGCGTCCATGACCTCCAGGCCGAGGGTGGCGGCGGGCGCCGTCTGGGCGGGGCCCTGGGCGGCGGAGGGTGCAGCCGGGGCCGAGTCGCCGGGCGGCGGTGCCTGGCGCCTCAGTTCGGCGAGCCTGCTCATGCCGATCACGGTGGCACCGACCGTGCCGAGCCCGACGCCGGACAGCACCAGGACGGCGCCGATGAACAGCCCCAACAGCGCGGTCCGCAGCCGTCGGCCGCGCCGGCGCGCGGCGTGCGGGCGACGCGTGGGCCCGCTGGGGCCGCCGTCCCTGCGTTCCTGACCCGGGATCGGCTTGGGGCGCAGCGCAGTGTGTTCCATGGATCGCCTCCGGCTGGTGTGCACCCAGGCGCACTACCCAGCGCACCGGGGCGCGACGAGCCACGATCGAGTGAGACTGAGCAGGGGGCGGCGACGGGAAGTCATAGCCGTCGCGGTTCGTCAGTCCCTTCCGGCCAGCCGCTCCACCAGCACCGCCGCCGCTCCCGTGTGCGGAAGTTCAGCTGACGGGCAGCGCGGGCGCCGGGGGCCGGTCCGGGAGGAAGCCGTGGGCGCGGCCAGCCAGAGCGCCCGATTTGTAACGGTCGACGCCCCGGTGCCAGTTCAGGATCCCGGCCAGCCAGTTGCGCAGGTCGGCGACATAGCCGTCCATGACCTCACGCGCCTCGGCCGTGAGCCGGAAGTCCTCGTACACGACGGGCAGTTCGTGCGCCACGACGTGTTCGAACTGCTGCATCCGCTGGGTCATCAGGTCGTGCACGATCCCGAGCGCGGTCGGGTAGTCGGCGCCGAAGAAGTTCTGCACGACGAGGACGGCGTTGTGGATCTCGCCCTCGTACTCGATCTCCTTCTGGTACGAGAAGACGTCGTTGACGAGGCAGGCGTAGTCGATGGCGGCGTTCTCCAGCGAACGGACCGGGCCGCTGCGGTACACCTCCGGCGGGATCGCCGGGCCGTGCCCCATGCGGCACAGGCTCAGGGTGAGGTCGGAACCGAAGGTCGCCCGCCGCATCTCCAGGTAGTCGACCGGGTCGGGGACGCGGTTCTGGAGCTGGTTGGACAGTTCCCACATCCAGCTCTCGGTCATCGTGTCGACGGCCCGCTTCAGGGTGCGCCGCTCATCAGGGGTCATCTCCACGGTCGTGCGCGCCCACAGGTCGGTCAGGCCGCGCTCCAGGGCACCGGCCGGGACGGGGGCCGGCTCGCCCGCGACGGACATGCAGGCCGACAGCCGGGCCGTGGCGAGCCGGGCGGCGGCCAGGTCCCGGCGGCGGCCGTACACCAGCGGGTAGTAGTCGTCGGCGTACGTCCCCCAGGCGAGCCACTGCGAGCTGAGGTCGAGGGCCTCGGGGGTGGCGTCGGGGTCCAGGCCGGCCGCGCAGAGCGGCAGGTCGCAGGAGGCGAGCTTGTCCTCGTCCCAGACGCCCTCCTCGAGGATGCCCATCCGGTGCGCCCAGGCGGTCAGCCGGGGGCGGGCTCCTTCCAGGTGCGGGCTCAGCTCCAGCGGGAAGGGCATGTGGAAGTCGGGCAGCAGGGACGGGCCGACCTTCTGGAACGGCACATGCGCGTACGCGCGCAGCCGTTCTGACGCCGCCGAGGCGAGCAGGGCGCCGACGTCGGCGGCCGAGGTGCCCGGTCCGGTCAGGCCGTGCCAGGGCGCGGCGGAGATGGCGCCCTCGTTCATGTACCGGCTGGAGCGCAGGTGCCATTCGTGGCCGCCCGACTGCCAGTCCTGTAGCCCCTTGGTGTAGGCCGCCACCGCCGCGACCTCGTCCGGGGTGAGGCCCTTGTCCAGGGCGAGGGCGGGCACTTCGGTGAGCGCGGTGTGCTCGAACTGGTGGAGGCGGGAGGTGAGGATGTCGTTGACGGTGTCGGCGGCCTCCTGGGTGGTACAGCCGAAGAAGGTCTCCAGGACCAGCACGCCGTTGCTGTTCTCCCCCTCGTCCTCGACCTCCCGCTGGTAGGAGAACAGGTCGTTGCGCAGGTGGACGGCGTCGGAGAAGGTCTCCATGAGCACCCGCAGCGGCCTCGACCCGGCGACGGACGCGGGCACTTCGGCGGTCGCGTACTCGACGAGCCCCGCCGACCAGGGGGCGCCGCCGACCTTGCGGCGCATCTCGATGTACTCGACGGGGTTGGCGATCCGCCCCTCGTCGATGTTGGACAGCTCCCACAGGGACTCGTTGAGCAGATGCTCGGTGGCCACGGCGAACCGCCGGCGCCAGGCAGCCGACATCGACGGCACCGTGCGCGCCCAGAGGTCGGCGAGGCCCGCCTCGACCGGGTTCTCCGGCTCGGGTACGGCGGCCCCGGGGTCCAGCGGCATGAACAGCGGCAGCCGGTCCAGGTGCGCCTTGCCGGCGGCGCGGTCCGGGGTGCGCTTGTACATGTCCAGGAAGTGGTCGTCGAAGAAGAACACCCACACGTACCAGTCGGTGATCAGCGAGAGCGCCGGGCCGTCGCAGTCGGGGTGGGTGTAGGCGCACAGAAGCCCGTAGTCGTGCGCCTCGAGGTCGGCCTGCTCCCAGATCCCGGACCCCTCCAGCATGCCCATCTCGCGCGCCCACGCCGTCGAGTGGGCGCGCGCCTCGTCGAGGTGCGGGTTCAGCCGCGCGGGGTACGGCATGTAGAAGCGCGGGAGTTCGAACGGCTGCGTCATGGCCGGGGCCTACCCGCGGCCCCCAACAGGCATCCGGGACGCGGCACATGATCACACCATCGCGTGAAGGATGGGAGAACCGGGAACTCTTGCCGGGCCCGGGCAAAGACGCCACGGTGTTCCCATGACCTCTCTCGCGCCGTCACCGGAGACGGGGCCGGTGCCCGACGTGTTCGATCCTCGGCGGTACGCCGCCGGGGTGCCGTACGCCGACTACCGGATCCTGCGCGACCGGCACCCCGTGGCCTGGCAGGACGAGCCGGAGGTGCTGGGCTGGCCGGCCGGGCCGGGGTTCTGGGCGGTGACCCGGCACGCCGATGTGGTGCGGGTGCTCAAGGACCCGGGGACGTACTCGTCGTACGTGGGCGCGACCCAGATCCGGGATCCCGATCCGGCGGACCTGCCGTTCATCCGGCGCATGATGCTCAATCAGGATCCGCCGTGGCACGGGCGGTTGCGCCGGACGGTCAGCCGGGCCTTCACCCCGGGACGCGTCGACCGGTTCGCCGAGGTCGCGCGGGAAAGGGCGCGCACACTGTTCGGGCGGGCCCTGGAAGCGGCCCGCGCCGCGGACGGGAGCGTCGACCTGGTCGCCGCCGTCACCGACGAGTACGCCCTGCTCAACCTCGCCGACCTGCTGGGCGTCCCGGCGAGCGACCGCCGGCTGCTGCTGCACTGGACGCGGCGGGTCATCGGCTACCAGGACCCGGACGAGGCCGGTGAGCCGGTGCTCGACCGTGCGGGCAGGCCGGTCGACCCGCGCTCACCGGCGTTGCTCGCGGACATGTTCGAGTACGCGCGGCAACTGGCCGCGTACAAGCGGCGCCGGCCCGCCGACGACGTGCTGACCACGCTGGCCCACGACGTCGAACTCACCGGCGCGGAACTGGAGATGTTCTTCTTCCTGCTCACGATCGCGGGCAACGACACCGTGCGCGGCGCCGCTCCGGGCGGGCTGCTGGCGCTCGCGGAACATCCTGAGGTGTACGGGCTGTTGCGCGCGGGGAAGGTGGGGCTCCCCCAGGCGGTCGAGGAGTTGCTGCGCTGGCATCCGCCGGTGCTGACCTTCCGCCGTACCGCCGCACGGGACACCGAACTGGGCGGGCGGCGGATCCGCGCGGGCGCCAAGGTGGTGGTCTTCCACGCCTCGGCCAACCGCGACGAGCGGGTCTTCACCGACCCGGACCGGCTCGACCTCGCCCGCACACCCAATCCGCACGTGTCCTTCGGGGACGGCCCGCACGTCTGTCTGGGCGCCCATTTCGCCCGGCTTCAGCTGCGGTTGCTGTACGAGGAGGCACTCGGGGCACTGCCCGCACCGCGGCTCGCCGGGCCCGCCGAACGGCTCGTGTCCAACTTCATCAACGGGATCAAGTCACTGCCGGTGCACGTCGGCTGATCCCCCGCCGACCTGGATCA
Organism: Streptomyces sp. NPDC054834; assembly: GCF_053611185.1. Taxonomy (NCBI): domain Bacteria; kingdom Bacillati; phylum Actinomycetota; class Actinomycetes; order Kitasatosporales; family Streptomycetaceae; genus Streptomyces; species Streptomyces sp. NPDC054834. The sequence continues at coordinate 9,064 of NZ_JBSGZV010000082.1, read as the reverse complement.
GCGCGTGCGTGCCCCCGGTGCGCCAGCGCTGTCCCTCCGCCGTGACCAGGGCCGCCTCGGTATCCGCGTCCAGGCCGGTGATCACGTCGGACTTCAGCGTGCGCAGGGCGGCGACCGGGCCCGGGAAGTACGCGGTGACGTCCCGGAAGGGCGTGGTCGGCGGCCACAGCCGGTCGCCGACCAGGCGCCGGTAGTTGAGGTCGCCCTTGACGACGGTCAGGGTCGCGGCGGCGAACTCGGCACGCAGGTCGTCCGGCATGTCCGCGTACGGCAGCGGGGCGCAGGAGAAGGGGTGGGCGCGCACCGTGAGCCGCCCGTCGGCCATGGCCGCCCACAGCCGCCGCCCGTAGCCACCGGCCGCGCCCGGCGCCGAGGTGAGCCGGCGCAGGGCGTCCACCACGTCGGCGGTCGTGGCGTCGGAGACGTAGTACGGATAGGGCTTGACGTGCAGTACGGCCCGTGTGACATCGCCCTCGGCGAGGAGGTGGGCGATCAGGAGCAGGTCGGGGACGAGTTCCCGGCCGGCGTTGTCCGCGACCAGGCAGAGCGTGCCCGTACCGGAGGAGGGCAGCAGGGACCACAGGGCGTCGCTGTCGTCGGCCACCAGGGCCGGGACGGTCTCCTGGGCCTCGGCGCCCTCGGTGCTCTCGGCGGAGAGGCGGAAGCCGAGGTCGGCGCGGTTGCCCCAGAGCGAGCCGTGCAGCAGGGCGCGGGCCCGTTCGTCGGCCGGCAGGTCCTCGAGCACGTCGAGCGCGGCCAGTTCCTCGTCCGTATCCCCGGCGTCGAGTTCGGCGCGCTTGAAGGGCCGGAAGGGGTCGATGCCCGCCCAGGGTCCGGAGCCGAAGTAGGCGACGGCGTCGAGGAGCCGGCGGTAGAAGTGGCTCTCCGACCACAGCCAGGGCACGTCGAACCAGGAGCGGCCGGTCCAGGTGTCCGCGCCCCAGTCCCGCCACCGGTCGCGGTCGGGCGCGTCGGCGGGCAGCGGCTCGATGACGCCTTCGGTGCAGCTCTTCAGCAGCGCGTCCAGCGCGCGGTGCTGCTCGGGGCCGTACGGAAAGGCCTCGCGTACCTGCCGGATGATCGCGGGATGCCGCTCGGCCAGCACGCTGCGCGGGAAGGAGCCGGGTTCGTCACCGAGGATCACGGGGGCGGCGGGGGTGTCGGGCATGGGCGTCACCGTACCCCGCGGATCAGGCGGTTCTGGTCTCCCGTTCCAGCTGTGTGGTGAGGGTCAGATAGCGGGCGCGCCGGGGTACCGGCACCATTCCCCGGATCATCAGGTGCCACATCTCGGCGATCCTGCGGGGCAGCCGTCCGTCGGGGTCGAGGGAGCGGCCGGCGACCCGGGTGCCGACGAAGAAGTACACGAGGGAGTGGGCGGCGGCGTCCACGTCGACGTCCGGGTGCAGGTCGGACTCCTTGACCGCGCCGAGGAGTTTGCGGGTGGAGAGGTCCAGCCACTCCGAGAACGGGTGCTTCAGCGGCGGCCGGACGGCCACGTCCGCGGTGGCGAGGCGGAGTCCCGCCCGGGGGATCGGGTCCTCGACCGCGAGCCGGGCTATCCCGAACGTGGTGCGGATCAGGAACTCGAGCGACGAGCAGCCGCGGCTCTCCACCTCCCTCGCCACCTGCCGAGACGCCTGGGCCTGCAACTCCATGATGGCGCGCGCCAGATCCTCCTTGGCCGCGAAGTGGAAGTAGAGCGCGCCCTTGGTGACCCGGGCGTGCTCGACGATGTCGCTCAGACTGGTCGATTCGTAGCCGTGACGGTCGAACAGGTCGGCCGCGGCCGTGATGATCGTCGTCCGGGTTTGCTCGGCGCGTAACTGCCTCGCCATCTAAGGGACACTCCTTGAAGTCAGAAACGTACGGGACGTGCCGTTTGTTTTTTACCCCACGCACACGATAACTCACCCTGCGACAACGGAGCAGGTTTGTGCAGACTCGGTGGCCGACACGTGCAAGCCCTGCGACCGACCGCCCGGCCGCCTGTGACGGTCAATAAGCGGACGATGTCAATTGAGGCCCCTACCTAGGCTTTTGCCGTCTTCCGGAGGACATGGCGAACGACCGGGCCGCCGCGCCCGTGATCGCCACGATACGAGGAGGTCGGGCGGTTCTCAATGGGACCTCAAACGGACGGGCCGGTCGGTGCATGCAAGCACCGACCGGCCCTGTAGGCGGCGGATCCGTACACGAGGGGCGAACTGAACGCAGGCGGCCCGTTTCCCGTACTGCACGGGACATACCGTTGCCGCGCCGGCGAGGAGGAGTCCTGCGATGAGTCGGATGACCGCACCCCTGAGGGTCACGGGGGCCGCCGTGGCGGCCTCGGCCCTGCTGTCGCTGTGCGCGGCGGGACCGGCCCGGGCGCACGGCGCGCCGACGGATCCGGTCAGCCGGGTGTACGCCTGCTCCCCCGACGGTGGCGACGCGGCACGCTCGGCGGCCTGCCGGGCGGCTGTCACCGCCAACGGCGCGCCCTTCACGATGTGGGACAACCTGCGGGTGGCGGGCGTGGACGGCCGGGATCGGCAGGTGATCGCGGACGGGAAGCTGTGCAGCGGCGGCCTGTCCGCCTACAAGGGCCTCGACCTGGCCCGTCCGGACTGGCCGTCGACCCGGCTGACCCCGGGCGCCAGGATGACGATGACGTACGCCTCGACCATCCCGCACACCGGCACGTTCAAGCTCTATCTGACCAAGCCCGGCTACGACCCGTCCAAGCCGTTGACCTGGTCCGATCTGCCCTCGAAACCCTTCGCCCAGGTCACGGACCCGGCGCTGACCGACGGCGCGTACCACATCGGGGCCACGCTGCCGTCGGACCGGACGGGGCGGCAGGTGCTCTACACGATCTGGCAGAACAGCAGTACGCCGGACACCTACTACTCGTGCTCCGACGTGGTGTTCCCGAAGGCGAAGGCGGGAAAGGCCACCACCCCGTCGCCCTCGGCTCCGGCTTCGGCCGGCGCGGCGACCGGGAAGGCGGCCCGGCCGGCGGCCGGCGCTTCCGGCCGGCCGGCGGCCACGGAGACGGGCGGAGAGACGGCCGCGGCGGCATCCGGCAAGGCGGCGAGCGCCCCCCGGACCGAGGGCACCGCCGCCGACAGCACCCCGGTGGCCTCCACCACCGACACCGGCTCCGGGCCCTCCGCGCCACTACTGGCGGGCGGCGCCGCCGCGGTGCTGGTGCTCACCGGGGGCGCCGCCCTGGCTGTGCGTCTGCGTCGGCGGTGAACGCCTCGGCTACGACACTCAGTTGACGAAGACCGGAGCACCCGCGTCGGTAACGGCGGCGTACTTGGCGGTGAAGTAGCCGCTGGAGAAGCAGAGCGAGGAGCCGGAGGTCTTCGTGAACTGCTGGTTGGTGAAGTTGATGCTGTTGTCGCTGTTGTCGGACGTACCGGTCAGGCTGGCCGCCTGGTAGACGCAGGTGATGGAGCCCAGCAGCGTCTTCAGCTTGACGGTGGTCTGGATGGTCGAGCCGCTCGCCGGGGTCACGGTGAGCGTGCCGTCGGAGGCCACGGTGGTGGTGTAGGGCAGGTTGTCGACCGTGATGCTGCTGACACCGGTGACGCCGAGGACGTTGCTGGTGCAGCTGCTGGCGTCGAAGGTCTGCGCGCCGGCCGACTCGGTGGCCGTGCCGGGCGCGGCCGGGTTGTCCTTGACGGTGGCGGTGAACTGCGACGAGGTGCACTTGACGCCGCTGGTGCCGGTCGCGCTGGAGTAGAGCGTGGCGGAGGTGCCGCTCGCGAGCGGCGCGGTGAGGACGTCACCGACCGCGACCGCGGTGCCGCCGGCGCTGCCGGTGGTGAGCACGGCGGTGCCGTCCGCGGAGGCGGGGACGGCGGCCAGCGGGAGCGCGAGCGCGGCGACGGCTCCGGCGAGGGTGACGAGGGTACGGGTGCGCATGCGGGTGCCTCTTTCCTGGGTGGGGGGCTGGTGAGGGTGAGGTGGGGGGTTGGGGGGCGCGCTGGGGCGCCGGCCGCTGCCGGTCCGTGCACGCCTTCTCCGTACGTGACGGACCGGCAGCGGCGGCTGGACACCGGCCGAGAGCCTCGGGGGGAGACTTCCGGCCGGGCCGAATGAGGGCGGCCGGGCACGGGACGTAAGGCCCTGGGGGAAAGAGCCCGTGCCGGGAACGCGCTTGTGCGGGGGCGGTCTGTGTGGGGTGCCGTGCCGGGAGCACCCCTGGAGAGGACAGATGGTGCCGCACGGCGGATCCGGCGCCACGGATCCGGTTGAGCCAGGGGCAGTTGTAGACCTGAGGATCAGTCAACGTCAAGGTCGATCAAGGGAGTTGCTGCACTTGAAAGCAGACGACGCATAATCGACACTCTTTTTTCACAACTCTCTTGACCCCTCATGTAACCCCCGGTAACTTCCTCGGCGGCTACTGCTGCGTAACGTGAAAGCCCTTGCAATCGCCGGGAGTGCGAGGAGGCGTGCGCGGCAGCCGATGTCCGCGCCAGGACAACGCGCCACAAGCCCAACCCGCATGACTATGCCCATGGGAGCAGACATGGCCTCGTCCCCGGACCTCTCGTCCGCCGACAACACCCCCGAGAACCCCGAAAGCGGTTCCGCACCGAGACGCGGGCGGGTCCGGCTGCGCCGGGCCGCGGTGATGGCGGTCCCCGCCGCCGCGGTCACCGCGGGACTCGCGATCCTGACCGCGCAGGGCGCCCTGGGCGTCCAGTTCGCCATCTCCGGCATGCCGTTCGTGGTCAAGGCCGATCGGCTCGACGGCACGGGGTTCGCGCAGTACGGCGGGCTGGACAACATGATCGAGAACAGCCCCAACGCCGGTGACACCGGGGGTCAGGAGCTGGTCGTCACCTCGGTGGTGAAGAACGGCACGCTCACCAACATGTGCCAGAGCGTCGACCTCGGCGGCATCCAGCTCGTCCTCACCGCGGGCACCGGGTCCAAGAAGGTGCAGGTGTCGAACCTGTCGATCGACTCCGACGACATCACGGGCAACGCCTCGTTCAAGAACATCGAGATCGGCCGCGACGCCAGCACCCTCGACAAGGTCGACGCCAAGGGCCCCGCGGGCGTCTACAGCCAGCAGGCCGACAAAGTCACCATCACGCACCTGTACCAGCGCAACTACGCGGCCACCGCGGCTGTCTTCAAGCTGCCCAACCTGCACATGAAGTTCTCCAGCGACGGCTGCCCGTGATGGACAGGGACCGCTTCCGGCAGTGGAGAGGGGGCCGTCCCTTCGCGGGCGGCCTGCTGCTCGTACTGGGCGGCGCCGAGATCCTGGTGACCATGAAGGCACCGCTTCCGGTCATCCTGCACGTCGGCATGCAGGGCCTGGCCGGTTACCTCCTGCCCACCCTGATGCTGATCCTCGGTCTGCTGATCCTCTTCACCCCGGCCCAGCGCATCTTCTACTCCATCACCGGCGTCCTGCTCTCCCTGGGCACCTGGATGACCTCCAACCTGGGCGGCTTCATCGTCGGCCTCGTCCTCGGCGTCACCGGCAGCTGCCTGGCCTTCGGCTGGCTCCCGGACCAGGAAGCCCGCGTGAGCCGCCGCGAGCGGAAGCAGAAGCGACGCCAGACGCCGGCCGGGGTCGCCTGACCCCAGGGGCGGCACCGGCACGGGGACCCGGAACGTCTCACCGGAACTTTTCGGCCTGCGCACAAGTTTCTACGGTGTTGTAGAAGCAGTCGATCCGTATGTGCCGACCCGTCTGAGGAGTTCGCATGGCCCTGTGGGACCGCATCAAGGAGTCCGCGTCGACGATGCAGACCCAGCTGGTGGCGAAGAAGAACGATCTGAAGAGCGGTGCCTTCCGCGACGCGAGCATGGCCATGTGCGCGCTCGTGGCGGCCGCCGACGGGACGATCGACCCGGCCGAGCGGCAGCGCGTGGCCCAGCTCATCGCCACCAACGAGGTGTTGCAGAACTTCCCCGCCGACGACCTGCGGCGCCGTTTCGAGGACAACCTGAACAAGCTGACCACCGACTTCGCCTTCGGCAAGGTCAGCGTGCTCCAGGAGATCGCCAAGGCGAAGAAGAAGCCCGCGGAGGCACGGGCCGTCATCCAGATCGGCATCGTCATCGGCGGTGCGGACGGGGACTTCGACAAGACCGAGCAGGCCGTGGTCCGCGAGGCGTGCTTCACGCTGGAGCTGCCGCCGCACGAGTTCGACCTCTGAGCCCGGTCGGGCGTCCCACCGAGGGCGTCCGCGAGGATGGGGGCATGCTCGACGACCTCGACCGTGCCCTCATCCACGCCCTGCACGTCGAGGGGCGCGCGCCGTTCAGCCGTATCGCCGGGGTGCTCGGCGTCTCCGCGCAGACGGTCGCCCGGCGGTACCGGCGGCTGCGGACCGAGGCCGGGCTGCGGGTCGTCGGTCTCGCCGACCCGCACCGGGCGGGGCGCACCCAGTGGCTGGTCCGGCTCACCGCGGCGGCGCGGTCCGCGCAGACGATCGCTGAGGCGCTGGTGCGGCGGCCGGACACCTCGTGGGTGAAGCTGACGTCCGGGGGGACCGAGATCACGGCGATCATCCACGCCCCTACGGACGACACCGCCGGCAACTCGCTGCTGCTGAGGGACATTCCGCGCACCGGCGGGATCACCGCGGTGTCCGCCCACTGCCTGCTGCACACCTATCTCGGCGGGCCCGTGAACTGGCGGCGCGGCGCGCGGACGCTGGACGCCGAGCAGCAGCGGGCGTTGCGCGAGGGCGCGGAGGGCCGGGAGGACGGCGAGGGAGCCGAGGGCGTCGAGGCACGCCGACCCGGCCCGGGGGACGCGGAGTTGCTGGCCGCCCTGGAGAGGGACGGGCGGGCCGCTTTCGGGGAGCTGGCCCGCCGGACCGGGTGGTCGCCGGCCACGGTGGCGCGGCGGCTGGCCGAGCTGCGGGCCGGGGGCGGGCTGTTCTTCGACGTGGAGATGGACGCCGGGCTCTTCGGGGTACGGACACGGGCGCTGCTGTGGATGTCGGTGCGCCCCGCGGACCTGGAAGGGGTGGCGGAGGAGCTGGCGACCCACGACGAGCTGGCCTTCGTGGCGGCAACCACCGGGCCGACGAATCTGGTGGCGCAGGCCCTGTGCCGGGACCCGGCCGACCTGCACCGGTATCTGACGCGACGGCTGGGGGCGTTGCGGCAGATCCGTGCGCTGGAGACGAGTCCCGTGCTGCGGACGCTGAAGGCGGGCAGCCCCGCGGCTATGTCTCCGCTGTCACCCTCCGGCTCGCCACCCAGCTCACGCCCACCAGTCCCACCGCCACCCAGCACGCCGCCTCGGCCGCGTGCCGCGCCGATGCGGCGTTGAGGTAGACGCTGCCCAGGACGGCGACACCGAGGGTCGCCCCGAGTTGCTGCACCGCGTTGAGCAGGCCGGCGGCCGAACCGATCTCCTGGGGGGCGAGGGGCTTCAGGGCGAGGGTGAAGAACGCTGGGGTGAACAGGCCCGCGCCCACACCGATGAGCGCCAGGGCGGGAAGCAGAGCTTCGGGGTACGCGCCGGGCTCCGCCGTGTGGTAACCGGCGACGGCGGCGAGCAGACCGGTCAGGAGGACGCCGAGCCCGTACGGCATCACGCGCCGCCCGTACCGTCGTACCAGCCGCGCGCCCGCCAGCCACGACGCGACCGCCAGGCCCGCCGACCAGGGGGCGAGGCTCAGACCGGAGGCCAGCACGCCTGCGTGGGCGCCTAGCTGGAGTTGCAGGACGACCACCGTCGTCAGCCCGTTCGTCACCGCGAAGAAGGACGTCGACGTGACGAGGGCGGCGGGAAAGCCCCGGCGGGCGAACAGGGTCGGCTCCAGCAGGGGGCTGCGGCCGGCCGCCGCCACCCGGCGCTGGTGCAGGGCGAAGACGGCGACCAGGAGCAGGCCCGCGGACAGCATCGCCCAGCTCCGCCCCGCGAGGCGCGTGACGTCCGCGTCGATCAGCGGCTGGACGATCAGACCGGTGCCGGCCGCCGCCAGCGCCGTGCCGACCGGGTCGAGGCTGGGGCGGCGCGGCGCGCGGTTCTCCGGCAGCCGGGAGGACAGGGCCAGCACCACCAGGGCCACGGGGACGTTGACGAGGAAGGCGGCGCGCCAGGAGGAACCGAACAGGTCGGCGTGGGTCAGTACGCCGCCCAGGACGGGTCCGCAGACGGCGGCGAGGCCCATCACCGGGCCTATGCTGCCCAGGGCCCGGGAGAGCTCCTCCCCCGCGAACATCGCCTTGATCAGCCCGATGGTCTGCGGAATGATCATCGCCGCCGCCGCGCCCTGCACCGCGCGGAAGGCGATCAGCAGGCCCGCCGTGGGCGCCAGGGCGCAGGCGAGCGAGGCGAGCGTGAACGCCGTGACGCCGAGGACGAACAGGCGGCGCCGGCCCGCGATGTCACCGAGCCGGCCGCCGGTGATCAGCAGCACCGCGAACGGCAGGGTGTAGGCGGCGGAGAACCACTGGATGTCCGACACCGATCCGCTCAGATCGGCGTGCACGGCGGGGGCGGCGACCTGCACGACGGTCGCGTCCAGCAGGTTCATCGCCTCGGCGAGGAGCAGGGCGGTCAGCGCGGACCGGCGCCGGCGGTGGGGCGGTGGCGGGGCGACGGGGGTCGGTATGCGTTCGGTGGTCATGGAACGAGCGTCGGCGCGGCGGCGGGCGGGCTCCAGCGCGAGGCCGCAGCTGGTGGATTTCTTCCATGAGGGCCGCCCCGCGCGGCGAAAACTCACAACTGCGCGAGCACCGGCAGCAGTTCGGGCGCGATCGTGACGTCCCCCGTCAGCGGGCGGTCCTCCGTGTCGGACGGGAGGGCGGCGGCCACGGCGAAGGCGGGGACGGGCGGAGGCACCGGCAGCAGCCGCAGCGCTCGTACGGCGATGACGAGTCCGCAGGCCAGGACCATGGCGTCGGCGGTGGTGGCCCGCCCGGTCTGCCGTGCGGCCTGGCCGGCGAAGCCGGCGGGCTCCTCCAGGCCGTGCGCCCGCTCCACCGCCTCGGGCGGTACGGCGGGTTCGGCGGCGGCGAGCCGGACGATCCCGGCCAGGTCGAGGCCGCGGCCGACGAGAACGACGCGGGTGCCCCCGGCGTC
>NZ_JBSGZV010000081.1:0-23361 GCF_053611185.1 Streptomyces sp. NPDC054834 | reverse complement strand
GCCGCCGCGGTCAGTGTCCTGAACGCGGCGGGCGTGCCCGCCTCCACCGCCACCGCGCTGGTGGCGAAGCTGAGCGAGTAGGTCGCGAAAAGAGGCCTCCGGGCGGCTGAGCTTACGGGGGGAGTCTCAGCCGCCCGGAGACGGTTCGTCCGGGCGCCCGGCCCGGGTTCAGGCGGGGCCGGACGCCCGGGGTATGGGGGGCTCAGGCCTTGGCGAGTTCCTTGTCGCCGCCCTGGCGCGGTTCGGGCAGATCCGCGGCCGGCGCGGACGCGCCCTCGTCCAGCAGGGTCGTCTCGTCGAACGGCAGCTCACCGGCGAGCACCTGCCGGACGCGGTCCCGGTCGATCTCCTTCGTCCAGGTGCCGATCAGGACGGTGGCGACGGCGTTGCCCGCGAAGTTCGTCAGGGCGCGGGCCTCGCTCATGAAGCGGTCGATGCCGACGATCAGGCCGACGCCGTCGACCAGCGCGGGCTTGTGCGACTGAAGACCGCCGGCCAGCGTGGCCAGACCGGCGCCGCTGACGCCCGCCGCGCCCTTGGAGGCGAGCAGCAGGAAGAGCAGCAGCGGGATCTGCTCGCCGACGGACATCGGCGTGCCCAGGGCGTCCGCGATGTAGAGCGACGCCATGGTCATGTAGATCATCGTGCCGTCGAGGTTGAAGGAGTAGCCGGTCGGGACGGTGATGCCGACCACCGGCTTGCTGACGCCCAGGTGCTCCATCTTCGCGATCAGCCGCGGCAGCGCGGACTCGGAGGAGGAGGTGGACAGGATCAGCAGGAACTCCCGGCCCAGGTACTTGAACAGCGAGAAGATGTTCAGGCCGGTGATGACCCGCAGCAGCGCACCGAGCACGACGAAGACGAACAGGACGCAGGTCAGGTAGAAGCCGAGCATGAGCACGGCGAGGCTCTTCAGCGCGTCCACACCGGCCGAGCCGACCACCGCGGCGATGGCACCGAAGGCACCGATCGGGGCGGCCCACATCACCATGGCGAGGATGCGGAAGACGAGCCGCTGGATGTGCTCGACACCGCGCAGCACCGGCTGCCCGACCGGCCCCATCGCCTGGAGCGCGAAACCGGTGAGCAGGGCGACCAGCAGGGTCTGGAGCACCTGGCCCTCGGTGAAGGCGGAGACGAAGGTCACCGGGATGATCGACAGCACGAAGTCCACCGGCGGCAGCGCGTCGGCGGACACCTGGTCGTGCCCGGACGCCTTGATCGCGTTGGTGATGTGCAGCCCGTCGCCCGGGTGCAGCACGTTGCCGACGACGAGACCGATGGTCAGCGCGACCAGCGACATCACCGTGAAGTAGCCGAGCGCGATACCGCCGACCGCACCGACCTTGGCGGCCTTCCGGACCGACCCGATCCCGAGCACGATGGTGCAGAAGATGATCGGCGAGATCATCATCTTGATCAGGTTCACAAAGCCCGTGCCCAGTGGCTTGAGTTCGACCCCGGTGTCGGGCCAGATCAAGCCCACCGCGATACCGAGCGCCACCGCGACGATCACGGCTATGTACAGGTAATGAGTGCGGTCCCGCTTCGCGGCGGGTGCGGCAGGTGCCGTATCGGAAGTGCTGGCGGCCACGGCTGCCCTCCTTGACGTCTTCGTCGGCTAACACCGGCGTGCGGCTCACGTCCGGGCGTTATAGGGGAATGCCAGTGACTATCTCCCGCCGTGTGAGGGCGGTCACCCTTCCGTTCATTTAGTTCACGCTTACCTCGGAGGCACACTGACGACATGCGAGTTCCAGCCATCCCGAGGCCCCGCAGCCTGGCCGGCCAGCTGTTCGCCATGCAGGCCGTGCTCATAGCGGTGGTCGTGGCCGGATACGCGCTGTTCACCTACGTCAGCGACCAGCGGCAGGCCGAGGAGGCGGCGACCCGCCAGGCGACGGCCGTGGCCCGCTCCATCGCGGACACCCCCTCCGTACGGGCCGCGATCCACGCGCCGGACCCGTCGGCGCACCTCCAGCCGTACGCCCTCCAGGTCATGCGCGACACCGGGGTCGACTTCGTCACGATCATGACCCCGGACGGGATCCGCTGGACCCACCCCGACAAGAAGCAGCTCGGCAAGCGCTACCTGGGCCACATCGAGGACGCCCAGCAGGGCCGCACCCACTCGGAGACCTTCACCGGCACCCTCGGCGCCTCCGTCCGCACGGTGACGCCGGTGATGGAGAACGGCCACGTCATCGGCCTGGTCAGCGCCGGCATCCGGGTCGAGGCGATCAGCCGCCGCGTCCAGGAACAGGTCACGGCCCTGTTCGGCGTCGCCATCGGCGCCCTGCTGCTGGGCGCGGTCGGCACGTACGTCGTCAACGCCCGCCTGCGCCGCCACACCCATGGCATGAACGCGACCGAGCTCAGTCATGTGCACGACTACCACCAGGCCGCCCTGCACGCGGTGCGGGAGGGGCTGCTGATGCTGGACGGGCAGTACCGGGTGGCGCTGATCAACGACGGCGGGCGGGAGCTGCTCGGGGTGGGTCCGGAGGGCGAGGTGATGGGCCGGTCGGTCGCCGACCTCGGCCTGCCCGTGCCGCTGACCGGCGCGCTGCTGGCGTCGGAGCCGAGGGTGGACGAGGTGCACCTGACGGCTGACCGGGTGCTGGTGGTGAACACCTCACCGGTGTCGGGCGGCGAGCGCCGGGGCACGGTGGTCACCCTGCGCGATGTCACCGAACTCCAGTCGCTGATGGGCGAGTTGGACTCCGAGCGCGGTTTCACACAGGCCCTCCGCTCGCAGGCCCACGAGGCCGCGAACCGCCTCCACACGGTGGTCTCCCTGATCGAGCTGGGCCGTGCGGAGGAGGCGGTCGACTTCGCGACGGCGGAACTGGAACTGGCGCAGGCGCTGACCGACCAGGTGGTGGCGGCGGTGAGCGAGCCGGTGCTGGCCGCGCTGCTGCTGGGCAAGACGGCACAGGCGAACGAGCGGGGCGTGGAACTCCTGGTCTCGCCGGAGAGCCGGCTGGACGACGGAGTGCTCCCGGACGACCTCTCGGCACGGGACCTGGTGACCATTCTCGGCAACCTGATCGACAACGCGGTGGACGCGGCGCAGGGCAGCGCCAAGGCCCGGGTGACGGTGACGGCGTCCACCGACGACACGGACGAGCCCTCGCGGACTCTGGTGCTGCGGGTGGCGGACACCGGGACCGGTGTGGATCCCGCCCTCGCCGACCTGGTATTCCAGCGGGGGTTCTCCACCAAGCCGGCGGGCCCGGGCGGGCGGGGGCTCGGCCTGGCGCTGGTGCGGCAGGCCGTGCACCGGCTGCACGGGACCCTGTCCGTGGCGGAGGCCGACGGCGGCGGGGCCCAGTTCGAGGTACGGCTGCCGTTGCGTACGGCGGTCGGGCCGTCCCCGGTGTCTGGAGGCGACGTATGACGAACGAGCAGCACATCCGCGTGCTGGTGGTGGAGGACGATCCCGTAGCGGCGGACGCGCACGTCATGTACGTCGGCCGGGTGCCGGGCTTCACGGCCGTCGGCAAGGCGCACACCGGGGCGGAGGCGCGGCGGATGCTGGACCGTACGCCGGTCGACCTGCTGTTGCTCGACCTGCACCTGCCCGATGTGCACGGGCTCCAGCTCGCCCGGTCGCTGCGGGCGGCCGGGCATCACGCGGACGTGATCGCGGTGACGTCGGCGCGGGATCTGGCGGTGGTGCGGGAGGGGGTCTCGCTCGGGGTCGTCCAGTACGTTCTGAAGCCGTTCACCTTCGCCACACTGCGTGACCGGCTGGTCCGGTACGCCGAGTTCCGCGCCGCGGTCGGCGAGGCGAGCGGCCAGGACGAGGTGGACCGGGCGCTGGGGGCCCTGCGCGCCCCGGGCCCCGCGGCCCTTCCGAAGGGGCTGAGCGGGCCGACCCTGGAAAGCGTGACCGGCGCCCTGCGCGAGGCCTCCGAAGGGCTCACGGCAGCGGGCGTCGCGGAGGCCGTGGGGATTTCCCGGATCACGGCCCGACGGTATCTGGAGCACCTGGTGGAGGGGGCTCGGGCGGAGCGGAAACCGGTGTACGGACAGGTGGGGAGACCGGAGTTGGTCTACCGGTGGGTGAGCGCGGTGGAGCAGCGGCGACCGTGAGCCCGTGCGACGGCACTCACCGCTGCCGCGACCATTGACCTGACTAGACCATTCCTCTTACCTTCGCACCGCAGCAATCTCCGCGCCACAACGAAGTGCGTCCGCAGGAGGTCATGCCCGTGCGCCCCACCGCCGCCCTACCCCTCCTCCTCACCGCCGCCCTCGCCGCGACCGCCCTCACCGCCTGCGGCGGCGGTTCCGGCAGCGATCCGAACACGCTGAAGGTCTCCTTCAAACAGTCGACGGACAACTCCATCAAGGTGATGGACACCTACCTCGCCGACATCAAGAAGCAGTTCGAGAAGCAGTACCCCGGCAAGAAGGTCCAGCTCGTCCCCATCAAGGCCCCGGACTCGGAGTACTACACCAAGCTCCAGCAGATGCTCCGCTCCCCCAGGACCGCCCCCGACCTGGTCTACGAGGACACCTTCCTCATCAACTCGGACATCACGAGCGGGTACTTGAAGCCTCTCGACCCGTACCTCGCCAAGTGGAAGGACTGGAGCCAGTTCATCGACACGGCGAAGTCCGCGGCCAGGGGCGAGGACGGGAAGACGTACGGCGTCCCGGACGGCACCGACACCCGGGGACTCTGGTTCGACAGGGGAATCTTCGCCAAGGCCGGTCTGCCCGCCGACTGGCAGCCGAGGACCTGGGACGACGTCCTCGCCGCCGCCCGCACCATCAAGCGCAAGGTCCCCGGCGTCACCCCGCTCAACGTTTACACCGGCAAACCCGCCGGCGAGACCGCCACCATGCAGGCCTTCGAGATGCTGCTCTACGGCACGGGCGACGGCAGCACGGACCCCCTGTACGACAAGGCCACCAAGAACTGGGTCGCCGGCAGCCAGGGTTTCAAGGACGCCCTCACGTTCGTCGAGACCGTCTACAAGGAGAAGCTCGGCCCCGACGTCTCCGACGCCCTCGACCCCAACTACAGCACCACGGTCCGCGGCGAACTCCTCCCCCAGGGCAAGCTCGGCATCGACCTGGACGGCTCCTGGCTCCCGCAGGACTGGCTCCCCGGCAGCGGGCACGCATGGCTCGACTGGTCGAAGCGGCTGGGCCTCGCCACCATGCCCACCCAGCACGGCCAGGCCCCGGGCAAGGTGAGCATGTCCGGCGGCTGGACCTGGTCGATCCCGGCCAAGGCGGCCCATCCCGGCCTGGCCTTCGACTTCATCAGGACGATGCAGACGAAGACCAACGCCCAGAAGTGGTACATCGCCAACTCCGGTATCGCGGTACGGAAGGACGTGGCGAGCGACTCCTCGTACGCCACCGCCCAGCCCGGCATCAAGTTCTTCACCGACCTGGTCGCCAGCACCCACTACCGGCCCGCCTACCCCGCGTACCCGAAGGTCTCCACCGCCATCCAGGAGGCGATGGAGAGCGTGACCACCGGTGACGCCTCGGTCGACAAGGCGGCGAGCGCGTACGACGACGAACTGAAGCAGGTCACCGACGGCCAAGTGGTCAAGAAGTGACCCGGGGACATCCCAGCAGGGCCCTGCTCCGCGCCCTGCCCCTCACGCCCGCCCTCGCCCTCCTGCTGCTCTTCCTCGCGGGACCCATCGCCTACTGCGTCTACATCGCCTTCACCGACCTCCAGCTCACCGGCCAGGCCCACTCCTCCTTCGTGGGCTTCGACAACTTCCGTACGGCCTTCCAGGACGCGGCCTTCCGCAACGCGGTGTGGCTGACGCTCGTCTTCACGGTCCTGTCGTCCCTCGTCGGGCAGAACACCCTGGGCCTGGCGCTGGCCGGGCTGATGCAGCGGGCGTCGAAGCCCGTCCGTACGCTCACCGGCGGGGTCGTGATCACGGCGTGGGTGCTGCCGGAGGTGGTCGCGGGGTTCCTGCTCTATGCCTTCTTCCGGCGGGAAGGCACCCTGAACGCCATCCTGGACGGGCTCCATCTGCCGCGCCAGAACTGGCTGTTCACGCTTCCGATCCTGGCGGTGTCGTTCGCGAACGTGTGGCGCGGCACGGCCTTCTCGATGCTGGTGTACTCGGCGGCGCTGAACGAGATCCCCCAGGAGATCACGGAGGCCGCCGAGGTCGACGGCGCGGGCGGCCTGCGCCGCCTGTGGCACATCACGCTGCCGATGATCCGCCGCTCGATCGCCACGAACCTGATGCTCAACACCCTCCAGACGCTCTCCGTCTTCGGTCTGATCTGGGTGATGACGAGAGGCGGCCCTGGGGACAAGAGCCAGACGCTCCCCCTGTTCATGTACGAGCAGGCGTTCCAGAAGAGCATGATCGGCTACGGCACCGCGGTGGCGCTGCTGCTCCTGGTCGTCGGCTCCCTGTTCTCCGTCGTGTATCTGCGTCTGCTGCGGGCGGAGGTCTGAGATGGCCCTGCGTCGCGCCCTCCGTCGCCGTACGTCCCGTCGCCTGGCCGCCGACGCCGGACTTCTCTTCTGCGCCGCCGCCTTCGCGCTCCCGCTTGCCTGGGTGGTCCTGTCCGCGCTGGACGCTCACGCGGATCTCCGGGTGAAGGTCCCGGACGGTGTGACGCTCGGCAACTTCGACGCCGTGCTGAAGCCGGACATCACCTTCACCCCGCTGCTGAACAGCCTGGTCCTGTGCGGCGGCGGAACGCTGCTGACGGTGGTGTGCGCGGCGCTCGCGGCGTACCCGCTGTCGCGCTTCCGGTCGCGGCTCAACCGCCCGTTCCTGCTGACGATCCTCTTCACGACGAGCCTGCCGATCACGGCGATCATGGTCCCGGTGTACGCGCTGTTCGTGCGGGTGAACCTCATCGACACCACGCAGGGCACGGCCCTGTTCTTCGCCGCGTCCCAACTGCCCTTCGCGATATGGCTGATGAAGAACTTCATGGACGGGGTCCCGAAGGAGCTGGAGGAGGCCGCCTGGACGGACGGGGCGGGGACCCTCCAGTCGCTGGTGCGGATCGTGCTGCCGCTGATGGGCCCCGGTGTCGCGGTGGTGACCGTCTTCTCCTTCGTGATGATGTGGGGGAACTTCTTCGTCCCGTTCATGCTGCTGCTGACGCCCGATCAGATGCCCGCCTCGGTCAGCATCAACGAGTTCTTCGGCAATCGCGGGATGGTGGTGTACGGGCAGCTGGCCGCGTTCTCCGTCGTCTACTCGACGCCGGTGATCGTGCTGTACGTGTCGGTGGCCCGGCGGCTGGGCGGGGGATTCGCGCTGGGCGGGGCGGTCAAGGGGTGAGGCAGCGTACGGATCGAGCCGCCGTTTTCCCCTCCCCCGGACCGCTCTTCCGCCCCCGCTTCGCCCCGCTCACCTCGCCGTCCGGCCCGCGCCCCGCACCCGCATATGCCGCTCCACCTTGCCATTCCGGCCACCCACCCCCGGAACGTACGGTTCCAGCCACCCCGTCCCGGGCCGGAACCGCGCCTTCATACAGTCCGTGATCCTGGCCGAACAGTCCGTAGTCACCCCGCGCTCCCGCCCCCTAGTTTGAGCCGCGTGCGCCGACCGCCCTCAGTTCGACCGGATCAGCCAGGACCGCCTTTCGACGCCCCCGCCGCCCGACGACTCCGTACCGCCCTCGGCATGGGGCCCGCGCAGGTCGCCTACGGCATGCGCGCCTCGTACGGGCTGCCGTACGTCTCCCCCGACCTCGTCGTCGCCTGGGAGCGCGGGCTCACCTCGCCCAGCAACACCGAGCTCACCGCACTCGCGGCGGTGCTGTGGTGTTCACCGGGTGAGCTCATCGGCAGGCCGCGGACGCTGCGGGAGCACCGGATCGCCCGGGGGCTGGCCGCCGAGGACGTGGCCCTCGCCGTCGGGCTGGAGTTCCTCGCGTACCTGCGTATGGAGGAGAACGACGAGTGGCGCGGCACGGACCGGCAGTCGGCCGTCCTCGCCCACCTGCTGGAACTGTCGCTGCCCGACTTCGTCACCGTGACGGGGCGCGACCCCAGGCTGGCCGAGCTGCTCCGCAACGCCGTCACCACCCGCTGGCAGGCCTACGTCCGGCCGGTGGCCCGCCTGGTACCGCTGGACCGGCGGCTGCTCGAGGTGGCACTCAAGGAGTTGCACCGGGGGTACCAGGGGCTGACGGCGGCCACGCTCGGCTGGGGCGGCGGCGACGCGGGCGCCGACGACAGCGGGCAGGACTTCGCGGAGCGGATCGTCGAGCACTTCTGGACGGCGATCCGGCGGCAGACCGCCTGAGCGCTCCGCTGGATGTGCCGTGATGTGCCGTCGTTCGACTGCGGCGCCGTCGTGGCTGGTCGCGGAGTTCCCCGCGCCCCTTTGGGGCGCTGCCGAACCGTAGCGGACTTCGCCGAGCCCGCTCGGAAGACCGACTCCCTGGAAGACCGACTTCCTAGAAGACCGACTCCGCCTCGTCCATGCGGTCCTTCGGCACCGTCTTCAGCTCGGTCACCGCCTCCGCGAGCGGCACCATCACGATGTCGGTGCCGCGCAGCGCGGTCATCCTGCCGAACTCGCCGCGGTGCGCGGCCTCCACCGCGTGCCAGCCGAAACGGGTGGCGAGGACGCGGTCGTACGCGGTCGGGACGCCGCCGCGCTGGACGTGGCCGAGGATGACCGGCTTGGCTTCCTTGCCGAGCCGGCGCTCCAGCTCGTACGCCAGGGCGGTGCCGATGCCCTGGAAACGCTCGTGGCCGAACTGGTCGATCTCGCCCCGGTTGTAGTCCATGGTGCCCTCGACGGGGTGGGCGCCCTCGGCGACGCAGACGACCGCGAACTTCTTGCCGCGGGCGAACCGCTCCTCGACCATCTTGACCAGGTGGGCGGGGTCGAAGGGGCGCTCGGGCAGGCAGATGCCGTGGGCACCGGCGGCCATGCCGGACTCCAGGGCGATCCAGCCGGCGTGGCGGCCCATGACCTCCACCACCATCACCCGCTGGTGGGACTCGGCGGTGGTCTTCAGACGGTCCATCGCCTCGGTGGCGACGCCGACCGCCGTGTCGAAGCCGAAGGTGCGGTCCGTCGACGAGATGTCGTTGTCGATCGTCTTCGGGACGCCGACGACCGGCAGCCCCGCGTCGGACAGCATGCGCGCCGCGGTCAGCGTGCCCTCGCCACCGATGGGGATCAGCGCGTCGATGCCGAACTCCTCGACCATGTCGGCAGCTCCGTCGCAGGCCTCGCGCAGCCGGTCGCGCTCGAGGCGGGAGGAGCCGAGGATGGTGCCGCCGCGGGCCAGGATGCCGCTGACGGCGTCCAGGTCGAGGGTGCGGTAGTGGCGGTCGAGCAGACCCCGGTAGCCGTCTTCAAAGCCGATCACCTCGTCGCCGTACTGCGCGACCGCTCGGTGCACGACCGACCGGATCACGGCGTTCAGGCCGGGGCAGTCGCCGCCTGCGGTGAGAACTCCGATGCGCATCGTGCTGTGTCTCCTGCTCGCTGTGGGTACCGGTGAGCCAGTCCGATTGTTTCATGTCCCCACGGGCACTGCGGCTCCCGTCCTGACCTGGTGGCGACACGGCACTGACGGGCGCCTTATCCAGCTTCAGGGGTACTGTCAAGAGGGTTCTGCTCACCTCGGTGGGCGATTTTTCTGGCCCGAGACGGACCACGAGACCGAGAGGGAGAGCACACGTGACGCGCAGCGTGTACGTGACCGGGATCGATCGCGGCGACGGCCGCCAGGTCGTCGAGCTGGGAGTCATGGAGCTCCTGACCCGGCAGGTCGACCGGGTCGGTGTGTTCCGTCCCCTCGTCCACGACGGGCCCGACCGTCTGTTCGAGCTGCTGCGTGCGCGCTACCGGCTGTCGCAGGACCCGGCGACCGTCTACGGCATGGACTACCACGAGGCGTCCGCGCTCCAGGCCGAGCAGGGCACGGACGAGCTGGTGTCCGCCCTCGTGGACCGCTTCCACCTGGTGGCCCGGGACTACGACGTCGTCCTCGTCCTCGGCACCGACTTCGCCGACACCCAGCTCCCGGACGAGCTGTCCCTGAACGCGCGGCTGGCGAACGAGTTCGGCGCGTCCGTGATCCCGGTGGTGGGCGGGCGCAAGCAGACGGCCGAGTCCGTGCTCGCGGAGACCCGGAACGCCTACCGGGCGTACGAGGGGCTGGGCTGCGACGTGCTGGCCATGGTCGCCAACCGGGTGGTCCGCGAGGACCGGGACGAGATCGCCGAGCGGCTCGACTCCCGCCTGCCGGTGCCCTGCTACGTGGTTCCGGACGAGCCCGCGCTGTCCGCCCCGACGGTCGCGCAGATCGGCCAGGCCCTCGGCGCCAAGGTGCTGCTCGGGGACGACTCGGGGCTGGCCCGGGACGCGCTGGGCTTCGTCTTCGGCGGCGCGATGCTGCCGAACTTCCTCGGCGCCCTGACCCCGGGCTGTCTGGTGGTCACCCCGGGCGACCGGGCCGACCTGGTCGTCGGCTCGCTGGCCGCGCACAGCGCCGGCACCCCTCCGATAGCCGGGATGCTGCTCACCCTCGACGAGGTGCCGAGCGACGAGATCCTCACGCTGGCCGCCCGCCTCGCCCCCGGCACCCCGGTGCTGTCCGTGTCCGGCAACAGCTTCCCCACCGCGGAGCAGCTGTTCTCGCTGGAGGGCAAGCTGAACGCGGCCACCCCGCGCAAGGCGGAGACCGCGCTCGGCCTGTTCGAGCGGTACGCCGACACCGCCGGCCTGGCCAGGCGCGTCTCCGCACCGAGCAGCGACCGGCTCACCCCGATGATGTTCGAGCACAAGCTCCTCGAGCAGGCCCGTTCCGAGAAGCGGAGGGTCGTCCTCCCGGAGGGCACCGAGGAGCGCGTGCTGCACGCGGCCGAGGTGCTGCTGCGCCGGGGCGTGTGCGACCTGACGCTGCTCGGGCCGGTCGAGCAGATCCGCAAGAAGGCCGCCGATCTCGGCATGGACCTGGGCGACGCCCAGCTGATCGACCCGGCCACCTCCGAACTGCGGGACGCCTTCGCCGAGAAGTACGCGCTGCTGCGGGCCCACAAGGGCGTGACGGTGGAGCTGGCGTACGACGTCGTCTCCGACGTCAACTACTTCGGCACGCTGATGGTCGAGGAGGGGCTCGCGGACGGCATGGTGTCGGGGTCCGTGCACTCGACCGCGGCCACCATCCGGCCCGCCTTCGAGATCATAAGAACAAAGGGGGCCGCGCGAAGCGCGTCGGGCGGGGCGGTGGCGGGAGACGGGCGGGCCAAGCCCGAGTCGTCGATCGTCTCGTCCGTGTTCTTCATGTGCCTCGCGGACAAGGTGCTGGTCTACGGGGACTGCGCGGTCAACCCGGATCCGAACGCCGAGCAGCTGGCCGACATCGCCATCCAGTCGGCCGCCACCGCCCAGCAGTTCGGCGTGGAGCCGCGGATCGCGATGCTGTCGTACTCGACCGGTACGTCCGGTTCGGGCGCCGACGTCGACAAGGTGCGCGACGCGACCGAGCTGGCCCGCACGCGCCGGCCCGATCTGAAGATCGAGGGGCCGATCCAGTACGACGCCGCCGTGGAGCCGTCGGTCGCGGCCACCAAGCTGCCGGGCTCCGAGGTCGCGGGGCAGGCCAGCGTGCTGATCTTCCCCGACCTCAACACCGGCAACAACACCTACAAGGCCGTGCAGCGCTCGGCCGGCGCGATCGCCGTCGGCCCGGTCCTCCAGGGTCTGCGCAAGCCGGTCAACGACCTGTCCCGGGGCGCGCTCGTCCAGGACATCGTCAACACCGTCGCCATCACGGCGATCCAGGCCCAGCACCCCAGCGAGAAGGCGTCCGAGCTGTGAGCAGCCCCACCCGTGTCCTCGTCCTCAACTCCGGCTCCTCGTCGGTGAAGTACCAGCTGCTGGACATGCGCGACAGCAGCCGGCTGGCGGTGGGGCTGGTCGAGCGCATCGGCGAGCAGACCTCGAGGCTCAAGCACACCTGCGTCACCACCGGTGACACCCGGGAGCACAGCGGCCCGATCGCCGACCACGACGCCGCCCTCAAGTCGGTCGCCGAGGAGCTGACCAAGGACGGCCTCGGCCTGGACTCGCCCGAACTGGCCGCGATCGGGCACCGGGTGGTGCACGGCGGCATGTTCTTCACCGAGCCCACGGTGATCGACGACGAGGTGCTCACCGAGATCGAGCGGCTGATCCCGGTCGCGCCGCTGCACAACCCGGCCAACCTCACCGGTATCCGTACGGCCATGGCGCTGCGCCCGGACCTGCCGCAGGTCGCCGTCTTCGACACGGCGTTCCACACCACCATGCCGGAGTCCGCGGCACGCTACGCGATCGACCCGAAGATCGCGGACCGGCACCGGATCCGGCGGTACGGCTTCCACGGCACCTCGCACGCGTACGTCTCCCGGGCGACCGCGCGGCTGCTGGGCAAGGATCCCTCCGAGGTCAACGTCATCGTGCTGCACCTGGGCAACGGCGCTTCGGCCTCCGCGGTCGAGAAGGGCCGGTGCGTGGACACCTCCATGGGGCTGACGCCTTTGGAGGGGCTCGTGATGGGGACCCGGTCGGGCGACCTGGATCCGGCGGTCATCTTCCATTTGGCGCGTGTTGGCGGAATGTCCATGGACGAGATCGACACTCTTCTCAACAAGAGGAGCGGTCTGTTCGGTCTGTGCGGGGACAACGACATGCGGGAGATCCGCCGGCGGATCGACGAGGGGGACGAAGAGGCGCGGCTCGCCTTCGACGTCTACATTCACCGCTTGAAGAAGTACATCGGCGCCTATTACGCGGTGCTGGGACGGGTCGACGCGGTCGTCTTCACAGCGGGAGTCGGGGAAAACGCGAGCCCGGTGCGGGAGGCTGCCATCGCGGGCCTGGAGGAGTTGGGCCTGGCGGTGGACGGCGAGCTGAACGCCGTACGGGACGATCGGCCGCGGCTGATCTCGCCCGGGCACGCGCGTGTGGCCGTCGCCGTGGTGCCGACCGACGAGGAACTGGAGATTGCCACACAGACTTACGCACTGGTCGGAAAGAACAACTGAGGAATACACGTATACACGTCAGTAACACGCCTGAGCGCATGCGCGCCCATTTGTATCTTCCGCCAGACGGAATATTCCGTAGCGAAACAAACCGATAGGATCGCCCCCATGCGCCGTTCGAAAATCGTCTGCACTCTCGGCCCCGCGGTCGACTCCCACGAGATGCTCGTCTCCATGATCGAGGCCGGCATGAACGTGGCCCGGTTCAACTTCAGCCACGGCACGCACGCCGAGCACCAGGCGCGGTACGACCGCGTCCGGGCCGCGTCCAAGGAGACCGGCCGGGCCATCGGTGTCCTCGCCGACCTCCAGGGCCCGAAGATCCGTCTGGAGACCTTCGCCGAGGGTCCGGTCGAGCTCGAGCGCGGTGACGAGTTCGTCATCACCACCGAGAACGTACCGGGCGACAAGCAGATCTGCGGGACCACCTACAAGGGCCTGCCGGGTGACGTCGACCGCGGCGACCAGATCCTGATCAACGACGGCAACGTCGAGCTGAAGGTCCTGGACGTCGAGGGCCCCCGGGTGCGGACGATCGTCATCGAGGGCGGCGTGGTCTCCGACCACAAGGGCATCAACCTGCCCGGCGCGGCCGTGAACGTGCCCGCGCTGAGCGAGAAGGACATCGAGGACCTGCGGTTCGCGCTGCGCATGGGCTGCGATCTGGTCGCGCTGTCCTTCGTGCGGGACGCCAAGGACGTCCAGGACGTCCACAAGGTGATGGACGAGGAGGGCCGCCGCGTCCCGGTCATCGCCAAGGTGGAGAAGCCGCAGGCGGTCGAGAACATGGAGGACGTCGTGATGGCGTTCGACGGCGTGATGGTCGCCCGTGGTGACCTCGCCGTCGAGTATCCGCTCGAGAAGGTCCCCATGGTGCAGAAGCGCCTGATCGAGCTGTGCCGGCGCAACGCCAAGCCGGTGATCGTGGCGACCCAGATGATGGAGTCGATGATCACCAACTCCCGGCCGACCCGCGCCGAGGCCTCCGACGTGGCCAACGCGATCCTGGACGGCGCCGACGCGGTCATGCTGTCGGCCGAGTCGAGCGTGGGCGCGTACCCGATCGAGACCGTGAAGACGATGTCGAAGATCGTCGCCGCGGCCGAGCAGGAGCTGCTCTCCAAGGGCCTCCAGCCGCTGGTCCCGGGCAAGAAGCCCAAGACGCAGGGTGGTTCGGTGGCCCGTGCGGCCTGCGAGATCGCCGACTTCCTCGGCGGCCGGGGCCTGGTGGCCTTCACCCAGTCCGGCGACACCGCCCGCCGCCTCTCGCGCTACCGCGCGGCCCAGCCGATCATCGCCTTCACCACCGACGAGGGCACCCGCAACCAGCTGGCGCTCAGCTGGGGCGTGGAGTCGCACGTCGTGCCGTTCGTGAACAGCACCGACGAGATGGTCGACCTGGTGGACCAGGAGATCACCAAGACCAACCGCTTCAACCCGGGCGAGATCGTCATCATCACCGCCGGCTCGCCCCCCGGCGTCCCGGGCACCACCAACATGCTGCGGGTGCACCACCTGGGCGGCGACAGCAGCAACTGACGGCCGCCCCAAGGGGCTTGTACGGCGCTGAGGGCGCCCCCTTCTACAGGGGGCGCCCTCAGCTTCTTTTGCCGGGGTCAGCCGACGGTGACCGACTCCACAGGGAAGTCCGGGGCCAGGGCTGGGAGAAGTCGAACAAGGACGGACCCTCGTACACCCTGTCGGCCTCCTGCCACGCGGACGGGCCGGAGACGACGAAGCTGCCACCGTGCGGCTCGATCATCCAGGTGAACCCGGCATCGCCGCGGCGAGGTCATGGCGCTCCTTCGGCGTGTCCGTCTACCCTCCCCTGCGGCCCTGGACGTCAGTCGGCCCGGTCGTTGAGCCCCTCGGGTACGACCCACTCCGGGTAGCCGAAACGCTCACCGAGGGCGACGAGGCCCGGTCGGTCGGCCGGTACGTGGTACGCCTTCATGGCACGCAGGAACAGCCGGTAGCCGAGGTCCGCGCAGCACTCGGTGACCACCCGCTCCAGCGCGGAGACAAGGCCGGTCACCGGGGTGCCGAACGGCGGATTCTCGACCGCGAGGCTCAGTCGTTCCGCGACCGGGCGGATCACCTGGAGGACGGCCCGCCGAAGTTCCTCGTCCACCACGGGTCGCGGCGGCGGGGGGACGAACGCGGGATCGTTCTGGCGCACCCGGCCCAGCCACGCCTCTTCGGCCTTCCGCAGCCAAGCGCCGGCGCTCATACCGTGCTCCCTCGGATCGAAGACTCCGTGGGTGGCGGCGAGCCACACCGTGCGGATCGTCTCGTCCGTCAGCGGAGAGCGCAGCAGCCGCTGGACGTCCTGACCCAGTTGGGCGGCCTTCGAGCGGTCGAACTCGTCGACCGACGACTCCGCGATCTTGAGCCACACCGCGGCGGGGCCCTCGTCACAGTGAGACTGGACGTACTCCCTGTAGAGCTCCTCCAGCACCTCCCATCGCGACGCCAGCCAGGTCAGCCCGATGTCCGTCGTGTAGACGTCCTCGAGGAAGCCTCCCTCGGCGTCGCTCTCAGGCTCGTGTTCCATCGTCACCCCTCCAGATACGAGGTATACACGACCCACTTGGCCTGCCGGTGCTGAGCGACCTTCGTGCCGATGTACTTCAGCTGCACGACGACCCACCTGGACGTGACTTCGCTCTTCTGGGCAGTGTTGCCGGTCTTCACCCACTTGTAGCCCAGTGGTTTGCCCCCGGTCTCGATGTCCCTGACTTCCCAGCGGATCGTCTTGAGCTCGGTGGGCAGCTTCTTCCCCATCCTTTGCCCCTGTTTCCTCTCCCAAGAGGTGAGCTCCTCCAGGTGCTTCGGGCTGCGCTCGAGCCACTGGGTCATCGCCTTGTTGACGGCGTCCCGGGCGATGTCGGCATTGAACCAACGGGTGGCCACACCCTTTGTGGTCCTCGGGTCGAGAGCCTTCGCCTCCATCTGGGCGTCGGTCTTGGTCACGTGCTCGCTGATCGTGTGAGCCCCTTCGATGTTCTCATCGGCCACGATGTCCTCGCAGTTGTGGACGAGGACGCTCTGCGGGTGGGCGCCTTCGGTGCTGACGTAGAACGTGTGGATGCCGTCGACTGTCAGGTCGAAGACCTCCTGGGGCGCCAGGCCGGCCCGGTCCTTGACGGCCGTGACGGTCCGGAACGTCCCGTCCGGCGTGCGCAGGCTGTCGCCCACGTGCAGGGCGGAGACCAAGGTCCAGCCACGGCCCTCCACGAAGACCCGGTGGCCAGGCGTGCTGGACAGTCTCCCGTCGGCCACCGTGATGTCGACGAGCCGCCGGGTGTCGTGCCGCAGGGTGTCGGTCACCCGCCGGACCGACGGCCGGCCGGTCTCCGGGTCCGTCGCGCGGACCAGGTCACCGAGGCGTATGTCGCGGATCGCCTTGCGACTTCCGTCCCCCATGAGGACCTTGGTCTCGCCAGGGAAACTGTTCCTGGTGCACGCGGTCATCACGTCCTCATAGAGGTCGACCTCCCTCTCGATCGCGGCAACCGTCGCCGCGTCTATGCCGTCGATGGCCTTGAGCGCATTGAACGCGTCCCGGATGCCGATCCCGGTGGCGATCGATGCGTCCACAGCGCGCAGCGCTTCCGCGATGGGTCGGATGATCTTGCCCGCGAACAGGCTCGCGACGTCCAGGGACGCCCAGGCGCAGCCGCCCCAGCTTCCGCTCTCGAAGCCGGAGGTGAACTTCTGGGCGCATTTGATCCAGCTGCCGAAGAGGATGTCGATGGGATCGACGCCGTCCTGCCACTCGGCGATCGTGATGGTGTGCGTGACCTCCTGGGACAGTTCGTCGGTCTTGACCTCGCCCAGATAGGTCGTGGCATCGGTCGGGCACATGAGCTTCTGCGGGTCGATGCCCTCGGCGGCGCACAGGTACAGGCTGAGAACGGCCTTGTACCGGATCTTCGAGGTGATCGTGCAGTTGCCCCGATAGGCGAGGTGATCCCACCAGTGGTCGCAGCCGCCCGACTTGCTGACTACCTCCGGGTCGCCGATCTTCTCGATGTGGTCGACGACGTAGAAGACGTTGCCGATGGAGCCGTGCTCGTCGGTGACGGTTCCGTCGTCGATCTGCTTGGCCTTGGCCGCCTTCTCGGTCCGGTCGGCCGCTTCCTGGGCTTCCTTGGCGTACTTGTCGGCGTCCTTCGCCGCCTGTTCCGCTTCGGTCGCGGCTGCATCGGCGCGGTCGGCGGCGGCGCGGGCGTCCTTGGCGTCCTGTTCGGCCTGGGCGGCTGCGGAGCGGGCGGCTGCGGCGTCGAGTTCGGCGGCGTCGGCGGAGTCGCGGGCGTCCTTGGCGTAGCCCTCGGCGTTGTCGGCTGCCTTGTCGGCGGCTGCGGCGTCCTCGGCGGCTTGCTTGTCGTACTCGACAGTGCGCGCCAGTGAGTCCGCGGCGGCGGATGCGGCCTTGGCCGCGTCGGCCGCGTAGCCGAGGGCCTCCTTGGAGTAGGTGCGGGCGTCGGCCGCGTACTGGGCGGCGTTGGCCGCGTGCTGGTACGCCTCCTTCGCATCGCCCTTGGCCTGGTCGGCGAGGTTCTTGGCGGCCTGGGCCTCGGCGGCGGCGTTCTTGGCGTGGGCGTCGGCGACGGCCTGCTGCTGGTCGGCGATGGACTTCGACGCCTGTCCGGTCAGCACGACCAGGCCGGCGGCGGAGTCGGTGTCGACGTAGGCGGAGCCGAGCTGGATGGCGTCGTTGGCGGGGGCTGCGACCTGCTCGGCCGCCTTGCCGGCATCCACGGCGGCCTGGGCGGTGACGTGGGCGAACCCGGCGGCCTTGGCTGCGGCGGCCAGTGCCTTGCCGGCCTCCACGTTCGCCGCGTTGGCCTGGGTCTTGGCGTCCTTGGCGTGCTGCTCGGCCTCGTTGGCGAGCTTGACGGCCGTCTTGGCCTCGGCTGAGGCGTCCTGGGACGCCTTGATGGCATCCGCGGCAGCGCTGGTCGCGGTCTTCACCGCGGCGTCGGCCTTGAGTTTGTCGGCCTGGGCGGCGTCCGCGTCGGACCGGGCGCGCTTGGCCGCGGCTTCGGCGCGGGTCGCTGCCGCGTCGGCGTCGGCCGCCGCCTTGGTCGCGGCGTCGGCCTCGGAGCGGGCCTTTGTCGCCGCTGCCTCGGCGTCGTCAGCGGCCTTGTCCGCGTCGTTCGCGGCGGCGCGGGCCGCGTCCGCCGCATCCCCGGACTCCAGCTTGTCGGCGTAGGCGTCCTTGGCGTCGGCCTTGGCGCGGGCCGCGTCCGCCTTCTGCTCGGCGTCCCAGGCGTCGTCGCGCATGGCCTTGGCATGGTCCTTGGCCGTGACCGCGTCGTCGCGCTTGCCTTCGGCGGTCTTCTCGGCTGCCTCGGCCTTGTCCTTGGCGTCCTTCGCCTTCGTCGCTTCGGACTCGGCGTTCTTCTTGTGCTCGGCGGCCTCGGCCTGCTTGGCCGCCGCCGTCTCCTTCTCCGCCTTGGCCGTCTTCTCCTCGGCCTCGGCCGCGAGCCGCTTGGCGTGCGCGTCGGCGGCGGCCGCCTTGGCGTCGCCCTCGGCCTTCAGGGCGTCGGCGAGCTTGGCCTCCGCGGTCTCCTTGTCCTTCTTGGCGTTGTCCCGGTGGATTTTCGCGGCGTCGGCGGCTGCCTTCGCCTGCAACTCCGCGGTCTCGGCGGCCTTCTTGCGGAACTCCGCCTTCGACTGCGCGGCCTGAGCCAGGGCGCGCTGCGCGATGGTCGCGCTGTCCCCTGCGGCGGCGCGGGTCGCGGCCTCGGCCGTCTCACCGGCCTTCTCTATCGCCGTCAGCGCGGCAGCCGCGCCCTTGGTCACCTGGTCCTTCTGTAGACCCACCAGCAGGCCCCGGCCCCGGGGAGCACCGGCCGCATCGGCGATGCCATAGGCGGCCTGGACGGCCGTGTCCGAGGTGGTGGCGGCCTTCTGCGCGGCGGCCAGCTGCGTCTTGAGCACGGCGAGCTGCGCTTTCGCCCCCGCCTGAGCGGCGGCGACACCGGACTTGGCCTTGCTGAACTGGGCCTTGTCCGGGTAGCCCAGCTTGTCGTCCCCGTTGTGGTCCTTGGGCACGACCCGCAGCTTCTGCGCGTCGGAGCCGTTGCACGTGTAGAGCTGGGCGTCCTTGCCGTTGTCGAACGCCGCCAGGTTCACACACTTGCCCGTGGCTGCATTGCGTAGCCCGCCCGCGGCCCGGACGTCGAACCGCCACTGACGCGCCGTGCTGTCGCTGCAGGACCCGATCTGGATCTTCGTGCCGTTGGCACTGGCGCCGTTCAGCACCTCCAGACACTTGCCCGAATTGACGTTGCGCAGGGTGTAACCGCCCTCGTGGTGGCCATACAACTGCCACCTCTGAGCGCTGCTGTTGTTGCAGGTGTAGATCTGGACCGGGGTGCCGTTGGCCGTCCCGGATCCCTGCACGTCCAGGCACTTGCCCTTGGCCGCCGTCACCTGGATCTCCAGCTGGCCGTCACCGATCCAGCCGATGCCACCGGCACTCCAGTAGTCCTGCCAGCTCGTGAGGTGATCGGCGACCCAGGAGTGCCCCAGCATGTCACTGAGGGCCTTGGCTCCCTTGGACAGGGCGTTGACCGCATCCTTGTTCGCGTCGATGATCTGGTTGCGCTGGGTGGTCTGGGAGGAGATCTCCTGCTGCCACTCGTCTGCCGCGGTGGACGTGATGTCACCCAGCACGGCGTCCGGGTCGAGCGGGTCACGCCAGCCGCAGGAAGCGAACCGCGCCTTCACGTCCTCCACCGCGATCCGGTACTCCGGCGTGCCCGGCTGCGGGGCGGTGCGCGGGAAGCCGCCGGAGGAGAGGAAGATGCGGGCGTCGTCGGCACCCGCGTTGTAGCCGGGGCCGCCGTGCATCCACTCGAAGGCATGCTGTTCGGCCAGCGCCCGCTCCCGCTCGTCCTGACTCACGCTTGACGGGTCGGGAAGCTGCGTGTACTTCGAAGTGCCCAGGTCGTCGACGGCCTTAAGGGTCTTCTCGTTGGCTTTCGGGGTGGCGTCCTCGTAGAAGTCGGAATCGTTCTTCCAGAACCGGTCGGACACCCACTTGCTCAGACCGGTCTGGTTGTAGAAGCTCTGCTCGCCGTCGGGCGGCCAGTAGAAATCTGCACCGCTGAACTCGACGGGCTGCTCCAGACCCTGGAGCGGCTTCTCCCAGCTCTCGCGCTGAGCAGCGAGATCATCCATCTCCTTGCTCGCCGCATCTCGGTCCTTCTGAAAGGCGACCGCCAGCGGCGTCTGCTCCCAGTGCTCCCGGTTGGCCAGGACATGAAGCTTGTCGGCGGGCTGGTTGAGGCCGTCCTTCGCGATCGCGGCCATCGATGGTCCACCCAGCCGCAGCACGTCGGCCATCAGGCACTGGTCCTGGCGCAACTGCTCGGCGGCTGTGTCCTGGTACCAGGGCTCGGAGTCGGCGACCGGCTCGGCGTTCGGCCGGACCGAACCGGGCTGCACCGCCAGGCCGGCCACCACGGCCAGGGTGGCGACGGAGGTGACGGCGGAGGTGAACCTGCCTGATCTTCGTGAGGTGGGCAGGCGGAACCATGGTCTGGGCTGCAAGGAGCCATCCCTTTCTTCGTTGCAAGGGGGTGCGGGCCGTGGGACGGCCGAAGAGCAGGGAGCAGCGGTGTGTTCCTGAGGGTGCCTCAGGAACACGTGGCTTGCGCCGGATTCATGTGTGCGGACGCCTGGCACGACGGCATGGCGATGCAACCCCTCCCCGTGAGCGACGGCGTTCCCCCGGTCGCTGACTGATGTGCGCGTACGGAGTGGTCAGGCTCCGCTGGCGCGCGGCGACACTTTAGGCACACACAGAACGTCTCGTACAGATGTTCACTTCTGTCCGACGGGCTGGTGGCGTGAACCTTTCGGTAGGTCAGTCTGCTGACAGAGGTGCACATCCACAGGAGTAACTGCGTCTCCTTGTGAAGTTTCTGTGCACATGGACGCCTGGCGGGGCGCGACAGGCGATCACAGATGACCGGTTTTCGATCCCGATAGCCTTCGTCTTCGTGATGCGTGCTTGGATCTTGCCGATGCTGTTCGTGGTCTGCGGCTCAGTCGTTGCGAGCACGGTGGTCCTGAAGGGGAGCCCTGGCGCTGCCGTAGTGCTCCTGCTGGTGTTCGTGTTACTCGCAGGCCTGAACTCGCCTCTCGTCTTCCCGAGGTCGATCGGAGCCGCGGAAGCGCAACGCCGCAGCGCGGCTGACGGTCGGCCGGTCGTCTACTGGCGGCCGGGCTGTACTTACTGTCTGCGCCTGCGTATGCGGTTGGGCCTCCGCGCCCGCCGGTTGCACTGGGTGAACATCTGGCGTGACCCGGCTGGAGCCGCGGCGGTGAGGGCGGCCAACGAGGGCAACGAGACCGTGCCGACCGTCGTCGTGGCCGGCCAGCCCCACGTCAATCCCGATCCGGCATGGGTGCGCGGGCAACTCCCTCGTTCTGCGTGACCGGCTGTTGCCCCGGTTGGGCCAGCTCGCACCACACCGTCTTGCGGTCCGCTCCCTGCTCCACGCCCCACCGCCGGGCGAGTACGTCGACCAGCGTCAGACCGCGGCCGGACTCGGCCGTTTCTGAGGCGGCCAGGAGGGTGGGCAGCGCGCGTGGGTCCGGATCGGTGACCTCGATACGGGTGTGACCGAGGTCCGTTCCGGTGACGCGGACGGTCACGGGTGTGCCCTCGCCGAGGTGGTCGATCACGTTCGTCAGCAACTCCGTCGCGCACAGGCGGACTTCGAAGTCGAGTGCGCGAAGGTGGTAGCGGAGTTCGGGTACGGCCTTCGGGGTCGCGAGCAGGCTGAGTTCGAGCGTCATCGCTCGGCCGCCGACTTCCGGAGGGCGGCGGCGAGTGCGTGAGCCGTGGCGGTGTTGCAGTTTCCGAGCGCGACGAGGCCGGCGGGTGGCGTGTACCTGCCCGCGAAGCTCGGCAGGTCGGCAAGGAGGGAGGGCAGCGTGATGTCGTGCAGGGCGAGGGCGGCGCGGAGGTTCTCTACGCAGAGGGTGACGTCGTAGGCGGTGGGGGGCTGGTCGGGCATGGGGCGTTACAGCCTTCCGTGCGGTGTGTGACGAATACCTCACAGAGTGTCGCGTGGCTCGCTAGCGTGGAAGACGGTTCGCGTCCGCGACGTGAACAGTGGAAACGGCACGGTGAGTTACGGCGGTGGCGCGTGGTCCGACGCAAGGACATCGACGGTTCGATCAGCGTCCCCGATTTCTACGGCAAGGAGTTGCGGTGGAAGAGGGAGGCGGCGGGACTGTCGTTGGAAGCGTTTCTCGAAGGCAGCTTCTACGGCAAGACCTACCTCAGCGACATCGAGCGCGGGGAGCGACGCATGCCGATCGATCTGGCCCGGCATGCGGATCGGCTGCTGGGCACTGACGGGTTCTTCGAGCGGCGTTGCGAGGATGTACGGAAGGCGCGGAGGGCTGGGCACGCCGCGTACTTCGAGAAGGTCCTGGAGGCGGAGAAGCACGCTACGAGCATTGAGGAGTGGTGTCCCATGCTCCTCCCTGGGCTCCTTCAAACTCCGGCCTACGCCCGAGCCGTCATCCTGGCGGGTCTCCCGCTGTCCCCCGATGACGAGGTGGAAGAGAAAGTCCGCGCTCGGGTGGCGCGCGCCGACCTCTTCGAGGCGGATCACCGCACTCCTGAGTACTGGGTGATCCTGCATGAGTCCCTGATCACCGATCCGCTTCTGGAGGCCAAGGACATGGCCGAACAGTTGGACCGGATTGTGGAGTTGGCCGAGCGCCGGCGGATCACTTCGCAGGTACTACCGCGGAAGTGCGTGGCGCACCCGTTCATGACCGGCTCGGCGAAGATCATGTCCTTCGTTGATGCCCCGCCGCTCTTCTACACAGAGGCGCTGCACAGCGGTGACACCATCGATGATCCGGCTCTCGTGGGGGACTACCGTAAGTCGTACGATCGCCTCAGGGCGGTCGCACTGGCACCGGAGTCGTCTTTGGCGATGATCAAAACAGCGGCAGAGGATTACCGAAATGACAAGCAACCGGATCGACTTGAGTGACGCTCTCTGGTTCAAGAGCAGCTACAGCAACGCAACCGGCGGCGACTGCCTCGAAGTCGCCGACAACATCCCCGGCCTGGTCCCCGTCCGTGACTCCAAGATGCCCGACGGCCCCGCCGTGCTCCTCAGCTCCGCCGCCTGGGCCCCCTTCGTCGCCCTGCTCAAGAGGTGACCCAGGGGGCGACCCGAAGCCGCGAAGGACTGTGCCCCACCGGGTCGAAACCCGGTGGGGGCCCCGCCGTGGCCGCGCCCCGCAAGGTGCCGTGTGGGGCTACAACCCGCCGCCCGCGCTGTAATGGCGCCGCCCCG
>NZ_JBSGZV010000080.1:0-27321 GCF_053611185.1 Streptomyces sp. NPDC054834 | reverse complement strand
GCCCAGGCCGTGCGCGTGGCTCCGCCGCGGCGGGTGCCCGGCCCGGGGCGCGCGCGGCCCCGCGCGCGCCCCGGGGTACGGCCGCCGTGGACCGCATCGGGTCCACGGCCACCGGCCGGGAGCCGTCCCTCCCGTCCGGAGTCCATCACCTGCTCAGCCCTCGGCGGCGATCCGCGCCAGGCGCCGGGCCTGCTGACGCGTCGAGCGGGCGATCTCGTCCTCGTCGACGGTGAGCAGGCGGCCGTCCTCCACGATCTGCCGGCCGCCCACGAACGACGCGGTGACCGGGGCCGCCGCGCCGAGGACCAGCGCGGTCACCGGGTCGGCGATGGAGGCGTGGGCGAGGGTGTCCAGCTTCCACAGCACCAGGTCGGCCAGCTTGCCCGGCTCCAGCGAGCCGGTCTCCCCGGCGCGGCCGAGGACCTGTGCGCCGCCGTACGTACCGAGCCGCAGTGCCTGCCGGGCGCTCAGCGCGGCCTCGCGGTGGGTGCCGAGGCGGTTGATGAGCAGGGCGTTGCGCAGTTCGGTGTGCAGTTCGCCCGACTCGTTCGACGCCGTGCCGTCGACGCCGAGGCCGACGGGGACGCCGGCCGCGAGCATGTCGGGGACCCGGGCGATGCCGGCCGCGAGGCGGGCGTTGGAGGACGGGCAGTGGGCGACACCCGTCTTCGTACGGGCGAACGCGGCGATGTCGGAGTCGTTCATGTGGACGCAGTGCGCCATCCACACGTCTTCGCCGAGCCAGCCGGTGGACTCGAAGTAGTCGGTCGGGCCCATGCCGAACAGCTCGTGGCAGAACTTCTCCTCCTCCACGGTCTCCGAGCCGTGGGTGTGCAGGCGCACGCCGAGGCGGCGGGCCAGCCCGGCGCCCTGCCGGAGCAGTTCGGTGGAGACGGAGAAGGGCGAGCAGGGGGCGACGGCGACCTGCGTCATCGCGTCGAAGGAGGCGTCGTGGTGCTGCTTGACGGTCTCCTCGGTCGCGGCGAGGGCGCCGTCGAGGGTCTCGACGGCGAAGTCCGGGGGCAGGCCGCCGTCCTTCTCGCTGCGGTCCATGGAGCCGCGGGCGAGGGTGAAGCGTACGCCCGTCTCCTGGGCGGCGCCGATGATCGCGCCGGAGAGGTCGCCGGAGCCCTCCGGGAAGACGTAGTGGTGGTCCATGGCGGTCGTCACGCCGCCGCGGGCCATCATCGCCAGTGAGCCCTGGGCCGCCGCGCGGACCATCGGCTCGTCGATGCGGGCCCAGGTCGGGTACAGCGCGACCAGCCAGTCGAAGAGGTTGTGGTCCGTGGCCAGGCCCCGGGTGATCCACTGGTAGAAGTGGTGGTGGGTGTTGACCAGGCCGGGGGTGACCAGGTGCCCGGAGGCGTCGATGCGGCGCACGACGTTCTCCAGGCCCTCCGGGGCCCTGCCGGGGCCGAGCGACTCGATGCGGTTGCCGGCGATGACGAGGTGTCCGGAGGCGTATTCGGTGTCGTCGGCGTCCACGGTCGCGATCGAACAGTTCTCGATGACGAGGCGCTGTGCCATCGTTCGTCCTCTCCTTTCCGTTCCTTTCCGTGTCCGCGTCAGAGGTTGGTGAGGTCCGACGGGATCCGTGCCTCCCGGCCGTCCCTGAGGACGGTGGCCTCGATCAGGCCGTAGGGGCGGTCGGCGGCGAAGTACACCGCTCCGTCGGCGGTGTCGTTCTTGAGACCGAAGGGCTCCAGGTCGACGAGGAAGTGGTGCTTGTTGGGGAGGGAGAAGCGGATCTCGTCGATCTCGGACCGGTGGTCGATGACGCGGGCGCCCATCGCGTACAGCGTCTGCTGGAGCGAGAGCGAGTAGGTCTCGGCGAAGGCCTGGAGCAGGTGCCGCTTGGTCTGCGCGTAGGACTCCTCCCAGTCCGGCATCGGCTGCCCGTCGTCGCTCCAGCCGAACCGCCAGCGGCCGGAGACCTCGGTGGCCAGGACGCGGTCGTGGGCCTCCTTCAGCG
This sequence comes from Streptomyces sp. NPDC054834, assembly GCF_053611185.1. Taxonomy (NCBI): domain Bacteria; kingdom Bacillati; phylum Actinomycetota; class Actinomycetes; order Kitasatosporales; family Streptomycetaceae; genus Streptomyces; species Streptomyces sp. NPDC054834. The sequence goes on along the minus strand of NZ_JBSGZV010000080.1, from coordinate 25,349 downwards.
TCGTGTACTTGTCCTTGACGTAGCCCCAGAACTCGGAGTCCGTCGAGTTCATCACGACGAGGTCCTTCAGGCCGGAGACGACCTCCCACGTCTCACCGTCGTACGTGATCTGCGTCAGCCGGGTCTCCTGGCCCTTGCGGACGAACGAGTGCGCGCCCTCGCCGGCGTGCTCGATCCGCTCCCAGGCGTACTCCTCGATGCGGATACGGGCCCGGTGGATCGGCTCCTGCGAGGTCACGAAGTGCCGGGCGAGGTGGATGCCGAACTGCTCGGCCGACTCGATGCCGTACTCCTTGGCGAACGCGTACACCGTGTTCTTGGTGGTGTCAGTCGGCAGGACGTTGGCGTTGGAGCCGGAGTAGTGGACCTCGTCCATGTCGCCCGAGAGCGACACGGACACGTTCAGGTCCCTGATGTGGTGGGTGGCGCCGTCCCGCGTGATCTTGACGACTCGGTTCTCGGCCTTGCCGTACTGGTTCTGTCCCAGGATGGGCATGTGTCTGCTAGCTCCCTCGGTAAACGGAGTAGCCGAACGGGTTGAGCAGCAGCGGTACGTGGTAGTGCTCGCCCGGCACGACGGCGAACGTGATCGCCACCTCCGGGAAGAACACGCCGGGGCCGCTGTCCCGATTCGCGGGGGCGTCCTGCTGCGCCTCGGCTCGTTTCTTCTCGAACTTCTCGAAGTACGCCTCGACCGCGAAGTCGAGCCGTACATGGGTCGTCCCCACCGGCAGGTCCGGAAGGTCCTTGCACCGCCCGTCCGCGTCGGTCGCGGAGCCGCCGAGTGCCTGCCATGCGGCGTCCCTGCCGCTGCGGGCCGCGAGCCGGACGGCCACGCCCTCGGCGGGGCGGCCGACGCTGGTGTCCAGGATGTGCGTGGACACGGAGGCGGTGGTGCGGGTGCTCATGGTGTCAGGCGTCCTCTTCGACGAGTCGGGCCAGGCGGATGCGGTTGATCCTGCCCAGCTCGGTGCGGACGATCTCCCGCTCCTGCTCCGGCGGGTTCCCGATCCGCGCCTTGAGCGCGTCCCGCATCTGCTCGCCGGTCCGGCCGGTGGCGCAGATGAGGAAGACGTGGCCGAACCTCTCCTGGTAGGCCAGGTTGAGTTCGAGCATCTCCGCCTTGAGCTCCGCGGAGGCACCGGCCATGCCGCGCTGCTCCCGGGCCGAGGCCGGGGCGCCCGGCTCGGGGCGGCCGATCGGCGGGTGCCCGGCCATCGCCTCCTCGAGGTCCGCGGTGGTCAGCTCCGCCATGGCGGCGTCGCTCGCGGCGTAGAGGTCGTCGGCGGTGGCGTAGGGGCGGCCGGCGAGCAGGCGCCCGCCCCACACGGTGGAGGCGCACGCCTCGTGGAGGGCGGCGAAGGCCGCGTGCTCCTCCAGGACGTTGAACCGGGCCAGGCCCGGGGGCGCGGAAGTCGAAGTCACGGGAGCCTCCGTGGCCGCGAACGGCCTTCGTGCTGAACGGGCTGCCGCCAGCTAACGCCCTCGGCGACACAACGTCAACACTTTGTTGAAAATTCCGCGTGACAAGACGCGGACCGGCGAGAGCGGGCCGGCCAGAGCTCCGCTCAGGGGTGCTTCTCGCGGTTGAGGTAGTTGTAGACGGTGAAGCGGCTGACGCCGAGCGCGCCGGCCACGGTCTCCACGCCGTGCCGCACGGAGAAGGCGCCGCGCGCCTCCAGCATCCGTACGACCTCCTGCTTGGCCTTGCGGTCCAGGTCGGCCAGCGGCTTGCCCTGCTTGCGCTCCATGGCGGCCAGGATGTGATCGAGGGAGTCGGCGAGCTGGGGCAGGCGTACGGCGACGACGTCGACACCCGCCCAGGCCAGCACGACATCGTCGGGGCCGGCCTCGTCCGGCGGCAGCATCTCCCCGCCCATGGCATCGACCAGCGGCTTCACGGCCGTGATGAAGGGCTCGTCCCCGGTCACCTGTCACCCTCCCCGATGACGTTGACCTGGAGCGAGATCCGGGTGGCACCGGCCTCCAGAGTCCTGCGCAGCAGCGCGTCCACCGCGGTGAGGACGGCGTCCGCACCCCCCTCCGCGGTGTTGCCGAAAGGGCCGACGTCCACGGCGTCCAGCTCGGCCGCCTCGACGACCTCGCGCGCCACTACGGCGTGCTCGGGTGCCTGGTCCAGGTCGAAGGGCTCGGTCGTGAACTCCACTCTCAATCGCACGCGCTCAACCTAACGCGCGGCACCGAGGTTCGGGCAGCCCTCCGGGCGCGCAGGCCGCGACGGACGCGCCGCCCTCCCGCGTAGAGCAGACGACAGCAGCCCACAGGGAGGGATCACAACGTGGCAGGGCACAGAGTCAGGGGCGCGCGGGGTACGGCGGTCGCGGCGGCGGCGATGGCGGCGCTGACCGCGTCACAGGCGCCGGGTGCGGTGCCGGCGCGGGCCGACGCGCCGGTGGAGCAGCCGGCCGGGCTCGGGCCGGGCGTGTCCGGTGACAGCCCGTACCGCACGGACCTGCCGCCGCTCGCGCGCAGACACCCGGGCGGGGCGCCCGCGCCGGTGGCCGCGCTGCCCGCGACCGTCTTCGCCGCCTACCGGCACGCCGAGTCGGAGCTCGCGCGGACCGCGCCCCGCTGCCGGCTCAGATGGCAGCTGCTCGCGGCGATCGGCCAGGTGGAGTCGGGGCAGGCGGACGGCGGCCGGGTGACCGCGGACGGCACGAGCGTGACACCGATCCTGGGCCCGCGGCTGCACGGCGGCGCCTTCGCCGTCGTACGGGACACGGACGACGGGGTGTACGACGGGGACCGGGCGTACGACCGCGCGGTCGGGCCGATGCAGTTCATCCCGTCGACGTGGGACCGCTGGGGCGCCGACGGGAACGGCGACGGGCGGGCCGACCCGGACAACGTGTTCGACGCGGCGCTGGCCGCCGGGCGCTATCTGTGTGCGGGCGGGAGGGATCTGTCCGACCCGGCCGGGCTGGACGGGGCGGTTCTCGCCTACAACCACTCGGAGGCGTATCTGCGGACGGTGCGGGCCTGGTACGCGTACTTCCTGGAAGGCCACCGGGTGGTTCCGGACGGCACTGCCACGGCGTCGTCGCGGCCCGCGGCCCGCCCCGGCACCCCTCAGCCGAAATCCCTCCCGAAGCCGGCGTCGTCACCGCGCCCGAGGGCCACTCCGACCCCGTCCCCGGCACCGCCCGCACCCGCCTCGCCGACCCCCTCCAACTCCCTTCCGCCTACCGGGAAAACGGCAGAACCGCTGGTCCCCGTACCCGACCCGGCGACCGCTCTGCCCACCGGCGACCTGCTGCCCAGCGGCGGTCCGCTGACCAGTAACGGCGGGGACTCGATGGCCTCCACCCCCTCCACAACCGCGACTACCGGGCGGTAATGTCGCCACCCGCCGGACGGGACGACACCGGCGGGTGAGTGCGAAGGGGCCCTCATGGCGAGTGACATGCCTGTGGAGACACCGGCCGCCGACGAGCGTTGGCAGCGCATGTGGAGCCACCGCGAGCAGCTGCTCAAGGTGGCCCGGCGCCGGTCGATGAGCCAGGAGGACGCCGAGGACGCGGTGCACGAGGCGATGCTGCGCGCGGCGGAGCGGCCCGACCTGGACGAGGAGCGGCTCGCCGCCTGGCTGACGACGGTCACGATGCGGCTGTGCGTGGACCGCTACCGGCAGGTCAACCGTGAGGCCGAGGTCCGCACCCGCCCGACCCTGATCGCGCCCGCACCGGTGCCGGTCGAGGAGGCCGTGTGCGACCGGGCCGAGGCGAGGTGGCTGGCCGTGCGCAGCGGGGAGCTGCCCGCCCGGCAGGCGGAGGCGCTGCGGCTGAAGTCCGAGGACCTGGACGTGAGCCAGGTCGCCGTCCGGATGGGCCTGAGCTACCGGACCGTCGAATCGCTCCTCGCCCGGGCCCGGCGGACGCTGCGGAACTCGCTGGCCGCGACCCTCGGGTTCGCCGTGTTCCTCATCGGGCGGGGACGGCTGCGGGCCGGTGGCAAGGCGCAGGCGGTGGCGGCCGCGTCGACGGCGGCGACCCTGGCGGTGGCCGGGTTCGTGCTGCCGTACGCGCTGGACCGGGGGCGGCCGGACACGGCTCCCGTGCCCTCCGCCACCCCCGTGTCCGGGACCACCGCCGGGACCGTGCAGCCCGACAGCGCGGACCGGCCGTCCGCCCCCGCCCCGGCCGTCCGCGAACTGTCGGCCGCCTCGCCCGGCGGGGCGAGGCGGCCGGCCGGCGCCCGCGACCGGTCGCTGCTGCCGCTGTCGGTGCCGCCCCTGCCCGCGGCCTCGCTGTCGCCGGCGCCGACCGTCCCCGAGGTGCCGTCCGTCCCGGAGGTCCCGAGCGTGTCGAAGCTGCCGAGCGTACCGGGCATGCCCGCTCTGCCGGACCCCTCCACGACCCCGACGACACTGCCGTCCGTCACCGGAGCTCCTGTCGACGTACCGACCCTGACCCCAGTGCCGTAGGACCTCGAAAAAAGTTCCCCTCTCCCGCGACGGACCCCCGCCCTTCCCCCGTAGAGCAGATGTCGGAGCTGCTCCACGGGCGGAAAGGTGTACCGGATGGGTGTGGAGATCTGTGTGGAAGGGCTGACCAAGTCCTTCGGTCACCAGGTCATCTGGCAGGACGTCTCGCTGACGCTGCCCGCCGGGGAGGTCTCGGTCATGCTCGGCCCCTCGGGCACGGGCAAATCGGTCTTCCTCAAGACGCTCGTGGGTCTGCTGAAGCCGGACCGGGGCGCGGTGAAGATCGCGGGGCGGGACATCACCAGGCTCCGCGAGCACGAGCTGTACGAGGTGCGCAAGCTCTTCGGCGTGCTGTTCCAGGACGGCGCCCTGTTCGGCTCGATGAACCTGTACGACAACATCGCCTTCCCGCTGCGCGAGCACACCCGCAGGTCCGAGAGCCAGATCCGGCGCATCGTGCTGGAGAAGATGGACATGGTCGGGTTGATCGGCTCCGAGGGGAAGCTGCCCGGCGAGATCTCCGGCGGGATGCGCAAGCGGGCCGGTCTCGCCCGCGCCCTCGTCCTGGACCCCGAGATCATCCTGTTCGACGAACCCGACTCCGGCCTCGACCCGGTACGCGTCGCCTATCTCAACCAGCTCATCGTCGACCTCAACGCCCAGATCGACGCGACGTTCCTGATCGTCACGCACGACATCGCCTCGGCCCGCCAGGTGCCGGACAACATCGGCCTGCTGTTCCGGCGCGAGCTGGTCATGTTCGGGCCGCGTGAGGAGCTGCTGACCAGTGACGAGCCGGTGGTCCGGCAGTTCCTGAACGGCCGGATGCAGGGCCCCATCGGCATGGCGGAGGAGAAGGACGCGGCCCAGGTCGAACAGGAACTGGCCGCGCTCGGCGACGGGCACACCGCACAGACCCCCGGCAGCCAGGCTCTGACTCCCCGCCTGCTGCCGGGACCGGGCATCATCCGGCCGCCCCGCTGGGAGGCGATCGCACGGCACGAGGCCGAGCTGCGCCGCCGGAAGGCGGTGGCCGGCACATGAGACTGTCACCGAGCGGAGCGCTGCGGCACTCGGGGAACCTGTTCGCGATGGCCCTGGACGTCATGCGGACGGTGCCCCGACGGCCCTTCCAGGCAAGGGAGTTCATCCAGCAGGCCTGGTTCGTCGCGAGCGTCACCATCCTCCCCACGGCCCTGGTGTCCATCCCGTTCGGCGCGGTGATCGCGCTCCAGATCGGCAGCCTGACCCGGCAGCTCGGCGCCCAGTCCTTCTCCGGGGCCGCCTCGGTGCTGGCGGTGCTGCGGGAGGCGTCGCCGATCGTCACCGCGCTGCTGATCGCGGGCGCCGGCGGCACGGCGATCTGCGCGGATCTGGGGGCGCGGAAGATCCGTGACGAGATCGACGCGATGCAGGTGCTGGGCATCGACCCGATCCACCGGCTGGTCGTGCCGCGCGTGCTGGCCTCGATGGTGGTGGCGGTGCTGCTCAACGGCCTGGTGTCGGTGGTCGGCGTGGCGGGCGGCTACTTCTTCAACGTCGTGCTCCAGCACGGCACGCCCGGCGCCTACCTGGCGTCCTTCACCACCCTCGCCCAGCTCTCCGACCTGTGGGCGGCGGAGATCAAGGCGCTGGTGTTCGGGGCGATCGCGGCCGTCGTCGCCTCGTACAAGGGGCTTAACGCGAAGGGTGGGCCGAAGGGTGTGGGCGACGCCGTGAACCAGTCGGTGGTGATCACCTTCATGTTGCTGTTCGTGACGAACTTCGTGATGACCGCGGTGTACTTCCAGGTCGTTCCGCAGAAGGGCTGAGGCATGGCGCTGTTGAAAGGTCTGGAGGAGCTGGGCGGCCAGCTCTCCTTCTACGGCCGCTCGCTCGCGTGGACCGGCCGCACCGTGCGGCGCTACAAGAAGGAGGTCCTGCGGCTGCTCGCCGAGGTGAGCTTCGGCCGGGGCGCCCTCGCCGTCGTGGGCGGCACGGTCGGTGTGATCGCCTTCCTGTCGTTCTTCACCGGCACGGAGGTGGGCCTTCAGGGGTACGCCGCGCTCAACCAGCTCGGGACCTCCAACTTCGTGGCGTTCCTGTCGGCGTACTTCAACACCCGGGAGATCGCCCCGCTGGTGGCCGGACTAGCGCTGTCCGCGACCGTCGGGGCGGGGTTCACCGCCCAGCTCGGCGCGATGCGGATCAGCGAGGAGACGGACGCCCTGGAAGTGATGGGCGTGCCCTCGCTGCCGTTCCTGGTGACCACCCGGATGATCGCCGGCTTCGTCGCCGTGATCCCGCTGTACGTGATCGGGCTGCTGTCCTCGTACCTCGCCGCCCGCACCATCACCACCGGCTACTACGGGCAGTCGGCGGGCACCTACGACCACTACTTCCAGCAGTATCTGCCGCCGGTCGACGTGCTGTGGTCCTTCGGGAAGGTGCTGGTCTTCGCCGTCCTGATCATCTTGGTCCACTGCTACTACGGCTACTACGCGAGCGGCGGCCCGGCCGGCGTCGGCGTCGCGGTGGGGCGCGCCGTGCGGACCTCGATCGTCGCGATCAACGTCCTGGACTTCTTCCTGTCGCTGGCGATCTGGGGCGCCAACACGACCGTGCGGATCGCGGGGTGAGCCGTATGAGAGTGCTGAGACTGCGGTTGTACGGCGTGCTGTTCATCGTCGTGCTCGCCCTGCTGCTGTCGCTGTCGGTCGCCGTCTACCGGCAGGTGTTCACCCCGGCCGTGCGGATCGAGCTGGAGGCCGACAGCCTCGGCAACCAGCTCGACCCGATGGCCGACGTCAAGCTGCGCGGGCTGGTGGTCGGCGAGGTGCGCGAGGTGCACGCCGACGGGCGGAAGGCGACGCTCGACATCGCGCTCAAGCCGGAGTACGTCGCCGACATCCCCTCCGACGTGCACGCACGCCTGCTGCCCAAGACGCTGTTCGGCGAGAAGTACGTCGACCTGGTCCCTCCCGCGCACGCTGATTCCTCGACCGTTCCTCCCATCCGTGCCGGTGACGTCATCACCCAGGACCGCACCCGCGTCGGCATCGAGTTGCAGCGGCTGATGAACGACCTGCTGCCGCTGCTGCGGACCGTGCAGCCCGGCAAGCTCAACGCCACGCTCTCCGCCTTCGCCACCGCCCTCGAGGGGCGCGGCGACCGTATCGGCGACAACCTCACGCGCGTGGAGGCCTATCTGCACCGCCTCAATCCTCATCTGCCGTCGCTCACCGAGGACTTCGCGCGCCTGGCCGCCGTCGCCGAGATCTACGGCGACGCGGCACCGGACCTGATGGCGATCCTGCGCAACACCGTCACCACCAGCCGCACCCTGGTCGAGCAGCAAGGCCGCATCGCGTCCGCGCTCACCACGACGGCCGGCGCGGCCGCCACCGCGCAGGACTTCCTCGACGCGAACGGCGACCGGCTGATCACCCTGGGCCGGGTCTCCCGCCCCACGCTGGAGCTCTTCGCCCGCTACTCGCCCGAGTATCCCTGCCTCCTCGCCGGCCTGGTCCACGAGGAGCAGGCCTCCGAGCAGGCGTTCCGCGGCGGCACAATGCACATCACGCTGGAGGTGGTGCGCCCGCAGGGGGCGTACCGGCCCGGCGAGGAGCCCCGCTACGCCGACCGGTCGGGGCCGGACTGCCGCGATCTGCCGCATCCTTCCGTGCCCGCGCCGGGTGTCCATCTCGACGACGGTTCGAGGAGCCCGGGTTCGTCCGCTCCGCCCGGCGTCTCCGCCACCCGGGCCGAGCAGCATGCCGTCGGCTCGCTCGTGTCGCCCGTGCTGGGTGTGCCCGCCGATGAGGTGCCGCCGGTCGCGACGCTGTTGTTCGGGCCGATGGCACGCGGAACGGCGGTGAGCGTCGCATGAGGACCCGAGGAGCCCGGCAGACCGCCGCCCCGCTGATCAAGTTCAGCCTCTTCGCGCTGGTGACGATCCTGGCGACGGCGCTGCTCGCCGCGACCATCGCCAGCTTCTCCCTCACCCCCGAGCACACCTACCGCGCGGTGTTCAGCGACGTCACCGGCCTGGAGAAGGGCGACGACATCCGGGTGGCCGGGGTGCGGGTCGGCGAGGTCGAGGGCATCCGGATCAAGGACCGGACGCTGGCGGAGATCACCTTCAGCGTCGGCGCGGACCGGCCGCTGCTCACCAGCACGCACGCGGTCATCCGCTACCGGAACCTGGTCGGGCAGCGGTACGTCGCCCTGACCGAGGGCGCGGGCGACGGCACCCGGCTGAAGCCCGGCGCCACCATCCCGCTGAAGCGCACCCAGCCCGCCCTGGACCTCAACGCGCTGCTGAACGGCTTCAAACCGCTGTTCGCCGCGCTCAGCCCCGGGGACGTCAACCAGCTGGCCACCGAGATCATCAAGACGCTTCAGGGCGAGGGCGGCACCGTCAACAGCCTTCTGGTGCACACCGCCTCGCTCACCACGACACTGGCCGACCGCGACAAGCTGATCGGCTCGGTGATCGACAACCTCAACACGGTGCTGAAGACGCTGGACACGCGTGGCACCCGCTTCTCCCAGCTGCTCAAGGAGCTGCGCCGGGTGGTCTCGGGGCTGTCCGCCGACCGCAAGCCCATCGGTCGGTCGCTGGTGGGCATCGGCGACCTGACGGATGCCACCTCCGGGCTGCTGAAGGACGCGCGGCCGCCGCTGAAGGACGACATCGCCGGGCTGACCGGTCTGACCGGAACGCTGAACGACAACGAGAAGACCGTGGAGGGCGTGCTGAAGCGGCTGCCGAACAAGCTCAACGCACTGACGGGGGCCGCGTCCTACGGCTCGTGGTTCAACTTCTACCTCTGCGACTTCGACGGCCGGATCGTGCTGCCGAAGACGAAGCAGGTACTCACCCCCGATCTGCACGTGGCGAGGGCGAGGTGCGGCGCATGACCCGCAGGAACCGCCCGGAACCACTGTTCAGGGTGCGTATCGACCCGCCGAGGCTGCCGAGGCCACGGCTGCCTCGCAGGACGGGCCGCCCCCGGAAACCACAGCCGCTGGTGAAGGTGCGCATCGAGCCGCCCCGGATCAGACTTCCGCGGATCCGGCGTCCCCGCCCGGTGCCGTTCCGCGACCGCAACCCCGTGGTGATCGGTGCCGTCGGCCTCACCGTCCTCGCGTTGCTGACCGTGGCCGCGTTCAACGCCGACAGCCTGCCGTTCATCGGCGGCGGCAGGACGTACAGCGCGGCCTTCTCGGAGGCGGGCGGCCTCAGGCCCGGGGACGAGGTGCGGATCGCCGGGGTGAAGGTCGGCAAGGTCGAGGACGTCGACCTGGACGGCGACCACGTCAAGGTCACCTTCAAGGTCAAGGGTGATCCACGGTTCGGCACGCAGACCGGCGCGTCGATCCGGGTCAAGACGATCCTCGGCGCCAAGTACCTCGCGCTGTCACCCAAGGGACCGGGGCAGTTGAAGCCCGGCAGCGAGATCCCGCTGGGGCGTACGGTCTCGGCGTACGACGTCGTGCAGGCGTTCAGCGACCTGACCACCACCTCGGAGAAGGTCGACACCGGCCGGCTGGCGAAGGCCCTGGACACGATCTCCACCACCTTCCAGGACTCGCCCACCGAGGTGCGGGCGTCCATCAAGGGCCTGTCGCGGATCTCCCGGACGGTGGCCTCGCGGGACAAGGCGCTGAGCGAACTGCTCCGCCACGCGAAGGGCACCACGGGCGTACTGGCCGACCGCTCGGCGGACTTCACCGCACTGGTCGACGACGGCGACAAGCTGTTCCAGGAGATCAGCAAGCGGCGCAAGGCGATCCACAACCTGCTGAAGACCTCCGCCGCGCTCGGCATCGAGCTCTCCGGACTGGTCGAGGACAACGACAAGGAGATCGGGCCCGCGTTGGGGGGCCTGAACCACGTGGTGCAGATGCTCGAACGCAACCAGGCCAGTCTGGACCGCAGCGTCAAGCTGCTCGCCCCCTATGTGCGGGTCTTCACCAACACCCTCGGCAACGGCCGCTGGTTCGACTCCTACGTCCAGAATCTCGTCGCCGCTCCAGTGGCGCCCCGGACGGGAGGTGCGCGATGAGGAGTGTGCACGGACGCCTGGCCCTGCTCACCGCGCTGGCCCTGGTCGCCGCCCTCGGCTACGTGCTGTGGCCGCGCCCCGAGCCGGTGCGTGTCACCGCGTACTTCCCGCGCACCGTCGGCATCTACCCCGGCTCGGACGTCCGCGTCCTCGGCGTGCGGATCGGCGAGGTCGAGAAGATCACGCCCGAAGGCAGCCGGGTCCGGGTGGAACTCCGGTACGACGCGGGGCGCAGGGTCCCCGCGGACGCCAAGGCCGCCATCATCAACTCCTCGGTGGTCAGCGACCGTTACGTGCAGCTGCTGCCGGTGTACCGGAAGGGCCCGGTGCTGCGCGACGGAGCCGTCATCCCCGAGTCGCGCACCGCCGTACCCGTCGAACTCGACCGCGTCTTCGACAGCCTGCACACGACCGCCGACGCGCTCGGTCCCCAGGGCGCCAACAAGGACGGCGCCCTGTCGCGGCTGCTCGGGGTGAGCGCCGACAATCTCCACGGGCAGGGCGAGAACCTCAACCGGACGGTCCATGACCTCTCGCTGGCGGTCACCACCCTTTCCGACGGCCGCACCGACCTGTTCGGCACGGTGCGCAACCTCCAGGTGTTCACGGCGGCGCTCGCCGCCGACGACAAGAGCGTGCGGTCCTTCGACACCAACCTCGCCGGCGTCGCGAAGCAGCTCGCGGGCGAGCGCAAGGACCTCGCGGCGACGCTCACCAACCTGGGGACGGCCCTCGGTGACGTGGCCGCCTTCGTAAAGAAGAACAAGAAGTCGCTGACCTCGGATGTGCAGGGCCTCAGCAAGGTGACGAGGGTGCTCGTCACCCAACGGGCCGCGCTGGACCAGCTGTTGCGGGTCGCACCCACGGGCCTGTCGAACCTGAACAACGCCTACAACCCCTCCTCCGGCACCCTCGACACCCGCAACAACGCCCAGCAGGCGCAGGACCCGGCGTCGCTGCTGTGCTCCGTGCTGAAGACCACCGGCGACGAGGGCGGCAAGAACCCCGACTGCAAGGAGCTGAAGGAACTCTTCGACTCCCTGCCCGAGCTGCCCAAGTCCCCCGCGGTGACGGGCACGACCGACCGGACGCTCGGCGGCATCCTGGGGGCGAGCGCATGAACCTGCGACGCAAGGGCGGAGCGATCGCCTGGGCGGCGATCGGTTCGCTGCTGCTGTCCGGCTGCGGGTTCAACGGCTGGTACGACATCCCGCTGCCCGGCGGCGCCGCCGCGGACGGCCACGCGTACCACGTCACCGTCGAGTTCCGCGACGTCCTCGACCTGGTGCCGCAGTCAGCGGTGAAGGTCGACGACGTCACCGTGGGCGCGGTCGAGAAGGTGCAGCTGGACGGCTGGCACGCGCGCGTAACGCTGCGGGTCGCCGACTCGGTGAAGCTGCCCGCCAACGCGGTCGCCGAGCTGCGGCAGTCCAGTCTGCTCGGCGAGAAGTACGTGGCGCTCGCCGCCCCGGCCGGCACCGCCGCGGTGGGCCGGCTCCGCGACGGCGACCGCGTCCCGCTGTCCCGCAGCGGCCGCAACCCGGAGGTCGAGGAGGTGCTGTCCGCGCTGTCCGCCCTGCTCAACGGTGGTGGCGTGGCCCAGCTCAAGACGATCACCGTGGAGCTGAACAAGGCCTTGGACGGCCGGGAGAACCGGGTGCGGTCCCTGCTGAAGGAGCTGAACACCTTCATCGGCGGCCTGGACGACCAGCGCAGGGACATCATCCACGCGATCCAGGCCGTCGACCGGCTCGCGGGGCGGCTCGGGAAGGAGAAGAAGACCATCGCCGAGGCCGTCGACACGATGCCGCCCGCGCTGAAGGTCCTCGCCGGACAGCGGCGCGATCTGACGAAGATGCTCACCGCCCTGGGGAAGCTCGGCAAGACGGGCACCAAGGTGGTCACCGCCTCGCACGACGACACGGTGGCCGACCTCGAGCAGCTCCGGCCGATCCTGCGGCAGCTGAACAAGGCGGGCGGCGACCTGCCCAACTCCCTCGAGCTGCTCACCACTTACCCGTTCCCACGCAACGCCGCGGACGCCGTCAAGGGCGACTACGTCAACCTCCACATCACCGCCGACCTCGACCTGGCCGACCTCTACGGCAACGAGAGCGACGGCAACCCCGGGAAGAGCAAGGGAGGTTCGAAGACCCCAGGCGCCCCCGGCGTGCCGGATCTCCCCCACGTCCCGGACCTGCCGAGCGTCCCGACGCCGACCGCGCTGCCGAGCGCACCGAGCCTGCCGTCGTCACCCTCCGTGCCGTCGGCCCCCTCGGGCGGCGGCGGGCCACTGTGCCCGCCGGTGTGCACCAGCGCCTACACCACCGGCGCGAAGGTGCCCGAAGGGATCGACCTCGCGCTGGCCGAACTGATGCTGAAGGGGGTTCAGCCGTGATCACCCGTACGGTCAAGGCGCAGTTGCTCGCCTTCGCCACCCTCACCGCCGTCGGGGTGTCGTACGTCGGCGCCGAGTACACCGGCCTGGTGGACGACGTCCTGGACCGCGGCTACACGGTGCGGGCCGACTTCGCCGACTCCGGGGGCATCTTCCCCGGCGCCGAGGTCACCTACCGCGGGGTACCGGTCGGCCGCGTCGGCGCGCTGCGGCTGACCGGCGCCGGCGGCGTCTCGGTCGCCCTCGACATCGACGACGGGGCGCCGCGCATCCCCGCGGACACCCTTGCCGTGGTGGCGGACCGTTCGGCGGTGGGCGAGCAGTACGTCGACCTCCAGCCGCGTACGTCCCAGGGCCCGTACCTCCTCGGCGGCAGCACCATCCCGCGCGGCAGCACCCGCGTGCCCCTGCCCGCCACGGACCTCGTACTCAGCCTGGACCGGCTGGTGAACTCGGTCGGCAAGGACGATCTGCGGGTCACCGTCGACGAGTTGGGCAAGGCGTTCTCCGGCACCGGGCCGGACCTGAGCCGGCTGGTGGACTCGGGCGACGCGCTCGTCGAGTCGGCGTCCGAGTCGCTGCCGGAGACGGTCTCGCTGATCGAGGACTCGCGGAAGGTCCTGAAGACGCAGGCCGACCAGGGCTCGTCGATCAAGTCGTTCGCACACGATCTTTCCTTGCTCACCGCGCAGTTGAAGTCGAGCGACGGCGACCTGCGCAAGCTGATCGGCAACGCCACGCCGGCCGCGCAGCAGGTCGACTCGCTGCTGAGGTCGACCGGGCCCAGGCTGTCGGTCCTGCTGGCCAACCTGATCAGCGGCGGCCAGGTCACGCTGGCCCGTCTCCCCGGCGTGGAGCAGGCCCTCGTCACCTTCCCGGCGCTGGTGTCGGGCAGCTACACGGTCGTACCGGGCGACGGCACCACCCACTTCGGGCTGGTGGTGAACGCCGACGACCCGCCGCCGTGCACCCAGGGATACGGCACGAGCCGGCGGGATCCCTCCGACACGAGCACGCGCGAGGCGAACACCGACGCCGGCTGCACGGCCCCGCGCGGTGGCAGGACGTCGGTGCGGGGAGCACAGAACGCCCCCGGCGCGGGGGTCGCGTCCGGCAGTGCGAACCAGACGGCGTACGTCACGCCGTACGACCCGGAGACCGGCACCGCGACCGGCCCGGACGGAAGGCCCGTCGAGATCGGCTCGGCGGGCGGCCAGCAGACGGTGTTCGGAAAGGAGTCGTGGCAATGGCTGCTCGTTGGACCGATGGAATGAGCAGGGCCCTGTCGGGCAGAGCGGTGCCGGTGGGACTCGCCCTGGCGACCCTGCTCACGACCGCGCTGACGGTCTGGCTGGGCCTGCGCCTGGACCAGCAGCACGAGACGGCACAGCGGCGCCAGGACGTCCTGGCCGCGGCCCGCCAGTCGGCGCTGAACTTCACCTCGCTCGACTACCGGCACTACGCCCGGGACAGCGCGAACGTCCTCAAGGGCGCCACCGGCGACTTCAAGAAGCAGTTCACCGCGCAGACGGCGCAGTTGACCAGGCTCGTCGCCGAGAACAGGTCCGTGTCCCAGGGCCAGGTCCTGGACGCCGGCATCATCCGGTCGGACACCCGCTCGGCACGCGTTCTGGTGGTCGCCGACAGCAAGGTGACCAACACCGCCGCGCCCAAGGGGCAGGCCCGCACCTATCGGCTGCAACTCGACCTGGTGCAGCGGGGCGGGCGCTGGCTGACGTCCGACGTCGAGTTCGTGGGCTGACAGGCACCACCAGTGAGGAGTACGACCATGGCGAACCCGACCGCCCGCAGCCGCGGCGCGGGCGTTCCCGCCCGCCGGACGATGACCGCGGCCGCCCGCGCGGCGGCCAAGCGGGTGGAGCACCGGAAACAGCCCGAGGGGCAGCGCTCCGCGGCGGAACCGCTCTCGGGGCGGACCCTGGTGATCGAGAACCCGGACGGCTGGGACGACCCGCCCGAGCCGTCGCCGGAGTGCCCCGAGGACGAGACACCACCACCTCCGTCCCGACGGTGGCTGCTCGGCGCGGTGCTCGGCGCCCTCCTCGTCGTGGGCCTGGTCGCGGCATCTTTGCTCGGGTGGCAGTACCGGGAGGGGCGGCGTGCGGAGGCCGCGCGCGGCGCGGCGCTCTCGGCCGCACGGGAGGCCGCGCCGGTCGTGCTGTCGTACGACTACCGGCATCTGGACCGGGATTTCGCCCGGGCCCGGGAGCGTCTGACCGGGCACTTCCGTGACGAGTACCGCAAGACCACGGCGAGTGTGGTCGGGCCGACGGCCAGGAAGTACCACGGGGTGGTGAAGGCGACGGTCGCCGAACCCGCGAGCGGTGGCGTCCCCGCGGCCTCCGTCGTGTCGGCCGCACCGGACCGGGCCGTGGTGCTGCTCTTCGTCAACCAGGTCACACAGAGCACTCAGGTCTCGGGTTCCCGCCTGGATCTTAACCGGGTGCGGATGACGATGACCCGCACCTCCGAGGGCTGGAAGGTGAGCGCCGTCGACGCACTCTGATCAGCATCTTCGCCATGCCCCCGCGCCTTACGCGCGGGGGTTTTGCTGTGCGTGCGCTCTTGACAGCGCTCCCCGACCAAAGGCAGTCTTCCATTGAGCAGAAACCAACTTCCACGATACGAGATATGCGAACCAGTGTCACCACGAAAGGGAGCGCCGGCCCCATGGGATTCGCAGAGCAGCGTTTCACCGTCAACCTGTCGATCCTCTTCACGGAACTCCCGCTCCTGGAGCGCCCCGCGGCCGCCGCCGCGGCCGGCTTCGCCGCGGTCGAGCTGTGGTGGCCCTGGGCCGACTCCCCCACCCCCGAACGAGCCGAACTCGACGCCCTGAAGCAGGCGGTCGAGGACGCGGGCGTGCGGCTGACGGGCCTCAACTTCTACGCCGGAGAACTGCCCGGACCCGACCGCGGCGCCCTGTCCGTCCCCGGCGAGGAGTCAGCGAGGTTCCGCGCCAACATCGACGTGGCCGCCGACTTCGCCGGGTCCCTGGGCTGCAAGGCGCTCAACGCGCTGTACGGCAACCGCGTCGAGGGCGTGGACCCGGCACAGCAGGACGCGCTGGCCCTGGAGAACCTGGTCCTCGCCGCCCGGGCCGCCGACCGCATCGGCGCGATCCTGCTGATCGAGACGCTCAACAGGCCGGAGTCGCCGCTGTACCCGCTGGTGTCCGCCCCGGCGGCCATCGGCATCGCCGACAAGGTCGACGCGGCGACCGGTCTCGGCAACGCGAAGTTCCTCATGGACCTCTACCACCTGTCCATGAACGGCGAGGACCTGCCGTCGGCGATCGAGAGTCACGCGGCGAGGACCGGTCATGTGCAGATCGCCGACAACCCCGGGCGCGGTGCACCCGGAACGGGCTCGCTGCCCCTCGAAGACCTCCTCGATCAGCTGAAGAAGGCGGGCTACGACGGCTGGGTCGGCCTCGAGTACAAGCCGGGTGACCGCCCGAGCACCGAGGCCTTCGACTGGCTGTCCCGCTGACCCTCCTTACCGAAAGGCACCACGCCATGAGCGTCCTCGCCGCTTCCTCCCACCCGACCCGCCCCGCGATCGCCTGGATAGGCCTCGGCGTCATGGGCTCCCCCATGTCCGAGAACCTGATCAAGGCCGGATACGACGTCACCGGCTTCACCCTCGAACAGGAGAAGCTGGACCGCCTGGCCGCCGCCGGCGGCACCGCGGCCGGTTCGATCGCCGAGGCCGTCCGGGACGCCGACGTGATCATCACGATGGTGCCCGCCTCCCCGCAGGTCGAGGCGATCGCCTACGGCCCGGACGGCATCCTGGAGAACGCCAGGTCCGGCGCCCTGCTGATCGACATGTCCTCGATCACCCCGCAGACCTCGGTCGACCTCGCGAGGGCCGCCGGAAAGAAGCGCATCCGCGTGCTGGACGCGCCCGTCTCCGGTGGTGAGGCCGGCGCGATCGAGGCCGTGCTGTCCATCATGGTCGGCGGCGAGCAGACCGACTTCGACACCGCGAAGCCGGTCTTCGACGCGCTGGGCAGGACCATCGTGCTGTGCGGCCCGCACGGCTCCGGCCAGACCGTGAAGGCCGCCAACCAGCTGATCGTCGCCGTGAACATCCAGGCGTGCGCCGAGGCCGTGGTCTTCCTGGAGAAGTCGGGCGTGGACCTCGAGGCCGCGCTGGACGTGCTGAACGGCGGCCTCGCCGGCTCTACCGTGCTGACCCGCAAGAAGGACAGCTTCCTGCGGCGCGACTTCCAGCCGGGCTTCCGCATCGACCTGCACCACAAGGACATGGGCATCGTCACGGACGCCGCCCGCGCCGTCGGCGCGGCCCTGCCCGTCGGTGCCGTGGTCGCCCAGCTGGTGGCCTCCCTGCGCGCGCAGGGCGACGGCGGCCTGGACCACTCGGCCCTGCTGCGGGCCGTGGAGCGCCTGTCGGGCGCGCGGGTCTGAGCGTCCCCCTTCTCCGACACATTTCCCCCGGGACTTCCGGCCCGTGGCGCCGCCGACATCTGTCCTGTCGCGCCCAGGCGGCGCCACGGCCCGGAACCGAGGACCGCGGCGGAGTGCGCCGCGGTCCTCATCGCTTATCCGGTTGAGCTCGCACGGCCCAGGCGTGTTGGCTGGCCCGCATGGTGCTCGGAGAACTGGTGAGACTGCGGCCGCTGGAACCGTCGGACGCGGAGGCGATGTGGCGGTGGCACAACGACCCCGACGTGATGCGCTGGATGAGCGACGGCTATCCCTCGTCACTGGCCCAGGTCAGGAAACGGATGGAGGAGCGGCCGCCCAACGGGTACGGCCAGGTGCTCTTCGGGGTCGAGGTGCCCGCCGACGGGAAACTCATCGGCATGGTCCGGCTGCGTGACGCCGAACCGGAGACCGGGTGCGCCGAGCTCGACCTCTATCTCGGTGAGAAGGACTACTGGGGGCGCGGCTACGCCACGGACACGATGCGGACGATCTGCCGCTACGGCTTCCAGAAGATGCGGCTGCACAAGATCAGGCTGACCGTCGTCACCGAGAACCACGCGGCCCACCGCGTCTACCAGAAGGTCGGCTTCGTCGACGAGGGCAGGCTGCGGCAGGAATTCCGGCGCGACGGCCAGTGGTACGACATGTTCACGATGGGCCTGCTGGAGGACGAACTGCGCTGACGCCCGCGCCGCCGGTCCCCCGGGGTGCGGATCGGTGCCGCCCGCAGCAGCCTGAAGGCATGACACATCCACCGACACGGCATCCGCACATCGTGGTGCACTCCCCTGCCCTGGACGGCTCCCGGCGGGTCACCGAGGGTGATGTGACCCTGGGGATCGCCTCCCATCTGGACGACGTGGTCGAGATCCTGCGGCTGGCCGACCTGGACCGGATCGAGGTCGAGGAGAGCGACCTCATCGACTGGCAGGGTGGCGGACCGGACGACTGGCCGGGGCTGTCCGAGCACGAGCTGTAGCGGCGACGCCCAGGCCGGCGGCCGTATGCCGCCCACGCAACCTCAAATGAACCTCTGAACACGGCGGAGGAGGCTTCAACCGCCCCGGCCGCCGGGCACATTACCGGTACGCGCGGCCCGCCGGCACGGGGGCGGCGGGCCGCGCGCGGGGGTGCCTCATGGACCGTACGACGCCGATTTCGCCGGACCCGTGCGCGATCGCCCTGCTGCGGGGCGGCGACCGCGCCGCCGTGACCGTCGCCGTGCTCGGACTGCATCTGCGCGGCGCCGTCGACGCAGGCCGGCCGGGCACCCTGCGCAGGACCGGGACGGGGAACGGCGCGGCCTTCCGCCATCCCTTGGAGAGGGCGGTACGCACCGGCCTCTACCGGCCGGCCGGACCACGCGAGTTGCCCAGCCGGGCGGTGGTGCGGCAGGCCCTCGCCAGAATGCGTGCCGAACTGACGGCGGCCGGGCTGCTGCGTTCGCTGCCGCCGGGCCGCACTCGGGCCGCCCGCGCTCACCTGGCGGCGCTGCGCGAGCGCCATCCGCTCCCCGAAGGCGCCGACGGCATGGCGGAGGACGAGGTGCTGATCGCCGTCGCGCTGTACGGGGAGCGGGCCCTGAGCGCTCTGCTGCCGCGTTTCGCCCGCGAGGCCGGGCTCACCGGCCGCGGCGCGCTCGCGGACGAGGGCCTCTTCCCCTTCGGCCGGGGCAGCGGCATCCGCGGCATCGTCGGCGACGAGGGACTGACCGGAGAGGGCGTGGGCGACGCTCGCGACGGACATGGGTACGGACACGGGTACGGACACGGGCACGGGCACGGGTACGGACACGGGCACGACTTCGGGTGTGGTGGCGGGGGCGGCGGCCTGGACTGACCCGGGCGAGCCGAAGGCCGGGGCCGGAGTACTGAGCGGCGTTCGTGCTGCGGGGGTGCTGACCTTCGTCTCAGACCTTCAGCGGCCGGATCGCCGTCGGCGCGTGGCCGGGCTCGGTCGCCGGTTCCTCGAACTCGACCACGTCGCCTATGTCGTTGGTGCCGGACATCGAGATGTCGGTGACGCGTTCGAGGATGACCTCGATCACGACCGGCACCCGGAACTCGGCGGCGAGCTTCTTGGCCTGCTCGAAGGCCGCGCCCAGTCCGGCCGGGTCGGTGACGCGGATCGCCTTGCAGCCCAGGCCCTCGGCGACCTTGACATGGTCGACGCCGTAGACGCCCAGCTCGGGTGAGTTGACGTTCTCGAACTCCAGCTTGACCTGGAAGTCGATGTCGAACGCCCGCTGTGCCTGGCGGATGAGGCCCAGATAGGAGTTGTTGACCAGGACGTGGATGTAGGGGATCTTGTGCTGCGCGCCGACCGCCAGCTCCTCGATCAGGAACTGGAAGTCGTAGTCGCCGGACAGGGCGACGACCTGCCCCTCGGGATCGGCCGTGGCCACGCCGAGCGCGGCCGGGACGGTCCAGCCCAGCGGGCCCGCCTGGCCGCAGTTAATCCAGTGCCGCGGCCGGAAGACGTGCAGCATCTGGGCGCCGGCTATCTGCGAGAGGCCGATGGTGGAGACGTACCGCGTCTCGGGGCCGAAGACCTTGTTCATCTCCTCGTAGACCCGCTGCGGCTTGATCGGTATGTCGTCGAAGTGCGTACGGCGCTGGAGTGTGGCCTTCTTCTCCTGCGCGGCGGCGGCCCAGTGGGAACGGTCGGGCAGGGCGTCCCGAGCCTTGAGCTCGCGGGCCGCCTCCACGAAGAGTTCCAGTGCCGCCTTCGCGTCGGAGGTGATGCCGTAGTCGGGTGCGAAGATCCTGCCGATCTGGGTGGGCTCGACGTCGACGTGGACGAAGGTCCGGCCGGCCGTGTAGACGTCCAGCCGGCCGGTGTGGCGGTTGGCCCAGCGGTTGCCGATACCCAGGACGAAGTCGGACTCCAGGAAGGTCGCGTTGCCGTAGCGGTGCGAGGTCTGGAGGCCGACCATGCCGGCGTTCAGCTCGTGGTCGTCCGGGATGACTCCCCAGCCCATCAGCGTCGGAATCACCGGGACTCCGGTCAACTCGGCAAATTCGATCAGGAGTTGGGAGGCGTCCGCATTGATGACCCCGCCGCCCGCCACGATCAGTGGCCGCTCGGCGGCGTTGAGGAGGGCGATCGCCTTCTCGATCTGGGCGCGGGTGGCGGCCGGCTTGTAGACCGGGAGCGGCTCGTACGTCTCCGGGTCGAACTCGATCTCGGTGAGCTGGACGTCGCTCGGCAGGTCGATCAGCACCGGGCCGGGGCGGCCGGAGCGCATCAGGTGGAAGGCCTGCTGGAAGACGCCGGGAACCTGGGCGGCCTCCAGCACGGTGACGGCCATCTTGGTCACCGGCTTCGCGATGGAGGCGATGTCGACGGCCTGGAAGTCCTCCTTGTGGATCACCTTCGTAGGCGCCTGGCCCGTGATGCAGAGGATCGGGATCGAGTCGCCGATGGCCGAGTACAGGCCGGTGATCATGTCGGTGCCGGCCGGGCCGGAGGTGCCGACGCAGACGCCGATGTTGCCGGGGCGGGTGCGGGTGTAGCCCTCGGCCATGTGCGAGGCGCCCTCGACGTGCCGGGCGAGGGTGTGGGCGATACCGCCGGAGGCCTTGAGAGCCGCGTAGAAGGGGTTGATCGCCGCGCCCGGCACACCGAACGCGTCGGTGACGCCTTCGCGCTTGAGGATCTCAACTGCCGCGCGGGCAGCGGTCATACGAGCCATCGAGTACTCCTGCTTCGGCTGACTTCGACTGTCTTCGACTGCCGGATTCGCACTCCCGTCGCGCCCCGCGGCGAGCTGAATTCCGTATAGCGGAATAATTTTTCTATATCTCGGAAGAAAATGTAGGTGGGTGCGGGAAGGGCGTCAAGAGACGGCAATCAGGGGACGGCCGGTGTCCCAAGCGACGGACAGACGGACGGCGCGTGGAGCACGATGGGGTTCCGGCCTCGACGCGACGCCTTGGAGTGGGCCATGCCCGAAAGCGTGCCGGTGCGCTGCCCGGCCTGTCGGCGCGAGCACGTCTACACCGCGCCGGCCCATCCCTGCGTGTGCGGCGCACGGGTCGCCCCGGCGCTGGACCGCCAGTCCGCACCCACCGTCGTCATCCACCGCGTCTGGGACGAGGACTGGATCACCGTCCGCTGCGGCTCCTGCCGACGCCCGACGCAGTGGCCGCGCCCCGAGTTGGGCTGCCCGTGCGGAACCCTGCTGCACATACCGGTGGCGGTGGCGGAAGGGGGCTCCGACGGTCTCACCGTGCGCCCCGCCACCGAGCCCCTTGCCATCCGTACCGCGCGTGATGCCGTCACCGCCGCTGTGCTGTATCTGCGGCGGCTCGGCTATGCCGGGATACGCCGTGCCGACCAGCGGCCGCCTTCCGGGGTGGGGCTTGCCGCGCGGGGACTGCTCGCTCAGGTGGATCCGGCGGCGCGCCCGGCATCGTTGCGGGACGTGGAGTGTCTGTGGCTGACCGCCATGACGGATTCTGTGGACTGCGTCTACTTCTCCCTCGCCGGGTACGCAGGGGACGCCCACGCACGCGCGGACGCCCTCGGCATCCCCCTGTTCCTCCTCGACCTCACGGGCGTTCCACGGCCGGTCAACGGCGCCGCCGACGAACTGCACGCCACGAGGGCCTGACCAAGCACACGCCGCCCCGGTCACTCCGTGCCCGACACGGCGAAGCCCCGGGCCGGCGAGCCGAGATCCGAGACATCTCGCTCACCGGCCCGAGGGCCTCTCTTGTCACGCCCGCCGCCGATCACCTGGTTCCTCGGAGTGACGCTCGCCCCGTGCTCCCGGCCGAGCGTCACTCCCCAGCGAGGATCAGGACGGCTGCTGGGCTGCTAGACGACCACGTGCGTGTCCGTCGCGGCGTCCCCGGCGAAGTCGCCATCCCCGCTGTAGGCCGCAGAGATGGTGTACGGGCTCCCCTGCGCGTCCGCGTACGTGTGGGTGGTCGTCAACGTTCCTCCGACGAGGGTTTGAGTGACGATCAGCGACCCGTCGCCGAAGTCGAACGCGACCGTTCCCGTCGGCGTCCCCGCACCCGGGGCGTCCGCGGTCACCGTCGCGGTCACCGTCACCGCCTCGCCCGGGGCCGACGGATCCGGCGCATCCGTCAGAGCCAGGGTGGTCGCCGCCGCGTTGACGGTGTGGCCGCCCGCACCCATGGACCCGGTGAAGTCGCCGTCACCACCGTACGCAACAGTGACCGTGAACGGAGATCCCGATGTCGTCGCGTAGGCGTGCGTGGTGGTGGCCACACCACCGGCCAAGGCCACCGGAGCCGAGAGGTTCCCGTCACCGAAGTCGAAGACCACCGCCCCCGACGGAGTCCCCGCACCCGGCGCCACCGGAGTGACGTGGGCGACGAAGGTCACCGGCTGACCCACCACGGAGGGGTCGGGCAGGTCGTCGAACACGCTGGTGGTGGTCGCCGCCGCGTTGACGGTGTGGCCGCCCGCACCCATGGACCCGGTGAAGTCGCCGTCACCAAGGTACGTCGCAGTGACGGTGAACGGAGACCCTGAGGTCGTCGCGTAGGCGTGCGTGGTGGTGGCGACACCACCGGCCAAGGTCAGAGTCGAGAGGTTCCCGTCACCGAAGGCGAAGATCACCGTCCCCGACGGCGTGCCCGCACCCGGCGCCACCGCCGCCACCGTCACCGTGAAGGTCACCGACTGACCCACCACCGACGGATCCGGCGCATCCGTCAGAGCCGTGGTGGTCGCCGCCGCGTTGACGGTGTGGCCGCCGGCGCCCGTGGACCCGGTGAAGTCGCCGTCACCACCGTACGTCGCAGTGACGGTGAACGGAGACCCTGAGGTCGTCGCGTAGGCGTGCGTGGTGGTGGCGACACCACCGACCAAGGCCACCGGAGCCGAGAGGTTCCCGTCACCGAAGTCGAAGACCACCGACCCCGACGGCGTGCCCGCACCTGGAGCCACCGGCGCCACCGTCGCGGTGAAGGTCACCGGCTGACCCACCACCGACGGATCGGGCGAAGACACCACCACCGTAGTGGTCGACGCCTGATTCACCGTCTGCGTGTCAGAGCCAGTCGAGGAGGTGAAGTTGCCGTCCCCGCCGTAGGAGACGGTGACGGGGAATGGACTCCCGGTCGTGGTCGTGTAGGCGTGAATCACCGTCGCAGTGTCACCCGCCAGGGTCACCGTCTGGACCGGGCTGCCGTCGCCGAAGTCGAATGTGAGCGACCCCGACGGCGTGCCCGCACCCGGCGCCACGGCAGCGATGGTCGCGGTGAACATCACCGACTGCCCCACCACCGACGGATCCGGCGAAGACACCACCACCGTGGTCGTCGACGCCTGATTCACCGTCTGCGTGTCGGAACCCGTCGAACCGCTGAAGTCACCATCCCCGCCATAGGAGGCAGTGACGGGGAACGGACTCCCGGTCGTGGACGTGTAGGCGTGGTTGACCGTCGCCGTACCACCCGCCAGGGCCACCGTCTGGACCGGACTGCCGTCACCGAAGTCGAACGTGACCGACCCCGACGGCGTGCCCGCACCTGGCGCCACCGGCGCCACCGTCGCCGTGAAGGTCACCGGCTGACCCACCACCGACGGATCGGGCGAAGACACCACCACCGTGGTCGACGACGCCTGATTCACCGTCTGCGTGTCAGAGCCAGTCGAGGAGGTGAAGTTGCCGTCCCCGCCATAGGAGGCAGTGACGGAGAACGGACTGCCCGTCGTGGTCGTGTAGGCGTGGTTGACCGTCGCCGTACCACCCACCAGGGCCACCGTCTGGACCGGACTGCCGTCACCGAAGTCGAACGTGACCGTCCCCGACGGCGTGCCCGCACCCGGCGCCACGGCAGCGACGGTCGCGGTAAACGTCACCGACTGCCCCACCACCGACGGATCCGGCGAAGACACCACCACCGTGGTCGACGACGCCTGATTCACCGTCTGCGTGTCAGAGCCAGTCGAACCGCTGAAGTCACCATCCCCGCCGTAGGAGGCGGTGACGGGGAACGGACTCCCTGTCGTGGACGTGTAGGCGTGGTTGACCGTCGCCGTACCACCCACCAGGGCCACCGTCTGAACCGGGCTGCCGTCACCGAAGTCGAACGTGACCGACCCCGACGGCGTGCCCGCACCCGGCGCCACGGCAGCGACGGTCGCGGTGAACATCACCGACTGCCCCACCACCGACGGATCCGGCGAAGACACCACCACCGTGGTCGACAACGCCTGATTCACCGTCTGCGTGTCAGAGCCAGTCGAACCGCTGAAGTCACCATCCCCACCGTAGGAGGCAGTGACGGGGAACGGACTCCCGGTCGTGGACGTGTAGGCGTGGTTGACCGTCGCCGTACCACCCGCCAGGGCCACCGTCTGAACCGGGCTGCCGTCACCGAAGTCGAACGTGACCGACCCCGACGGCGTGCCCGCACCCGGCGCCACGGCAGCGACGGTCGCGGTGAACATCACCGACTGCCCCACCACCGACGGATCGGGCGAAGACACCACCACCGTGGTCGACGACGCCTGATTCACCGTCTGCGTGTCAGAGCCAGTCGAGGAGGTGAAGTTGCCGTCCCCGCCATAGGAGGCAGTGACGGGGAACGGACTGCCCGTCGTGGACGTGTAGGCGTGGTTGACCGTCGCCGTACCACCCGCCAGGGCCACCGTCTGGACCGGACTGCCGTCACCGAAGTCGAACGTGACCGACCCCGACGGCGTGCCCGCACCTGGCGCCACCGGCGCCACCGTCGCCGTGAAGGTCACCGGCTGACCCACCACCGACGGATCGGGCGAAGACACCACCACCGTGGTCGACGACGCCTGATTCACCGTCTGCGTGTCGGAGCCAGTCGAGGAGGTGAAGTTGCCGTCCCCGCCATAGGAGGCAGTGACGGGGAACGGACTGCCCGTCGTGGTCGTGTAGGCGTGGTTGACCGTCGCCGTACCACCCGCCAGGGCCACCGTCTGGACCGGACTGCCGTCACCGAAGTCGAACGTGACCGACCCCGACG
>NZ_JBSGZV010000079.1:0-27628 GCF_053611185.1 Streptomyces sp. NPDC054834 | reverse complement strand
GTCAGCCCCTTGAGGCTGCCACGGATCGCCACCCCGGACGGGCCCGGCACCACGAACGAAGCCGCCACCACACGCAACCCGCCCATCGCCCCACCCCCCGCCCGATGCCGAAGAACCCCTCACCACGCCCAACGAACACCTCCCGCGAAGGTCACGCATTCGATGCAAGAACTCCCGTTCCCCACTCAGGCGCACACGCACGATGTGACCGAGACGCTCACTCATACACACCAGAACGCGCCCACGCACTGTCACTCTGCAGCAGTTCCCAACCCCTCGTACTAGTGCCGCATCAGGCAACGTTTGCCCTGTCGACGACGGTTCGTAGGCGTCGGTCGTCGGCGTGGTGGTTCCGCCAGATGATGTAGCGGCGGATCATGCTGCCCTGCTCTTTGTGGGTGGCGTGGTCGGTGCTGTCGAGGGTGAAGTAGCGCAGTGCGGTGAACTGGGCCTCGATGCGGTTGAGCCAGGAGGAGTTCGTCGGTGTGTAGGCGATCTCGACATTGTTTGCCGCCGCCCAGGTGCCCACCCGTTGGCACTTCTTCGTGGTCAGGTGCGGGGAGAAGTTGTCGCATACGATCGCGATCCGCACGGTCGGAGGGTAGAGCGTGCGCAGGTAACGGCAGAACTCCAGGAACTGGGTGCGCCGCTTGATGGGCTTGATGTGGCCGTAGAGCTTTTCCTTGGCCAGGTCCAGGGCGGCGAACAGGTGTCGCACGCCGCCGTAGCGGTTGTAGGTGGCCCGGCGTCTACGGCGGGGTTCACGGCCTTGATCCTTGTGCCTGCCGCCGCGTTCGGCCCACTGCCGTCCAGGGTGCGGCATCAGGTTGAGCGGCCCGAACTCGTCCATGCAGAAGATGACTTCGGGCTCGCCCTCCTCGGGTATGACCTCGCCGTCGGCGATCGCGTAGAGGTGTTCGACGCGGGCCTTCTTGGCCGCGTAGTCGGGGTCGCGGGAGGTCTTCCAGGTCTTCAGGCGTTGAAAGGAGACGCCTTCCTCGTGGAGCAGGATGCGCAGGCCCTCGTGGCTGATGTCGTCGACCACCCCCTCGGCGACCAGGAAATCCGCCAACTTGGACAGACTCCAGGTGGAAAACGGCAGGTCGTGCTCGACTGGTTTGGACTTGGCGATCTTCTTGATCTCGCGGCGCTCGGGCAGGGTGAACGTCTTCGGCCGACCGCCCTTGTATTTCGGGTAGAGCGAGTCGAAGCCGTCTGCGTTGAAGTTGTGGATCACATCGCGAACCCGGTCGGCGCTGGTGAAGGTCACCTCGGCGATCTTCGCCACCGGCATGCCCTGCGCGGACAGCAGTACCATCTGGGCCCGCCGCCAGGTCACCACCGATCCAGTGCCCCTGCGGATGATCCGCAGTAGCCGCTGGCCCTCGGCATCGTCGATCTCTCGGACCTGTACGCGTATCGCCATCAGCACAGAGTGGCCGCCCCCTGCCACCCGGTACAGCACCCGGACGGCGCGTCACATCACAACGGGCCAAACGTTCGCTGTTACGACACGCGGCCGCTCTGTCGGAACCGTGCACCACGCCGCTGCGTCTATCGCGGGCATGGGCGAGAGAACCGCGGGACGGACCACGAGTATGAACCCGAAGACTGAGGGCGGCGCCGGATGCCTACTCGCCGGCCTCGGTGCGACAGCCGCGCCGCTTGTCTGGGCACCGCGCGCCGCGGTCAGTATCGACGGAGGATTTGAGGGCCATGCCCGCGATCTGAGCGTGCTCTTCATCGATCTGCCGCTCATCGTGCTCGGCGGCGCTCTGGTTCCGCTCTTCGCCTGGGTGTTGGCCACCAGATGGGTGCACCGCCCCTGGGTCGCGGCACTCGTAGCCTTGGCCACGCTCGCGCTCGCGTTGTGGGGGCTCACCGAGTGGTGGACCCCCCGCCGGCAGCCAGACCCCGGTTACGGACCTGGGATCTGACCACGGCGTCCGCACATCGCAGCGCGACCAGCAGCCCCAGGATCACAACACCCCCGCGCCGTCGTCTACAGGGCAAACGTTGCCTGATGCGGCACTAGCCCAGCAGCACGAGAACGTGCGGGAAAGGCCCTCGTTCTGCCACATCTTGTTGGGGACGAAGAGATTCTCCAACGCCACACTCCCGCGCTTCACATCGTAGGGCTGTAGTTCGGCACGGTAGCGGCCGTAGCTCGCCAGCGCGGACGTTCCCGAAAGGAGGTCCGGGCGGTGTTCTGGATACCGGGCCCTGTGCGGACGTCGCCGTGAGCGCTTGGGGACGTCATAGCCGGGGCTTGTGCGCGAGCACCCACCGATTCCCCTCGAGCGCGTCGTTGGGCTCAGGGAGGGGGCCGCGTCCGTGCTGGTGGGTGAAGTCGAAGGGGGTGTGTACCGAGGTGGACCAGCCCTTGGCTGCCAGGTCGCCCGCGGAGTCGGGTCGTGGTCCCTTGTGAAAGAGGTGGAGCAGGTCGATGCCGATCTGTTCTCGCGTCGCCGTGTAGATCGCGCTGTCGCGGTACTCCAGCAGGTCGCTTTCTAGCTTGGCCTCGAAGGCCAGTGCGCTGCCTTGGGTGGTCAGCCGGTCCACCGTTTCGATGAGGTAGGTCTCGGCGGGGCTCGGCAGATAGAAGAGCAGTCCCTCGGCCAGCCAGACACTCGGTGCGGCCGGGTCGAAGCCGGCGGTGGTCAGCGCGGTGACCCAGTCGGCGCGCAGGTCGACCGGTACGGGGACGCGCTTGACCTTCGGGGTGGCCGACAGGTCCATGAGCACCTGGTGCTTGAATGCCAGCACGCCCGCCCTGTCGATCTCGAAGACCACGCAGTCGGACGGCCAGTCCAGCCGGAAGGCGCGAGTATCCAGCCCCGCGCCCAGCAGGACCACTTGACGTGCACTCGTACCGACCGACTGGAGGAGGAAGTCGTCGAGGACCCTGGTCCGCAGGCCGAAGTAGCGGGCGAACCGCCCCCACAGCGGGTTGCCGTCCCCGTCCGGGACCTGCTGGATGCGCACCGGCCAGTTGGCGCACGCCGGGGCGGCGCGCACGAAGTGTTCCGCGTAGACGTCCTGGGCCAGGCTGTCATGGCGGTGGGTCTCGATCGCCCGTGCCGCGGCGACCAGGAGGGCGGTCAGACCCACGCCTGCGTCCACGCCTTCGACGTCCGTGTGCTGTGGCGCCGTGCCGGCCATGTTTCCTCCGTTGGCGGGAGTGGGGACTGCGAGGTGCCTGCTTGTCGGATGCGGTGAGTCTGCGGTGCTGCATGCCTCGCTCATCGGCTTCCCTCCGGGAGCAGAACGGGTTTGACCACGCGGCCCGCGTCGCAGTCGCCTTCGGCCTCGTTGATGTCGGCCAGCGGGTAGGTGCGGATCAGCTGGTCGAAGGGGAAGCGTCCGGCCTGCCACAGCCCGGCCAGCCGGGGTATCAGCAGTTGGGGTACGGCGTCCCCTTCGCAGATGTGGCGGATGCTGCGGCCTCCCTCCAGCGTGCCCGCCTCGAGCGGCAGCGCGGTGTGGAGCCGTGCTACCAGGCCGAGGCTGCCGGTGGGGCGCAGTGCCCGGAGCGCGTCGTTGATGAGCGGGGCGGAGGCCGTGGTGTCCAGCGCGTACTGCGCGCCGCCGTCGGTCAGCCGCCGGATCTGCTGGGGCAGTCCGGCCGCTCTGGCGGGGAGCGGGATCGCGCCGAACTGTTCGGCCAGGGCCAGCCGTTGGGGATGCCGGTCGACGGCCACGGTCAGCGCGCCGGCGGCGGTGGCCGCCATCACCGCGGCCAGGCCCACCGCTCCCGCGCCGAAGACCGCGAGGGTGTCGCCGGGGCCGGCGCCGAAGGCGTTCAGCACGGCTCCGGCGCCGGTGAGGAAGCCGCAGCCGAGCGGCCCGAGCAGTTCGACGGGCAGCGCGGGGTCGACCCGG
Source organism: Streptomyces sp. NPDC054834 (assembly GCF_053611185.1). Taxonomy (NCBI): domain Bacteria; kingdom Bacillati; phylum Actinomycetota; class Actinomycetes; order Kitasatosporales; family Streptomycetaceae; genus Streptomyces; species Streptomyces sp. NPDC054834. The sequence goes on along the minus strand of NZ_JBSGZV010000079.1, from coordinate 23,746 downwards.
ACGGCGTTGCGGGCCGCAACGAGCGCGTACTGGGCGAACGAGGACTGGCCGAACCACGGGGGGGCCAGCGCTGCCCCGGTCGCGTCGGTGAGCCGCGGCGTGTCCTCCGTGCGTCCGGCGAAGAGGTTGAGGGAGGCGAAGGAGTCGCAGTAGGCGGGGGCCGCGCCGCGGCAGTTCCGGCAGTGTCCGCAGGAGTCGAAGCTCAGCACGACGTGGTCACCGACGGCGATCCCTGTGTCCGGGCCGCCGCCCGTCCGCACCACGACCCCGGACCCCTCGTGGCCGAGCACTGCCGGCAGCGGGCTGCGGCCGGCCGATCGCCGGACCGCGAGGTCGGTCCGGCACATCCCGCAGCCCGCGATCTCGACCAGGATCTCGCCGACGGCGGGTTCCGTGCGCAGGGTCACCTCCTCGAGGGCGAACGGGTTCTCGTACGAGCGCAGTACGGCCGCCTGGAACCTCATCGTCATTCCTCCCGCGGGCGGTGGACGACGAACGGCCGGAGGTTGCCGTACAGCCCCCACGGTCCGCCCGCGACGCCGACACCGCTGTTCTTGACGCCTGCGAAGGGCTGGGCGAGGGACAGTTCGGCATGGTGGTTGATCCAGGCCGTGCCGCATTCGAGCCGGTCGGCCACCGCCTCGGCCCGGTCGAGATCGGTGCCCCAGACGGAGCCGCCCAGTCCGAAGCCGGTGTCGTTGGCCGCGTCGACAGCTTCGTCGAGGTTCCGGTACGGCAGCACCGGCAGGACCGGTCCGAACTGTTCCTCGGTCACCACCGGGCTGCCGGGCGGGACATCGGTGAGGATCGTGGGAGCGAAGAAGTAGCCCGGCCCGTCCAGCCGGTGGCCGCCGGCCGCCGCCCGGGCGCCGTCCGCCAGGGCCTGCTTCGTGACCTGCTCGACCCGGGCCAGCTGGGGGGCGTTGTTGACCGGGCCCAGCCGGGTGTCCGGGTCGAGGCCGGCCCCGACGGCGACGGTTTTCGCGCGCTGGGCGAGGGCTTCGACGACTTCGGCGTGGAGCCGGGCCGGGGCGTAGACGCGTTTGACCGCCATGCACACCTGCCCGCAATTGCGGAACGCAGCCCAGAACAGCCGGTCCGCGATCCGGTCCACCTCAACGTCATCCAGCAGGACGGCGGCGTCGTTGCCGCCCAGCTCCAGGGTGACCCGGGCGAGCGAGGCCGCCGCCGCTTCCGCGACGGCCCGCCCGGTGGGCACCGAGCCGGTGAAGGTGACGTGACGGATGCCCGGGTGGGAGGCGAGGCGGGCGCCGAGAGGTTCTCGGCCGGTGACGACGGTCAGTACATCATCAGGCAGGGCGGTGGCCAGGACCGAGCCGAGCAGCCGGGTGGCCAGGGGGGTGAACGGGGACGGTTTGAGGACCATGGTGTTGCCCGCCACGAGCGCGGGCGCGAACTTCGCAGCCGCCAGCTGGAGGGGAAAGTTCCACGGCACAATCGCGGCGACGGGTCCGAGAGGTCGCCAGCGGATCTCGCTATGCACGGGCCGGCCGTCGGTGATCCGCCGGGTTGTCGGGGCCAGATCTGCGAAGTAGCGCAGGCGGGCCGCCGTACGGGCAACCTCCGTGTGCGACTCGGCCAGGGGCTTGCCCTGTTCCCGGGTGAGCAACCGGGCGAGGTCGTCGCCGGCCCTCTCCACCGCGTCGGCCGCCACACGCAACGCGGTGGTGCGGGCGGCCGGATCGGCGCGCCAGCCGTGCCAGGCCCGGCGGGCCCGGTCCACCACGGCGTCCAACTCGTCCGACTGCTGGTCAGGGGCCTCGTCGAAAGTCTCCCCGGTGGCCGGGTCGACGACGGCGAAACACGCGGCCCGGCGTCCGGAGACGCGGCCGGGCTCGAAAATCGGCATGCCGGTGGTCAGTTCACGGCGGGGACGCCGGCAGCGTGCTGCTCGGCCTGCCGGTCCATCTCCGCCCGGAAGGCGGCCACCAGATGCGGCTGAATCCTTCCGGCATTGCGGTCGCCGCCCTCGCACACCGCTCCGCGCACGCCCACGATGTCCGTCCCAATGCCAGTCAGCGGACCGAGGTCGCTCTGTTTGACACTGCCCGCGAGCGCGGCGAGCAGACCGGACGCGTGGGCCAGCCGGACAAACTCGGCACAGACGTCCGGCGGAACGTGGTCGAACAGCCGCGTCCCATCTTTGATGGCGGTGTCAAGCATGGCCGCGTCGGCGCCGGACCGGGCGGCGATGTCCGGCACGGCGAGCGGGTTGACGCAGCCGATCCGGTGGGCGTCGGCATAGCCCGAGGCGACGACGAGCGCTTCGGGGCGGTAGTCCTTCACCGCCCGGACGACCGCGCGCATGACCTCGATGCTCTGATCGGGCGTCGTGCATCCGTAGAGGCCGACCTTGATGTACGTGGCGCCGGAGACGACCGCGCCGAGCGCGGCCTGAGCCACCGTCCCGGGCTTGTACGGGACGTCTCCCACGGTGGCGGACACCGGTTTTTCCGCCGGGACCGCGTCGCGGATCTCTTTGATGACCCAGGGGAAGTTGGCGCCGAGCGAGCCCTCGTCAGGCTTCTTGACGTCGACGATATCCAGGTGCTCCGCCGCCTTCGCACAGTCGAGGGCCTCCTGCACGCTGTCGGGGGAGATGAGAAGCAACACGATGAGCTCCTTCCGCCGCATGTCCGCCTGGCCGAGGGACAGGGGTGCGGATCACCTGGTTCATGTGCGGTGTGGCTCATCATTTCCGCCGCCCGTGGGCACCGGTAGAGCGTGCGGACTTTCCCATGGGGCGCTCGGCCCACGCGCAGTGCGCCGCACGCACCGGCGTGAACCGGCCTTACTGAAGATACGTGAGTGCGGCTCGCGCCCAGTTGGCCCGGCATGTTGGAGTCGAGTCCTTTGATCACCGAGCGAGTCTGTGCCTGCCCCTGCATCATCCCCCATGCCCGCGGCGTTGGAGCACCTGGGCCGGGCCGATCCTGCGGCTCCGATAGCCGACGCCGTCCGTCTGCGCGGCTTTTTGGGAGGGGCGGCGAGGTGGTCGGCACGCGTGGTCTCGTCGGCGGGATCTCCGCCTGTCGTCGGCGACAGCCCAGTCTGGCCGGTGCTCCGGTGCTCGGGTGTTTCGGCGCTTGGTGCCCCCGGGCGGTGCCCGGTGTTCCGTGTCCGGCCCGGGGGCGGTTTTGGTGGGTTCAGGAGGTGGGGGCTACGAGCATGTGCTCGGTTCCGAGGTGGTTGGTGCCGGTGTCGGTGTACATGGTGGTTTCGCCGTCGGACCAGCGGATGACGAGGTCGTCGGTGCGGTTGTTGCCGGTGTAGTCGCCGGTGGTCATGGCCGCGTCGTGGGTCCAGGTCTCGTTGGGGTTCAGGATGCGCTGCTCGGTGCCGAGGCCCGAGGTGGTGGTGCCGACGTAGTTGTCGAGTTCGCCGTCGGTCCAGCGGACCATGAGGTCCCATTTCTGGTTGCCGGAGAACTCACCGGCGGTCAGGAGTGTGGCGTCCTTCCAGGTGTCGTTCTTCGGTTTCAGTTGGTGTTCCTGGCCGAAGGTGCCGGCGCTGACGTTGGTGTAGAGGGTGAGTTCACCGTCGATCCAGCGGACAACCAGGTCGGTGGCGTACTGGGAGGCGGCGAAGCGGCCGGCGGCGATCTGGGTGGCGTTCTTCCAGAGGTCGTTGGGTTTGATCATCTGTGTGCCCGCCCAGTTCAGTCCCTTGGAGCCGACGTCGCCGTAGAGGGTGACCTCGCCGTCGGACCAGCGCACCAGCAGGTCGAACTGGTTGGACCCGGTGAAGTCACCGGCGGTGATGGTTGCCGCGTGGGTCCACGTGGTGTTGTGGGCCAGCAGTTGCCGCTCGGTGTCGTAGCCGCCGTGTCCGTTGCCGGGGTAGAGCGTGACCTCGCCGTCGGTCCAGACCACGATCATGTCGCTGTGGCCGGTCTGGCGGAAGTCGCCTGAGGCGAGCAGCTTGGCGTGCTGCCAGGTGCTTGCCGCGCCGGGCAGCCAGGGGTCCCCGGACGGCTGGTACGGCGGTTTGTGGTCATCCACGTTCCGGTGCGCGGCGGCGTCGGCGAACAGGTCCTGGGCATCCTTGCCGTAGACCGGCGCGTACGTCACCCAGTCATCGTTGGCGTCGTTGCCGCCGCCGTTGTATCCGCCGGTGTTGCCGATGACCTTGCCGGTGCCGCTGGTGCTGTTGTAGTCCTCGATCCACGGGCCGCCGGAGACACCGCCGTAGAAGCCCTTGCAGGTCATGCGCATCTGCCTGAAGCCCGGCAGTTGGGAGGTGCTGACGGGGCAGCGGACCGGCACATGGTCGGGGTTGACGCTGACGTCATCGGGATAGCCGATGACGGTGACCTTGTGGTGGTAGCTGTCGGTCGGCGTGAACGTCAGGGCTCCGGTGACATCCTCCACCTTGCCCCGGCTGTTGGAGCCGACCTGAGCGAAGGCCAGGTCGAGGTCGGAGACCGCCTTCTTGCTGTTCCTCTCGTAGCGCGGGTCTATGTAGAGCTGGGACACCGGAAACACGCCGTCCGGCTGCTCGGCGGCGGTCTTGCCGATGCGGTATTGCGGCACGAAGATGCGGTGGGTGGCCGACTTCAGGCCGAGGCCGCAGTGTCCGGCGGTCAGGACGATGTCCTTGGCGGCCGTGTGCACGACGCTGCCCGTGCAGTACGTCTGGTTGCCGCCGAGCTGCCGGCCGTCATAGAAGAACGTGCCGATCATCGGGTGGCCGAGGAAGTGCTCCGGGGTGGGGGTGCCCGATGGTGGTGGCCGGTGCGTGACGGCGTTTCCTGCGGTGATGCCGTGCTTCGAGGCGGCCGGAGCGGGGTCCGGCAGGGTATCGACCGGGACGGCGTCGGCCATGCGCTCCGCCGTCCAGTACTTCTCCTCCTCGCTCAGGCTCGGCCCCGAGGGGGAGGGAGAGGTGGTCGGTTCGGCGGGCTGCGTCGAGGAGCCCGAGGGGGTGGCGGAGCCTGTCGGGTCGACGGCCCCCGCGACTGTCGACGACGGCGAGGGCGCGGGCAGCGTCGGCGGGACCTGAGGCCCGGTGCCGGGAGTCTCCGGTGATGCGGAGGCCGTCGGTGGGGCGGAGAACACTGGTGACGGATCGCCTGTCCCGGCCGACGCCGTCCCGGCGCCGAGAATTCCTACACCCAGTCCCAGAGCTAGGGCTGGAATCCATCTGTATCTGGAACGCAAGAAGATGCCTTTCCGTCTTGGAGGGGGCCGAACGGTGAGCGGGCCCCGAACTACCCAGGACCCGCACATATGTTCGTTCGAGTGGCGATAGTGTACTACTGAGTAATAACTGGCATGTCATCAAATAAGAGGACAGGGTGTAGCGATGGACCGACTCCGCAAGACCGCGTGGGCGGCACTCCCCCTCCTGCTCACCTTCCTGGCAGCCGGGCCGGCCTCGGCCTCCCCGCCCGGACCCTCGCTACCGTTCGGAAGTGTCCGCTCGGTGCATCCTGGCGACACACTGACGGTCAACACCGAGGCCAGCGATGTCACTTACCTCGCATCCATCAACTCCCCCGCGTTCGTTGCGCCAGGGATGCTGCGCATGATGTACCCGGAGCTGACCACCACCGTCACCATCGCCTGTGACGCCCGGCCTGGCACCTACCCGGTGACGCGGCGTGGCGCCGGAGATGCGGGCCCGGACGAGCATCCGTTCCGATGGGCACGGGTGCGCGTGGAACCCGCCGACGAGGCGGCACGCCGCGCCTGCCGGAACAAGGTCAGGAAACTGCCTCCGCCCAGGCTGGAGGAACGCTGGGCTCCGGACAGAACGTGGCCCCAGTCGGAATGGGACGTGCGGACCTTCCGGGCCGGCAGCCGCATTACGATCACGGACAACGACGACGAGGGATCGGACGGAGACATCACTCTGACCTCCCGCGCCTTCACCGACCGCCCCGTCCTGCGCGGCGCCAAAGCCGTCCTGACCGCCACCACCACCCTGACCTGTGACTCCGCATCCGGCATCTACGTCGTCTACCGGCACGACGTCGACCAGACCGGCCCCGACAAACCCTGGGCCCGACTGCGCATCGCCCCCGCCGCCCCCGGAAAGAAGTGTCTGGCACAGCACTCAATCGGGTCATCCCGCGCTGCCACGCTGGCCTGGGCCGCCGGCGGCGTACTCCTCACCGCCGCAGCCGGCACCGCGCTCCTTCTGCGGGCCCGCTCCCGCCGCACGACCTCCGCCTGAAGACGCATCACCACTCGTCGCCCAGCCCGGAGCAGCCGCGCCGACGCGGGCGCAGAGCGTTCTCGCCCGGAAAGCGTGGACGCCTCGGTGTCGCCAGACCTTTCGGGTTGTCCGGTAGAGCCCCGGTAGTTCAGGCGCAACTACCTGTGCAGCGGCACATTCCTCGGGAAGAGCCCATGAGATGACGGCTTGCTCAATCGCCCCGCTCCACCTGAACGGGGCTCCCGACCTGGCGGAAACTGTAAATCGTTCGGTGCAACTCCCGATCATGGAAGATGCATCGATGACCAGTGAGAACGTGGCCGAGCGCGAGGTCGGCGAGTCGGCAGCGGCTGTGTCGGCGAAGGCCGTGGGCGGCCAGCTGATCGACGAGCTGGTGAGCCGGGCCCGGCCGAGGGCCTGATCGGCCGCCACAGGCATCACCGACGCCAGGGCATCCCACTCGCGGTGTCGCTGACCGGCGGCAACCGCAATGACATCACCCAACTGCTGCCCCTGCGCGACAAGATCCCGGCGGTCGCGGGAGTTGTCGGCCGGCCACGACGCCGCCCCGACATAGTCATGGGCGTGGCAAGGCCGCGTCCAGGAGAGCACGTCCGGCTTGGGTGAGCTCGTGCGTGGCCGTGCGGCCGGCCCGGCTGCTGTCGATCAACCCGGCATCTCGCAGGATTGCCAGGTGTTCGCTGGCCGTCGGGGTGGTGACGTTCACCAGCCTGGCCACAACGGTCGTCTGCAGCGGAGTGGTGAGCGCGGCCAGGATCCTCGATCGAGTCGTTCCCAGAAGCCGGTCGAGCGATCTCGGAGTGGGAGGTGCCGCCCAGAGGTACCGCCCGGATGCCGGGTAGTAGATCGCCGGAGTCCAGTGGTTGGAGGTGGTGCACTGCACCCGGTCGGTGATGAACAGTGACGGAATGAGAATGAGTCCCTCAGGGCAGTCGACGTCGATGTCGACGGTCCGCTCGACGCTGATGGTGTCGCCTTCGCACGCCGCGGAGTGGTGCAGGCGTGGAAGGACTGCGCGCAGCCCCTCGCGGTTGACCTGGATGGCCCGGTCCAGCATCTCGGCACGTAGCGCCTGCCGCATGGACGGCCACTCCGGTTGAACGGCTGCTTTCCAGAGGCGGCGCACCACATCGGCGGCCTCGGACCTGGCTCGGTCAGGGTCATCGAGCAGTCGGCGGCTGATCTCTGCCTCATGCCCCATCGTGGCGTCGACCAGCTCCGCGTACACCTGGTCCGTCGGCGTGGCGAGAAGAGCAGCCACGCCTTCTTCGAACGTTGGCTCACTGGTCATCGGCGATGGGTCAAGAAAGTCGGGTCGATACGCACCATCAGTCATGAAGACCGTGAGCGCCCTCAGGTCCAGGCCCGAGATTCGGTGGCGGCGACGACGAAGCCATTGGTGGAACATCGGGTGACGCTGCGGCTCGGTCAAGAGCTGAGCGAGACTGACCACTTCGTGGATCGGCGACATCGCCCACCGCACGCTCGCAGCACCAGTGCCCAATCGGTAGCGGATCACCCGCATATTGTTAGGCCACGGCCGAAGTGAGCGCGAGTGGAGTGGTGAAACCTCGAGACTCGGGGCATGACTGAGACAGAGTCGGTTGCCTGGTTTACGCAACCCGAGCGGGCACCACAGACGCGAACGATCCGGCTGGGCGCCGGTGGATCGACCATCGAAGTCCTCGCCGGCCCGGCGGAGGCCGACGGGGCTGTGAGCATCTACCGGTGGCGTATGTCGCCCGCGAGTCGAGGACCTGGCCCGCACTTTCACAGGACCTTCAGCGAGACGTTCATCGTCGAGGAGGGTGAAGTGGACTACTTCGACGGGCGGTCCTGGCGGACACTGCTCCCCGGCGACACCGCCCATGCCGCGATGGGTGCCGTGCACGCGCTCCGGAAGGACGCCGAACCCGCCGCCATCCTCATGGCACTCTCGCCGGGCGTACCCCGGGAGGAGTACTTCGCGCAGCTCGCCATCGTGGACGAGCGGGACCTGAGACGTCTTCACGAAACTCACGACAACCACTTCGTCGACCACCACGAACGGTGATGCCACCGGCGACGGCGTACGCCCCGAGCCGACCCACCCGGCTCCGGCAGCAGCCCGCGAGCATGGGCCGCGTGGATGTCCACCGGAAATGAGGTCACAGCGTGACCGCGGCCGTGAGCGCTCAACGTGTGAGCATCGGCAGCTCGCCATGACTGTCGACGACCGCGGGAGTGACTCGTCGTGGTCGCTCGCGCGGTCTTACCGGCTAGTCGCTCGGGGCGGTCCCTTCGATGAGCAGGTCCAACCGCACCTTCCCGCCGTGCGCCGGGATGCGGCCGGTCGCCGACCGGGCGGATTTCCCGTGCAGGGCGGCCCACAGCAGTTCGGCACAGCAGCGCTAGAAGATTGAGCGTTCGACACAGGGTCGGCGCCGCGAGAAAAGGAGAGCAGCCGCCATGCCTACCGCCGTCACCACCAGCGCCACCGTGATCACATGGGCGATCGCGGTCGGGATCATCGTCATCGGGGCCCGCTTACTGTGGGTCCCGAAGGCCGCAGCAGACTTCGGCATCCCCGGCACCCGCACCGAGGACCCCACCTTCCGCGCCTGGTTGTCCGTCCTGGCCGGCCGCGACATCGGCTACGGCATCTTCCTACTGATCGTGCTGCTCGGTGCAGGCACGCACCTGCACGGCTGGGTGATGCTGGCCGGCTCACTCGTTACGCTCGGAGACGCAATCATCGCCAAGCTCAGCGGCGGACCCGCCAAGGCGTACTACGGAATCCACGGCAGCACCACCGCCGTCATGGCCGCCGCCGGCACCGTACTGCTGCTGTCCTGACCGCGGCCGACGAAGATCCCCGCCGAGGGGTTGTCCGTCGGCGGGAGCACCCCGATGCTCCCGTGGCAAGCACCCCGGTGACATCGAAACTCGGGTTCAGGCACAGCTTCTGACCTCGACGTTTAACCGCTGCTGGTCGTCATCCAGGTGAGCGGCCCGCGGGAGCTCCTTGTGCGGGAGACTGTGCACGTGCCCCATTCGAACTCGCTTGCCACTGCCGAAGAGATTCACGCTCACCTTGTTGACCAGCTCAACCTCGCGCTCCGCACACCCGGGATGTTCGGGGGCGAGTTGGCTCTTCGGATCCTGCTTGATCACCTGCTGTTCGTTGAACGTCAACCCGGGGCGTTCACGCAGCAGCAGCGAAACTGGGAAGACCGCGGGCTCTGGTCTCCTGTCGGCGTGACCGGGGCCTTCCGAGACTTGATCCCGGGGCACAACTACGAGTGCGGCATGGCCTCGGTGTACGCCGATTTCGCGAAACAACGCGGTTGGCTCAAGCCGGACCGGGTTCTCACGGAGGAGGCGTACGAAGGCCTCAAAGGTCGTGTCAGGCAGTGGGCCAGGGAGGACCGCACCTGGGCGGACGTGACTGCGGAGTTCGGTCCTCCCTCCGTGCTGTTCGGAGGAACCAACCCTCTGTACGGAAAGACGCTCGGCTACCTCAGTAAGGATCTGAAGCAGCCGATAGTGGCCTTCCACCTGTGGAACGGCAGCGCGCCCGGAACCCAGTCATGGCGGCCCGAGCACGAGCAACCGCTTCTTCTCGCGGTGCGCTTCGGCGAGGGCCCGTTCCGGCGATCCTTCACCTTCACTCCGGAGGGCGAGCGAAGGAAACCAACGACCGCTGGGCCGTGCCTGCGGCAATAGCCAGTCCGGATTTGAACGAGTGATCGCGTTCTCGTCACCCACATGGGAGCCCGGACGGTGGGGCGGCCTTCGCATGATCATGAACTCTGCGAGGCCATGGCTGCGGCCGGACGCTGCAACGTGCCCGGCCGCAGCTCCGGGCCGCCCTCAAACGCAGCGAACGCACACGAGCCTTCGACACCGAGGCCGAACGGCTACGGGACATCTTCCGTGCCGAGTACGCCCGCCAGCTCCCTGCCGTCGAAGACCCTTCGGCCATCAGCTCCTGGCGCTGCTCAAGCAGGACCGAACTCCTCGTCACCTCCGCCTCGGGCCAACGAGCTCGTGCAGGCGGTGAGGCGTCGAGGATGGGGGCGGGGCTCGGTGTTCACGTCTGCCGTGCCGACGTCCGCGGTCTGCTGGTGGGACAGCAGGCCGGCGACGGCTTGGACGGTGTCGCTCATGTGCTGGCGGCGGCCGAGATGGCGGGCCAGGGCACGCCAGTTCTTCATGTGCGCGATGCCGTGCTCGCCCCGGATGCGTCGTGAGGAGTGGGCCTTGCGCTGTCGCTCGTGCATTTCCTCATACCAGTGCGGAGCGCTCTTCTTGAACTTGCGATGCGGAGGCGTGACCACACAGCCGCCGGTCCGTGCACCCAGACCCTGGTAGCCGGCAGCGGCGAGGATCTTCACAGCGGGACCGTCGGCCAGGAGCCTGACCAGCCATAACTGGCGGCCGTGGGTGATGTCCGCGCAGCTTCCGGGTATTGGTCGGGCTGCACAACAGCATCCGGCCGTCCGCGTCGGTGACCACCATGGTTTTGACGGCGTTCTGCTTGTTCTTGCCGGAGATGAACTTCTCCCGGTCCTTGCGTCCGGCGGCCGGTCGGCGGACCCGGATCTCGGTGCCGTCGACGATGCCGGTCTTCCTACTGGCGCCGAGATGGCCGACGACACCCGGATCAGTACGCGAGCCGGCGGTTGACCGACGACCTCGCGCGCACCCGGTTCCTCGAGGGCGCCAGGGCCTTCGTCGAGGAGCACGGGCAGGCCTTCGCCGACCGCTTCGGGACGGGCCCCAGCAGCCACGCCGCCTGATGCAGCCCGTTGTGCTCATCGACGACCGATGGCTGCTTGATATCGCGCAGAACCTCATACCCGGCGACCCCGACAGCACTCGAACGAGTTGTTCGCCGCGCAGGTCGCCTACGCCTACCTCCACGCAAGCGGCATCCAGGTCAAGGTCGGCAGCCAGGAGGCGATCGCGTTGGTCATCGACGCCGTCGAGGGACGCCGCGACGTGCGCCAGGTCGCCGATGCGCTGAAGAACTGGGGCTGATCAGCCAAGACGGCCCAGAGGAGCGGCCCCTCAGAAAACTGAGCCTCCCGCAGGTGGAGCATCGTGATGATCACGGCCGCTGTGCTGTGGGGCTGCGGCACGGGCCTGCTCATACCCCGTCCCGCGTACCGGTTCTCCGTACCGGTTCTCCGTGCCGCACGAGTAACCGTGGCGGTCGGCGTGCTCGGCGGGCCATTCCCTCACCGGTACCGGCGGCGGCTGGCCGGGACGTGCTTGCTGCGCCGCCGGGGACACCTACGAGCCGAGCACTCTCTCCCTCGCCTTCGCTACGGCCGCGGTGTGCGCGCTGCTGACGGCCGCCACCGGTGCCCGCCGAACTGGTGGTCTGGCTGCTGCTCGTCGGCTGCCCGACGTGCTGCTTTCTCAGGGAGGCGGGCGTCCTGCTGAGCGCCGCACCGTTCTCCGACGAACTGCTGATCATCGACGCGTCGCTCGCTGCCCCCGAAGAACTCCTGACGAAAGTGGTGGGCTTGACCTGGCCAGAAGTCGGTTTCGTGCACGAGGACGCCGGGTGGCGGGACGCGGTCAGCCGCGTAATCGCACGCGATAAACCCGGCGACGTCGGCGAACATCCCCGGGATACTGGTCGCCCATGGATGAGGTCAAAGTCGTCGTCGCCCATTCCGAGCGCGCGACTCTGCGCGTCGGCGACGTGTTCCTGAAGGTGGACGCCGATCAGGCGCGCATCGATGTCGAGGTCGAGGCGATGTCCCTCGCGCCGGTCCCGACCCCGGAGGTCCTGTGGCGCAAGCCGTCCGTGCTCGCGACCGCCGCACTCCCGGGGACGACGCTTGGGCGCCTCGGCGGGCCGTCGACCGGGTCGCCGGCGGCGTGGGCCGCGGCGGGCGCCGCCATCCGGAAGCTGCACGACGCGCCGCTGCCGTCCCGGCCGGGCCAGGCCGGCCGGAGCATCGTCGCACTGGCGGCGGAACTCGACGACGAGTGCGAGTTGCTCGTGACGAACGGCGTCCTGCCCGCCGACCTGGTCACCCGCAACCGCCAGGTCGCCGAGGCCGCGCTCCGACCTTGGACTCCGGCGTTCACGCACGGCGACCTGCAGATCGATCACGTCTTCGTCGACGGCGACGAGGTCACCGGCATCATCGACTGGTCCGAGGCGGGCCAGGGTGACGCCCTGTACGACCTCGCCACCTTCACGCTCGGACACGAGGAGCACCTCGACGACGTCATCGCCGGCTATGGCACCGACATCGACCTCGACGTGATCCACGCGTGGTGGTCGTTGCGAAGCCTGCTGATAGTTCGCTGGCTGATCGAGCACGGATTCGACCCGTTCGCGCCGGGCTGTGAGGTCGACGTGCTGAGATCCCGGATGTGAGGCTGCGCGGGCCCGACTGCTACGAATGCGTTCTGACGCATCGAACAGGCCATCCCCTGGGGCGCATCGCCTGCCCTTACTCCCGACAAAGTGCGGTGCGCAGTCGTCGCCAGTAGATGACGGCGCAGCCGAGGGTTACGAACGCGTGGTGGATGTCGTCGCGGATCTCCCAGCGGATGCGCCGCCGGCGGAACCAGTGCAGCAGCGCGATCGCTCCTTCCACGACCCAGCGGTACACGCCCAGGCCGGAGCCGTGCGCGGTGCCGCGCCGGGCGAGGTGCGGGGTGATCTCGCCGGCCGCGAGTCTGTGCCCCGGACTCCGGCCGCCTGATGGTCAGGGCCGCGGATGCGGTCACCGGCTTCCGCACCGACGTGATCGAACGCGGCACCGACGACCGCCTGGTCCTGGTAGGCGCCGTCGCCTCGGCCCGGTCGATGAGCTGATCGTGCTGACCGGCTTCCGCCCCGACCTCATCCTCTCCGTCGCCGCATCCTTGGCGCCTTCCCTAATCGCGCCGTGGACTTCCGCCGGTGCCCTGCGGCACGGCCCAGTGACGCCGGCGGCACCCCGGATCTCCGGATCTTCGGTAGCCACCGACGAACTCGCCTATGATCGGGCCTCCAATTGGCAACCGGCGTGCGCGTTCAGCGGATTGCCCCTTCAAGAATCCTCGAACTCGCGCGCTTCAGCGCGGGCCCGCTCCAAATTGCTGCGCCAGGAATCCGGCGCACTTGGTGTCGCCCGCCGTCTCGAACGGCTGGGCGCACCACCCCGGCCTGCCGGACAGCCGCTCGGCGTGTGGCTGGACCAGAGTCTCGCGCAGATCGGCGCCCAGCGCCTGCCGCAACCCGGAAATCACCGCTTCTGCGGAGAGTTGACGCGTGTTGCCACTCGGCTGAAGACGCTTCCAGGAGGATGGACCTGCGGCTGATGACTGCCGTCCAGGACACACTTCCATTCGCCGACTTGACCGAGATCCCTACCGCCTCAGAGTGGTGCCAGCAATGGAACGGCCGACGGCACTCCTCTCGCCACGTCAGTGAGGGCGGCCCCGGTGCCGATGATGCTGATGTTGCTCATGAGATGTCCTGCCCTGGTTGTGTGTTGTTCGGCTATATGGCGGTGGTGCCGCCGTCGGCGACGAGTTCCATGCCGTTGACGTAGCTGGAGTCGTCGGAGGCGAGGAAGAGGGCGGCGGTGGCGATTTCGTCGGGGCGGCCCATCTGGCCGCGGGGGATGAGGGACTCGAACTGGCGCTTGGTGGCCTCGTCGAAAAGTTCTTCCTGCTTGGCGGTGGCGACCTGGCCGGGGGTCAGGACGTTGACGCGGATGCGGCGGTCCTTGAGCTCGTTGAGCCAGACGCGGGCCCATGCCTGCTGGACGGCCTTGCTGCCGGCGTAGACGCTCCAGCCGGGGAAGGCGCCGAGGGAGGCGTTGGAGCCGGTCATGAGGATGGAGCCGCCGTCGTTGAAGAGCGGGAGGGCCTTCTGGACGGTGAACAGGGTGCCGCGGGCGTTGAGGTAGAACGCGGCGTCGAAGTGGGCCTCGGTGATCTCGCCGAGCGGGGCGGGCTCGCCCCCTCCGGCGCTGGCCCACAGCACGTCGAGGCTTCCCTTCTCCCGCTTGACGGTGTCGTACAGGCGGTCCAGGTCGTCCAGGTTGGCGGCGTCGCCCTGGACGCCGGTGACGTTGCGGCCGATCTGCTTCACGGCCTCGTCCAGGACGTCCTGGCGGCGGCCGGTGATGAAGACGTGCGCTCCCTCGTCGACGAACAGCTTCGCGCCGGCCAGCGCCATGCCGGTGGTGCCGCCGGTGATGACCGCGACCTTGCCGTCGAGCTTTCCCATAGTCATTCCCTTGGGTCGGTGGTGCCGTGTGTACCTGGGGCGATGCCGTTAAGTACACCGCCCTGTGTGCTTACGGTACTGGGCGGGCGGCCGGGGCGCAAACTATGTACACCGGTCGTTACCCAGCTGGGGTACCATGGACCCATGACGGAGTTGGAGAAGGGCCCCACGGGCCGCCGCCGCGGCCGGGGCGCCCGCGAGCGCATCCTCGGCGCGTCCCAGCAACTGTTCCGCGAGCAGGGCATCAACCGCACCGGAATGGACCAGCTCTGCGCGGCGGCCCAGGTGTCCAAGCGCACGGCCTACCAGCACTTCACCGGCAAAGACGAACTCGTCGCCGAGTACCTGCGCCGGTTCGACCCCTCCGTTCTGTCCGGCGTGTTCGACCGCACCGACCTCACGCCCCGCGAACGGCTCCTCGCCGCCTTCGACATCCCCCCCACCACCCCCCTGTGCCCCTACATCGGCGCCGCCGTCGAACTCCACGACCCCCAGCACCCCGCATCCCAGTACGCACGCGACTACAAGAAAGCCGTCGCCGCGCGGCTCGCCGACACCGCCCGCGAAGCCGGCGCCACCGACCCCGAACAGCTCGGCGAGCAGCTCGCGCTGCTCATCGACGGCGCCGCGGCCCGCACCCGGGTCCTCAACGCCGACGCCTTCCCCACCGCCGCCGCCATCGCCGCCGTCCTCATCGACAACGCCATCCCCGCCACAGCCAGCGATGACCGGCGACGGGAGGAAGTGTCGAGTTAACGTGGCACTCCGCGGCCGGGCTGGACGCGCTGCCGGTCAGGCGGCTGCACCCGCTGGCACGCGACACCAGCCGCCCGGCACCTGGCCCGAACCTGCAGCTCTTACGGAACTGGCCGCCCGCCTGCTGAAGGCCGCAGCAGAAGCCGCCGGCGAGACCGGCGACCCCCGAGGACCCGCCGACGTGGTCGGCCTGGCAGCTGCCGGCCCCGCACGCTGCCGTAGTGCTGAACAGCCTTACGGCTGCGGGGGTGCGCTGCCGTGACGGTCGGCGATGTCGCGGAAGGTGGGGATGCCGAGGTCCACAGCGGTGCTGCGGCGGGTCTGTTCGGTATCGAGCTGGGCGAGTTTGTCCTGGGCTCCGGCGAGGCTGACTTCAAGTCCTTCCAGCTCGCCGAGCCAGCCTTCGCGTTCGGCTTCGGTGATGCGGTCGATGAGGTTGTCCCGAATCTCCACCAGTCGGTCGCGCGGGGCGGGATCGGGACGGAGGAGAGAGCAGCGGACGCAGGCGTGTTCGTGGACGCAGGCGGTGCCGTAGGCGCGGGCGCAGATGCCGACGGAGAGCTTGCGGCGCTCGAAGTGGCCGAGGAAGTCCTCCCACTCGGCTGCAGTGGGGGTCCGGTACTCCTCGGCGGGGCGCAGGGTGCGGCGACATAGATCGCGGTCGTCGACTTGTAGGGGTGTCCGACCTGCTGTTGTACGAACGTCTCATCGGCGCCATCCTCGATCAGATGAGTCACGTTGCTGTAGCGCAAACAGTGGGGCACCAGCGCATCGTCCAGGCCGAGTTCCTGGCGGTAGTCGGCGAACCTGTCATCGATCTCCCGGGGCTGGACCCTGCCACCCCGTTCGGTCGCCCACAGTGCCGGATGGTCAGGAAACCCGAAACACGGACGGATGTTGACCACGTAGTCCTCGACGGCGTCCACCGCCCAGTCCATAACCGACAGGACCTCCCGCCGCCGATAGGCGGATCCCCGAGTGCGCTTGCCGTGGCGGACCCGCCGGCCACCGTAGCGGCCGAACTCAGGAGCCCTCGGGTTGCGGTGGAAGTCCGCGAGACCCAGACGGGACGCCTTGGTGCGGCGCAGCCCCCACCCGTAGATCACCTTGAAGAGTGTCGTCGCGATAGGCGTCAGCGCTCCCTTGCGTCCGCGGCGGATCGCCAACTCCACACGGTCATCGCCGTAGTCGAAAAAGTTCTGCAGCTCACTCCGGGTGAAAGGACGCCGCTCCTCGTCACCTTCCTAATCCACCAGGTGCGCCAGTGTGTTCCACTCGTGGCAGATCTGCACGGGATGCGTCCCGAACCGGAGCTCGCACTCCTCCACCCACCGGTAGTACGGATTGATCAGGAAGTCGCAGAACAGCCGGATCGCAGGCTGGTTATGCCGGATCGTCGACGGCTTCCGGTGCAGCATGGCGACGAGGTGACTGGACCAGTCGTCCATGTGCGCCGCCGTCCAGCACCACGGATACTCGCCCGCGAAGGTCATGAAATCGCGTACGCGGGCCTGCGCTCGGAGACCGTCTTGTGCCCGAGCCGTCTTCCCCGGAGGGGTCCGCACGGCTGCATCTTGTTTCGGGGGTGCCGCTGCTCCACCCGGAGGATGCGGTCTTCGAGGCGATGCTGGAGGGCTGGTACCGGCAACAGCGCGGGGTCCCACCTGATCGACCACACCGCCTACCTCCGCCTAACGAAGGAATCGTGCATCTAACGCATGATCGACAGCAAGACTCCAGGCGAGGCCCCTGAGCGCACCTTCACGTACCCTAGGATCACCGCAGATCCCCAGGCGAACGCCAAGACATTCGTGCATCGGATGCAACTCCCCCGCTTCAAGCCGTACAAACCGCTCATCCAGGCCCTCGGCCGCTCGGCCAAGGTGGCCGTTGCGAAATAGGCCTGGTCAGGGCGCGAGCGGCTCGGCCTTCTGCGGGTCAAGGACGATGTCCTGGTCCTGCACGCCATGCGCTGGCCCGACGCGATTCGCGACCCCACCGAGCTGCTCCCACCCCCGATCGAGGTGACCGACGAAGAGATCGAGAGTGCACTCGCCCTCATGGACACCATGACCCGCGAAGACCTCGAGGGCCCGGAGTTCCACGTGAGTACACGGAGGCCATCGCCAGATCACCGAGGCCAAGCGGGAGGACAAGCCGCTCCCCGAGACGCCGGAACCGGAACGGCCAGCGCAGGTAGTCGACCTGATGGCCGCGCTCCAGGAGTCCGTGCAGAAGGCGAAGGTCTCCCGCGGCGAGACGTCCGAGACCGAGGGAACCGAGCCGTCGAAACCGAAGAAGAAGGCGTCGAGCCGTCGGCA
The DNA here is from genome assembly GCF_053611185.1 of Streptomyces sp. NPDC054834. Taxonomy (NCBI): domain Bacteria; kingdom Bacillati; phylum Actinomycetota; class Actinomycetes; order Kitasatosporales; family Streptomycetaceae; genus Streptomyces; species Streptomyces sp. NPDC054834. The sequence goes on along the minus strand of NZ_JBSGZV010000079.1, from coordinate 6,238 downwards.
GCGCAGCGCCTAGTTCGCGCACTCCACTGAGTGCGGACAAAACTGGACCGAGTAGGGAGCAGCAGCGTGATCGGCGACCGGTACGAGCGGCCGACGGGCTGGTGCCTGCTACTTGCGGGACTCGCCGTCGTTGCGTGCGTGACTGTGCCCCGGTAAAAAGCAAGGCGTCCGGCCGTCATCTTTTGCCCGAGGCGCAGCTGCGTACTGGCTACTCGGTGTGCCGGACCGCCTTCTTCACGTCAAGCTCTACGCCAGCCCGCATCGCGCTGTGCTCTTTCGCGTGCTCGGTGACTGCGGCTTTTACGTCTTGGGCGAGGTCGCGCCATGCCTGCCATGCAGTCTCGTACGCAGGCCGGTCATCTTGGTCGCGTAGGGCTTGGACGGTCGCGTGCGCCTGGTCGGCGACGCGTTGTTTCTCCACGAGTTCTTCGAAGGTGTGTGCCACGTGCAGGGATACTACGTGTCGGCGTGGCGAAGCCCCCGCCTCGACCCGCGAGACGATAGCGGTAGCGGGGCCGGTCCGCGTACACGACGGCGAGCGATCGGCACGCGTCGAAGTAGGCCATGTTGCCTCCCGGTCCAGTCGTTCGCGTGCATCGCTCAGGTGACCGTTGAGACACCGTCCCAGGTCTCGACGGCAATGGTGTCCCGCTCGGGAAGTCCCGGTGGCGAAGTATCTGCCGCGCATGGTGCACGATGGGCCTTTTGAGTACGGCAACACCCACCGGTGTGGAACTGCCCTCAGACAGCTCCGGGGTACGGAGGCGAGACCCTCTGCGAGGCCACTTCCGCAGGACTCCAGGTAGGTATGACGCTCGGCCGTGCGCTCCTGGCCATGGTCAGGAGCGCACGGCCATGTCTGTGTGTCACAGGTGTGTCCCGGGGCAAAGCTGACCCTTGTTCTAGTCCGCCGGGCTGTACCTATGGTGATCGCCACGCCTGGCGGATCTTGACCACTCCGTCACCGCGCACATCATCCAGCGACCGGGGGAACTGTGTCGCTACACGGGGAGGGTGTATCAGTCATGCGAATTTCCTTAGGCAGCTCTGTCATGAGCAGACCCGTCGCCGCCGTCCTGGCCGTCGCCGGGATCACCGCCGGTGTCCTGGCCGGCAGAACCGGTCTCACCACAGTGGTCGGCTGCGAATCCGGCAGTGACGCGTATCCGTCCCAGACCGCCAAGGACTGGATCGCCTACGCCGACCACGTCGTGGTGGCCACTCCCACACAGGAGCGGGACACCAACCGGCGCGATTTCACGAAGGGGTCGATCCGCTATCAGGTCGATCGCGCGGTGACGTTCCGCACGGACAACCTCCTCTGGTCCAGCCGCCACCCCGCGAAAGCAATGGGTAAGGGCTCGACATGACCGCCCCTGGCTGGCAGGTGTACACGAGCGGCAGCCGCATCAAGAGGACGGCCACCGACGCTCCGCGGCTGGAGACCGGTCACACCTACCTTCTCGCCCTCCGCTGGACCGACGACGGATGGGTCACCTTGGGAGAAGGCGCTGTCGTGCCCTTCGACGACCACACAGGTGACCAGGGCGAGTGGTGTGGACGCGTCATGAGCAAAGAGGATGTCGCACGGGGCGAACGCTTCTCCCGCTCGGACGACAACAGCCTGGAAAAGGCACTTCTCGGCCAGAACGAACAAGCCGCCACCCGCGAACTCGAGCGCGCCGGCAGGAAGTGACCTCGCCTCACGGATACGGCGGGCCTGCCGCACCAGCCGGCGCGGCAGGCCCGGCAGGACCTCACAGCCGGGCGTCCACCGGCTCCGACTCCAGCGAGAGCACCCCGAACACCGCCTCTTGCTCCCGCCACACGTCTCACCGTCCGCGAGCCGGCCCAGGGTCACCCGAGCGCGTACTCGAGGATCGCCGGCGACCGCTTGTGGTTCTTGACCTTGCACTCCTGGCCTTGGCAGCGTTGGTGAGCTTGCGGGCGGCCGAGGCCGCGATCCGCTCGCCGGTGGCGGAGACGAGGTCCGGCTCGGCGCGGCACCGGCGCCGGACGGCTGCGGCTCATCGCTGCGGTCCTTGGCGAGAGACTATCCGGAATCGAAACGCTGTCGCCCCCAACTCGCATCGCGTCTGTGCATGTTGGCTAATGTGCCGTGGAGGCCGTCAGCGGCCAGACGGGGCCAGGGAGACGCATGAGGGGCACGAGCATCGCCGAGAGATGTTCCGGAGACGAGGTGCGCGTAACGCAGCGCGTCCACGAGCTGCCCCGAGCTGAGTGGAGCCAGGGCTCTTTGCGTCGGACCGTCTGGTGAGCAGCGGCCTTGCATCAGTCGCCAACGCCCTCCCCGCAAGCGTATTCCAAGGAGATCACTGCCTCATGTCCCGATACACGACCCGCTGCGTACGGCTGCCGCGTCTGCAGGCGGCAGCCGTAGTGGCCACAGCAGCCGTTGCTCTGACCGCGTGCGGCGCCGGTTCGGATACCGGCGCAACCCCCAGTCCAAGCTCTAGCGCCACCAGCGAGGGTGTGGTCAGCCAGACGACCGCCAAGAAGATCGTCGACAACTACGAGAAGGTCAACAACCAGGCCAACGCCGTCCTGGACGGCAAGCTCCTGACGACGGTCGAGGCCGGCCAGGTCTACGCGATGGACAAGGCCACCTACGCCCTCGCTGCAACCTGGTCGGGCAAGGACAAGAAGGACTACAGCAAGTCCTTCTCCTACCAGGACCGCCGGTACGTGATCCCGGCGAAGGGCAGCTGGTTCGCCGTCCAGGCCAAGTCCAGCGAGGCCGGTCACGACTCCGTGATGCTGATCTTCGACAAAGTCGGCGGCACCTACAAAATGGTGATGTCTCTGTGGGCCGATGACGGGCAGCCCCTGCCCAAGCTCGCCTTCGACTCGCACGGCCTCGCCGAAGCCGTCAACCCTGCCGACAAGGTGGGCGCGCTCGCCGCAGCCGATGTCTCGGCGGCCTTCGAAGACCTGTACGCGACTGGAGGCGCCAAGGACGGCAAGAACCTCGCCTCCACGAAAGTGGTCAAGGAGGCCGTAAAGGCCTACCGCGACAGCAGCACCAACGGCACTGCCGACGGCATCGCCACCAAGCGGTTCTTCGCCAAGACCCCGGCCGACACGAGCGTGTACGCCCTGCGGATGGCCAACGGCGGCGTCCTCGCCATGTTCCCGACCTGTCACAACCAGGAGGCGCTCGTGAAGGAGGCCTACCGGTCCAGCCGGGAGCTCGTGCCCAACGACGAAGAATCCACTCTGGGCGCGCACAGGGGCCCAGTGATCACCGATGTGTTCGAGGGACAGGGCCTGGCCGAGCTGACGTCGAAGACCGCCCGCATCACAGCGATCGGCTGGCAGCAGGTGGATGCCCGATAACGTCCCTGGCCTGTAAGAAGGCCAACTGCTGTGCGGCCCAGTTGAACGGCGAGTCGGCCGGCTCCAACGGGGCGTCAGCGCCGCCACCTCCCTGTCCCTGACAACCGCACCGCCATGACCGTCGCCCTCTTCGCCTCCAGTCTTGTGGTCCTCGTCGCCGTGCAAGCGTCCACGCTCGTTCCCACACTGTCCTGGACCTGGGCGCATGCGCCGCGCTGTACCTGTTCCTGCGGCTGTGACCACCCGCCGTTCACGATGGCCTGGGAGGATGCGCAGGAATGGTCGGGCGGCTGCGGCGTCCTCTCCGACCGGACGAGCGACCCGCTCACCGACTGTCGGAAGCCGCTACGACTATCGATGTCAGTGGTGGCAGGCAGGATGACGGGCATGCCACACCAGTTGCGCAGATCGTGGATGCCGTTGCCTACGCGCAGACGGTCGAGACCGTGGTGAAGGCCGCGGCCGCCTACTACGCGGACGGTACTTCCCCGCTGGACGATGACACCTACGACCGGCTGGTGCGGGGCGTCGCCGCCTGGGAGGCCGATCATCGCGACCAGGTGCTTCCCGACTCGCCGACCGGGAAGGTCGCCGGCGGTGCCCTGGAAGGCGACGTGCCGCACACGGTGCCCATGCTGAGCCTGGACAACGTGTTCTCGCCCGAGCAGTTCACGGCCTGGACGGCCTCGCTGGCGCGCCGGATCGGACACGAGGCGGAACGCTTCTCCATCGAGCCGAAACTGGACGGACTCGCCATCGCCGCCCGCTACACCCGCGGGCAGTTGACCCGGCTGATCACGCGCGGCGACGGGACGGCCGGGGAGGACGTCTCGCACGCGATAGGCACTATCGAAGGCCTGCCTGAAACGCTGTCCCAGCCGGTCAGCGTGGAGGTGCGCGGCGAAGTCCTCATGACGCGTGCGCAGTTCGAGCACGCCAACGAGGTGCGCACCGCGCACGGCGGGCAGCCTTTCGCCAGCCCTCGGGGCGCGGCCGCCGGCACCCTGCGGGCCAAGGACCGCGCCTACACGGTCCCGATGACCTTCTTCGGCTACGGCATGCTGCCGCTGCCCGACACCGACGACGATCTGGCCGCACGGCTGGGCGGCCTCGCACACAGTGAGCTGATGACATTGGCCCAAGAGCTGGGAGTGAACACCACCGCCACCACAGCAGTGCCCGGCATCACCGCAGCCACCACCGGCGAGGTCCTTACCCGGGTGCAGGAGATCGCCGCGCTGCGCGCCGGGCTGCCGTTCGGGATCGACGGCATCGTCATCAAGGCCGACCTGGCCGCCGACCAGCAGGCCGCCGGATCCGGATCGCGGGCGCCGCGGTGGGCGATCGCCTACAAGCTGCCCGTTCTGCCGCAAATTCAGAGCTGATGCGCTCCGTCGAGCTCACCATGATGACCCAGGTCAGGAGGGCATCAGTTCCGCGGGTGGCAGCAACAGTCCTGTTGCACTTCTCGGGTAGTGGGGGCAATCCACGAAATACTGATGGCGCTCGTTGAAAGCGGTTCTGCCGCAGTCCCGGATGCTGTTGGTGATCTCTAACTAACAGGCCATCTCATTTGGCTCGTTCGATAGCCTCTGGGTGTGGAGATCGTTGAGCGGCTGGTGCCGGACGAGTTGTGGGAGTTGTGCCAGCGGGTGGTGCCGGAGGCGCCGACCCGTCCGCCAGGAGGAGGTCGACGTCGGCACGGGGACCGGGAAGTCCTGGCCGCGATCGTGTTCGTGGCCACGTCGGGCTGCACCTGGCAGCAACTGCCCTCTGCCTCGTTCGGGCCATCGGGGGCGACGGCTCACCGACGCTTCAAGGAATGGTCGAAGGCCAGAGGGTGGGCGAGGCTCCACCGCCTGGTCCTCGACGAGCTCGGCGCCCGCGGCGAGTTGGACTGGTCCCGCTGCGCCATCGACTCGGTGAACATGCGCGCGCTGAAAAAGGGGAGCTGACAGGCCCGAATCCTGTAGGCCGGGGCAAGTACGGCTCGAAGATCCATTTGATCACCGACCGGAGCGGTCTGCCCCTGTCCGTCGGTATCTCCGCCGCGAACCTGCACGACAGCCAAGCCCTCATCCCGCTGGTGAAGGGCATACCGCCGATCCGCTCCCGACGCGGCCGCCGGCGCCGCAAGCCGGGCAAACTCCATGGCGACAAGGGCTACGACTACGACCACCTGCGCCGATGGTTACGCGCCCGTGGCATCACGCCTCGCATCGCTCGCAAGGGCACAGACTCCCGCCAACGCCTGGGCCGGCACCGCTGGACCATCGAACGCACCATGGCCTGGCTCGCCGGATGCCGGCGTCTGCACCGTCGCTACGAGCGCAAAGCCAGCCACTTCCTGGCCTTCACAAGCATCGCCTGCACCCTCATCTGCTACCGCCGACTCGCCACGACAGCCGTCAGTTGTGATCCAAAGCGGGGGCGACCTACCAGTAGGTGCGAGATCTCTCCTGGATTGATGTCCCATGAGGATCCCGCGATTCCCCTGTATTGAAGAACACGGCCCAGCTCACGACGGTATCGCCCGCACGCTGGGCCCCTCGATCGCACTCGAAGTCTGGCCAAGAAAGGTCGCCTGCAGGGCTGAACCAGATTCCCTTCCCGTGCTCCAGCGCCCACGCCTCCATCTCCGAGGAGAGCTCTGACGGTACTCGGCCTATCAGGCGAATACCGTCGCAGGTGAGCTGAGCTCGCGATACGCCAATATCAACCACCTACACACCCACCCTCGCCCTCGACATCCACCGCTACGCCCATCTCATGCCGAGTGCGGCGAGTTGGTCTGCGGTGAGCATGTCGCGTCTCGATTTGGTTTCGAGACCCACACGCCAAGGGCTCCTGGCCGTCAACGCCTGGGGCCGGGACGACGTCC
>NZ_JBSGZV010000078.1:0-27795 GCF_053611185.1 Streptomyces sp. NPDC054834 | reverse complement strand
CCGGGTCCGGCTCGGGGCGCCCCCTGCTGGCGTATGTCTACGCGTGCGTGCGCAGCAGCGTCCGCATCGTCCGCATCGCCACCGACAGGTTGGCGAGGTCGAAGGTCTCCGAGCCGCGGATCTCCTCCAGGGTGGTCCGCGCCCGGCTCAGGATCGCCGTGTTCTTCTGCTCCCAGGCCTTGAAGCGCTGCTCGGGAGTCGAGGTGCCGTTGCCGACGGCGAGGACGTCCGCGGTGAGGGACGCGTGGGCCGCGTACAGGTCCTCGCGGATGGACGCGCGGGCCATGGACTGCCAGCGGTCCGCGCGGGGCAGCTCGATGATGCGGTCCATGAGCTGGGTGATACCGAGGCGGTCGGCGAGGTCGTAGTAGACCTCGGCGACGTCCAGCGGCTCCTTGCCCATGCGGTCGGCCACCGAGACGATGTCCAGCGTCGGGAAGGCCGAGGAGAACCCGGCCACCCGCGTCGCCAGCTCGTCCGGGACACCGGCCGCGGCCAGCTCGTCGTACACGTGCTGGTACCACTCCAGGTCCTCGCCGCGCAGCAGCTTGGGCAGCTGCTGCCAGACCTGCTCGACCCGTTCGGCGAAGAACTCGACGGTCTCGGCGAGCTCCAGCGGCTGCGGCCGGTTGTTCAGCAGCCAGCGCGTGCCGCGCTCCACCAGACGGCGCGAGTGCAGGCGGATACGGGTCTGGACGTCGGCGTCGACCTGGTTGTCGAGCGCCTCGACCGCGTCCCACACCGGCGCTGAGCTGAAGATCGTACGAGCCACGGTCTGCGCCCGGACGATCTCCTCCAGGGAGGCCCCGGTCTCCTCGCGCAGCCGGTGCAGATACGTCGTACCGCCCGTGTTGACCGTGTCGTTGACCAGCACGGTCGTGGTGATCTCGCGGCGCAGCGGGTGGCCGTCGATTCGTTCGGCGAACTGCTCGCGCAGCGCGGCCGGGAAGTACGAGTGCAGCAGGCCGCGCAGGTACGGGTCGTCCGGCAGCGAGGTGTGCAGCAGCTCCTCGGCGACCGTGATCTTCGTGTAGGCCAGCAGGACGGCCGTCTCCGGGCTGGTCAGCCCGTGGCCCTGGGTCAGCCGCTCGCGGATCTGGCGGTCGGTGGGCAGGAACTCCAGCGCCCGGTCGAGGTGACCCTCGCGCACCAGGTGGCGGAGGAAGCGCTGCTGGGCGTTGAGCATGTCCTTGGACTGGGCCAGCGCGTTGGCAATCGCCGTGTTCTGCGCGTAGTTGTTGCGCAGGACCAGACGGCCGACCTCGTCGGTCATCTCGGCGAGCAGCTTGTTGCGCTGCTTGACGGTCATGTCGCCGTCCGTGACCAGGCCGTTGAGCAGGATCTTGATGTTCACCTCGTGGTCGGAGGTGTCCACGCCCGCGCTGTTGTCGATCGCGTCGTTGTTGATCTTGCCGCCCTGCGTCGCGAACTCGATGCGGCCCAGCTGGGTCAGGCCCAGGTTGCCGCCCTCGCCGACGACCTTGACGCGCAGGTCGGCGCCGTCGACACGGATGGCGTCGTTGGCCTTGTCGCCGACGTCCGCGTTGGACTCGCCGGCCGCCTTGACGTACGTGCCGATGCCGCCGTTCCACAGCAGGTCCACCGGGGCCTTGAGGATCGCCTTCATCAGCTCGGCCGGGGTCAGCTTGGTGACCTTGCCCTCGATGCCGAGCGCCTCGCGGATGTGCGCGTTGACCGGGATGGCCTTGGCGGTACGCGGGAACACGCCGCCGCCCGCCGACAGCAGGTCGGTGTCGTAGTCGGCCCAGCTGGAGCGGGGCAGTTCGAACAGGCGGCGGCGCTCGGCGTAGGAGACGGCCGCGTCCGGGGTGGGGTCGATGAAGATGTGCCGGTGGTCGAAGGCGGCGACCAGCCGGATGTGCTCGCTCAGCAGCATGCCGTTGCCGAACACGTCACCGGACATGTCACCGATGCCGACGACCGTGAAGTCCTGGGTCTGGGTGTCCACGCCCAGCTCCCGGAAGTGCCGCTTGACGGACTCCCAGGCGCCACGGGCCGTGATGCCCATGCCCTTGTGGTCGTAGCCCGCGCTGCCACCGGAGGCGAAGGCGTCACCGAGCCAGAAGTTGTACGACTGGGCGACCTCGTTGGCGATGTCCGAGAACGTCGCCGTGCCCTTGTCGGCCGCGACCACCAGGTAGGTGTCGTCCTCGTCGTGCCGCACGACGTCCTGCGGCGGCACGACCTCGCCGGCCACCATGTTGTCGGTGATGTCCAGCAGCGCCGAGATGAAGGTCTTGTAGCTGGCGATGCCCTCCGCCAGCCACGCGTCCCGGTCCACGCTCGGGTCCGGCAGCTGCTTGGCGACGAAGCCGCCCTTGGCGCCGACCGGCACGATGACGGTGTTCTTCACCATCTGCGCCTTGACCAGGCCGAGGATCTCCGTACGGAAGTCCTCGCGGCGGTCCGACCAGCGCAGACCGCCTCGGGCGACCTTGCCGAAGCGCAGGTGCACGCCCTCGACCCGCGGCGAGTACACCCAGATCTCGTACGCCGGGCGCGGCGCCGGCAGGTCGGGGATGGCCTGTGGGTCGAACTTCATGGAGACGTACTCGTGCGGCTCGCCGCCGCGGGTCTCCTGGAAGAAGTTGGTGCGCAGCGTCGCCTTGATGACGGTGAGGAAGGAACGCAGGATGCGGTCCTCGTCGAGGCTCGCCACCTGGTCCAGGGCCGCGTCGAGCTCCTCGAGCAGGGCGTCGACGATCTCCAGCCCGGCGCGCTGCCGGTCCGGCGACATCCGCGCCTCGAACAGGGAGACGAGCAGCCGGGTGGTGTGGACGTTGTTGCGGAGGGTGTCCTCCATGTAGTCCTGGCTGAAAGTGGAGCCCGCCTGCCGCAGGTATTTGGCGTACGCGCGCAGCACCATCGCCTGCCGCCAGGTCAGGCCGGCACTCAGCACGAGGGCGTTGAAACCGTCGTTCTCCGCGTGGCCGGTCCAGGTGGCCGCGAAGGCGTCCTGGAAGCGCTCGCGGCCGTCGTCGCCGAGGTACTCCGCGCCACCGCCCACCACCTTGGGCATGCGCAGCCCGAAGTCGTAGATCCACGCGGTCGTCCGGTCCGCGCACCGCAGTTCGTACGGCCGCTCGTCGGTGACCTCGACGCCGAGCCGGCTCAGCACCGGCAGCACCTGGGAGAGGGAGACCGTGCCGCCCTTCTGGTAGATCTTGAAGCGGCGCTCCTCGGGCGCGGCGCCCACCGGCTCGTACAGGCTCAGCGAGAACGTCTTGTCCTCGCCCAGCCGCTCCAGGTGGACGAGGTCGGCGACCGCGGCGCGCGGGCTGTGGTCGGCCTTGTACCCCTCGGGGAAGGCGTTGTTGTAGCGGCGCAGCACCTCGGCCGCGTACTCCTCGCCGCACTCGGCGGTCAGCGCCTCGGCGAACGCGTCGGCCCAGGAGCGGGCCGCCTCCACCAGGCGGGCCTCGATGCGGTCCTTGTCGCTGTCGCTGAGCTCAGGCAGCTCGGTGCCCTGCGGGACACGGACGACGAAGTGCAGCCGGGAGAGGATCGACTCGGTGTTCCAGGCCGTGAAGTCGACGCTGGTGCCGCCCAGCTCCTCCTTCAGGATGTCGATGATCCGCAGCCGGACGCCGGTGGTGTAACGGTCGCGGGGCAGGTAGACCAGCGCGGAGTAGTAGCGGCCGTACTCGTCCTGCCGCAGGTAGAGCCTGAGCCGCCGGCGCTCCTGGAGGTACAGCACCGACGTGACGATGGACTGGAGCTCGGCGACCGGGGTCTGGAAGAGCTCGTCGCGCGGGTAGGTCTCCATGATCTGGAGCAGGTCGCGGCCGTCGTGGCTGTGGGGCGAGAAGCCGGCGCGCTCCAGGACCTCTTCGACCTTGCGCCGGATCACCGGGACCCGGCGGACGGACTCGGTGTAGGCGGCGGAGGAGAACAGGCCGAGGAAGCGGCGCTCGCCGACGACGTTGCCGTTCGCGTCGAACTTCTTGACGCCGATGTAGTCCAGGTAGGACGGCCGGTGCACGGTGGCCCGGCTGTTGGCCTTGGTCAGCACCAGCAGCTTGTGCTCGCGGGCCTTGGCCCGGGCGTCGGCCGGGAGCCGCTCGAAGGACGGGCTGACGGGGTGCTGCTCAGCGCTGGAGTGGTGCGGGTCCGAGCGCAGTATGCCGAGCCCGGTGCCGGGGACCGCGGCCAGGGAGTCGTCCTCGCGCAGCTGGTACTCGCGGAAGCCGAGGAAGGTGAAGTGGTCGGCGGCCAGCCAGCGCAGCAGCTCGCGGGCTTCCTCGACCTCGGGCACGGCGAGATCACCGGGAACGGGCTCGTCCGGCAGGCCCTCGGCCATGCGCAGCGCCGCGTCCCGCATCTTCTCCCAGTCCTCGACGGCCTCGCGGACGTCGGACAGCACGCGCACCAGGTCGGAGGTGATCTGCTTGAGGTCGGCGCGGTCCGTCTCGCGGTCGGTCTCGACGTGGATCCAGGACTCGACGTGCGCGTCGTGCGGGAGCTCGCCGTCGGCGGGCGGCGTCGGCAGCACCTCGATGAGCTTGCCGGTGACATCGCGCCGGACGACGAACTGCGGGTGGATGACGACGTGGATGCCGCGTCCCTGCCGGGTCAGCTCATTGGTGACCGAGTCGACGAGGAAGGGCATGTCGTCGGTGACGACCTCGACGACGGTGTGGCTGCAAGTCCACCCGTTCTCTTCGACGGTCGGGGTGTGGACCCGCACGTTGGCCGTGCCCTGGGGGCGGTTCTCGGCCAGCCGGTAGTGCGAGACCGCGGCTCCGAAGACATCGACCGGGTCGCGGTCGGTGAGGTCCTCGGGGGCGGTGTGCAGGTAGTAGCGCTGGAGGAACGCGAGCATGGATTCCTGGTCCGGGCTGCCCGGGGTGCCCGGAATGCCCGCGCCCGTGATCCCAGTCGGTAGGTGCCCCCCGACCGGGCTGTTCTCAGCTACCCGAGCAGCCCTCTCGAGCAGCTCGGCCTTGGCTTCGTCCAGCTTGGTCTGCATTGTCCTCTGGCTCCTGTCGCGCGCCGTTGCGTGACGTAGAAGGAAGTACGGCCTCTTTCCTTCCGGCTCGCCGCCACGGCCCGGGGTGTCCGGTCCGGTCCGACGCTATGCCGCAAGGTGAGAGGAGCGGGGGGTAATCAGCCATTCTCGGCGCGCCCGACGGGTGTGACGCTGCTCTCGGCGACGTCTTTCCCCGGGGAGTGCGCGGCGCCTCGGGGACCCTTGCGCCCCCGTCCCGCCCGCGAAGACCAGCGATTGCCGCCCGGCCACGGATGTCGTCCGTGTTTTCCGGGCGCAGGGCGAAGGCACCGGTGCCTCCGCGAACTATCGCGCTGATCACGCCACAAGGCTATCGCTCCTGACCGGGGGCCCGTCATGAGCCGTATGTGTACAAATCCCGGGGTGGAAGTTTGACGTTATGCACAGGGGTGGAGACGGCCGGGAAGGCGTATCCACGGCGGTCCGGGTCGCACAGGGAAGCGGCTCCCCGGGAAACCGGCGGGTCCTCTTGGCAACGGGGCTCATCGGGGGGACGTTTGCCGTAGACAGGGATTGTCCTCCCGAGAGGAGCCGCCCGACATGACCGCCAAGATCCTCATCGTCACCGGCGACGCAGCGGAGTCACTGGAGGTCCTGTACCCCTACCAGCGCCTCCGCGAGGAGGGCTACGAGGTTCACATCGCCGCCCCCTCCCGCAAGAAGCTGCAATTCGTCGTCCACGACTTCGAACCCGGCTTCGACACGTACACCGAGAAGCCCGGCTACACCTGGCCCGCCGACCTCGCCTTCTCCGAGGTCGACCCCGGCCAGTACGTCGCCGTCGTCATCCCCGGCGGCCGCGCCCCCGAGTATCTCCGCAACGATCCCGAGGTCCGCAAGATCCTCAAGTCGTTCTTCGACACCGACAAGCCGGTCGCCCAGATCTGCCACGGCCCCCTGCTGACCGCCGCCACGGACAGCCTCAGCGGCCGCCGTGTCACCGCCTACCCCGCCCTCGAACTCGACATGCAGGCCGCCGGCGCCACCTTCCAGGACGCCGAGGCGGTCGTCGACGGCACCCTCGTCTCCGCACGGGCCTGGCCGGACCACTCCGGCTGGATGCGGGAGTTCCTGAAGGTCCTGCGCGCGAAGGCGCCGGTGACCTGAGCCGACGTGTGCGCGAGGCGGGGCCGGCCGGTCAGGCCGCCAGCCGCTCCGCCTCCGCCACGGCCTCCGCCAGCGTGTCCACCACGGGCACGCCCACCTTCTCCAGGCTGGCCCGGCTGTGCGAGCCCCCGGTGTACAGCACAGCCCCCGCCCCGACGTACCGCGCCGCCACGGCGTCGTCCGCCGCGTCCCCGATCACCACCGTACGCGCGGGCTCGATCCCCGCCCCGTCCAGCGCCTCGAGATGCCGCACCATGTGCTCGGCCTTGCTGCCCCCGGACGGCCCGATCCGCCCCTCCACCCGGATGAAGTGCGCCTCGATCCCGAACCCGCGCACCAGCGGCACCAGTTCGTCGTGCACATACATGCTCAGCAGCGACTGGCTGCGCCCCGCCGACCGCCACGCCGCCAGCAGGTCCACCGCGCCCTCGGTCAGCCCGCACCGCACCCGGTGCTCGGCGTAGTACCGGTGGAAGACGTCGTCCATGACCTCCCACTCGGCATCGGTCGGCAGCCTCCCCAGCAGCCGCTCGTAGAACCTGGGCACCGGCACGCAGTACAGCGCCCGGTACTGCTCCAGTGTGATCGGCTCCAGCCCCAGCTCACCGAACGCCGCGTTCGTCGCCCCGATGATCGCGTCGTTGTCATGGAACAGCGTCCCGTTCCAGTCCCAGACGATGTGCGCGCTTGAGTGCATCCCCATGCCCAAAAACGTACCCGCCGCCACTGACAATCATGGAAGCGGCGGATGATCCCGCAGGTCACAGCAGTCGCGTCGGTTACCCGAGCCCCACCAGATTCGGGATCTCCTGCGTCGCGAACCACAGCAGCTCGTGGTCCTCGGCCCCGTCCACGACGAACTGCGCGTCGTCGTCCCCCCCGTCCGCCGCCTCGAGTGCCCCGGCCGCGGCGGCCACGTCCGCCTCCGCGTCGTCCGCGTCCACATGCACCGCCGCCGCCTTGGCCAGCCGCACCGGCCCGGCCACCCGCACCTCACCGAGCGCCGCCGGGTCGAGCCCGCGGTCCGGGTCGGCGGCGGCCGCGCCGTCGGGCACGTCGACGGCGACCACGACACGCCGCCGCGCCGTGTCCGGCTCCGTGGCCAGCAGCCGCAGGGAGGCCAGCGCGGCCCGGCTCAGCGCCGCGTACTCCAGTTCCTCAAGGTCGTCGGAGAGATACCACTCGCGCAGCCCGGGCGTGACGGCGTACGCGACGAGCGGGCCACTCCCCAGCTCACCCGTCTTGTAGGCCTCGGCGAGCCCGGAGAGGGTCAGGGGGACGTAGACGCGCATGCTGGCCGCTCTTTCCTGGTCGGAGACTCCGCTGAGGCTCCGGGGAGGGCGGTCCCGCGTCCCCCGGAGGGCCTTCAGGATACGTGTGGAGTCCTCTTTCGGGTTCCCGCCCGTGATGCCCCCGACGTCCACCCGGCGCCCCGCGACTCACCCGGGCTCACCCCCGCGCCACGGGGTTTCCCGCCGTGCCGACCACTCGGATAGGTGAACCTCCCGGCCTCGCGACACCGGCCGGGTCCTTCCTTGCCGCCCCGGTCCCCGGGCACGTACAAGATCCCCACCAGCAAGTTACCGCCCGGTACCCGCCGGGCCCGCCGAACGGGGACTTCCATGAACAAGGTCATGACCAGGGCAGCGGCACAGCACCGCCCCGGCACCCGCCCGCCGAGCCGCCGCGACCCCCGCCGCCCCGGCGGCACCCCGCCCCGCAACCCGGCCCCGCGCGCGGCCCGGCCCACCCCGGACACGGGGCCGGCCGCCAGCGCGCCGCCTCCGCGGCCCCGCCCCACCGACCTCTTCGCCGACCGTCTCCTCGCCGTGCTGAGCGGCCGGCGCCCCGTCCACTGGATGCTCCGGCACACCGTCGGCCGCGCGTACGACGATCTGGCCCGGCTCGCCGAAGCCGGCACTCTGCGCACCCGCGGCACCCGTCCCGTCGTCCGCGACATCGGCTACTACGTCCCCCGCCCGGGCGCCGTCGAGGCCTTCGCCCGCATCGGCGCCGGCGACCAGCTCCGCGCCCTGGCCTTCCGCCTGGAACAGGGCCCCGACCTCCGCTGGCGCTGCACGGCGGTGGAACTGGGCGGGCCCCGCACTCCACGAGGCCGCACTCCACGAGCGCAGGACGGCTGAAGCAACGGGCGAAGGAGCGGCGGGGGCAGCACGCCGAAGGGCCGGGCACCCCGAGGGGTTCCCGGCCCTTCAGACAGGCCCTAAGGCGCCTCAGGCACCTGAGCGGTCACTTCTTGCGGCGACGGCCCGACTTGGCCTGCTTGCGCCGCTCGGCGCGGGTGAGGCCGTCGGCCTCGGAGCGCACGGGCTCGTCGTCGTCGGCGAACTCGCCCTCGATGACGCCGCCCTCGCCGTCCACGGTCGGCGCGGAGAAGTGCAGCTCGCGTCGCTGCGGGGCGTCCAGCCCCTTGGCGCGGATCTCGGGACGGGCGCCGGCCTGCGCCGGAACCGTCTCCTGCGGCTGCTTCTCGATCGACGGCTTGGCGTCCTCGACCGGGACCTCCTCGACCTGCTGCTCGACCTGGACCTCCAGGTTGAACAGGTAGCCGACGGACTCCTCCTTGATGCCCTCCATCATGGCCTGGAACATGTCGAAGCCCTCGCGCTGATACTCGACCAGCGGGTCCTTCTGCGCCATCGCGCGCAGGCCGATGCCCTCCTGGAGGTAGTCCATCTCGTAGAGGTGCTCGCGCCACTTGCGGTCCAGGACCGACAGCACGACCCGGCGCTCCAGCTCACGCATGATCTCGGAGCCGAGCTGCCCCTCACGCGCCTCGTACTGCTCGCGGATGTCGTCCTTGATGGACTCGGAGATGAACTCGGCGGTCAGCCCGGCCCGGTCACCGGCCGCCTCCTCCAGCTCCTCGATGGTGATCCTCACCGGGTAGAGCTGCTTGAAGGCACCCCACAGCCGGTCCAGGTCCCAGTCCTCGGGGAAGCCCTCGGCGGTCTCCGCACCGACGTACGCGTCGATCGTGTCGTCCATGAAGTGCTGCACCTGCTCCTGGAGGTCCTCGCCCTCCAGGACGCGGCGCCGCTCGCCGTAGATGACCTCGCGCTGACGGTTGAGCACCTCGTCGTACTTCAGGACGTTCTTACGGGTCTCGAAGTTCTGCTGCTCGACCTGCGACTGCGCGGACGCGATCGCGCGCGTGACCATCTTGTTCTCGATCGGCACATCGTCCGGCACGTTCGCCATGGACATCACGCGCTCGACCATCTGGGCCTTGAACAGCCGCATCAGGTCGTCGCCGAGGGAGAGGTAGAAACGGGACTCACCGGGGTCGCCCTGACGACCGGAACGACCGCGCAGCTGGTTGTCGATCCGGCGCGACTCGTGCCGCTCGGTGCCCAGCACGTACAGGCCGCCGAGCTCCTCGACCTCTTCCTTCTCGGCCTTGACCGCCTGCTCGGCCTTCTCCAGGGCGGCGGGCAGGGCGTGCGCCCACTCCTCGATGTGCTCCTCGGGGTCGAGGCCGCGCTGGCGCAGCTCCGCCTCGGCGAGGTCCTCGGGGTTGCCGCCGAGCTTGATGTCCGTACCACGGCCGGCCATGTTCGTGGCGACCGTGACCGCGCCCTTGCGGCCGGCCTGGGCGACGATCGTCGCCTCGCGGTCGTGCTGCTTGGCGTTGAGCACCTCGTGCTGGATGCCGCGCTTGCTGAGCTGCTGCGAGAGGTACTCGGACTTCTCGACCGAGGTGGTGCCGACCAGGATCGGCTGGCCCTTCTCGTGCTTCTCGGCGATGTCGTCGACGACCGCCTCGAACTTGGCGACCTCGGTGCGGTAGATCAGGTCCGACTGGTCCTTGCGGACCATCGGCTTGTTCGTCGGGATCGGGACCACGCCGAGCTTGTAGATCTGGTGGAACTCGGCGGCCTCGGTCATCGCCGTACCGGTCATGCCGGAGAGCTTCTTGTAGAGGCGGAAGAAGTTCTGCAGGGTGATCGTGGCGAGCGTCTGGTTCTCGTCCTTGATGTCCACCCCTTCCTTCGCCTCGATCGCCTGGTGCATGCCCTCGTTGTAGCGGCGGCCGGCGAGGATACGGCCGGTGTGCTCGTCGACGATCATGACCTCGCCGTCGATGACGACGTAGTCCTTGTCCTTCTTGAAGAGCTCCTTGGCCTTGATGGCGTTGTTCAGGTAGCCCACCAGCGGGGTGTTCACCGACTCGTAGAGGTTGTCGATGCCCAGCCAGTCCTCGACCTTCGAGACGCCGGCCTCATGGATGGCGACCGTGCGCTTCTTCTCGTCGACGTCGTAGTCGCCGGTCTCCTCCATGCCCTTGAGCGGGTTGCCGGCTTCGCCCTTCTTCAGGCGCGTGACCAGCTTGGCGAAGTCGCCGTACCACTTGGTGGCCTGGTCGGCCGGGCCGGAGATGATCAGCGGCGTACGGGCCTCGTCGACGAGGATGGAGTCGACCTCGTCGACGATGGCGAAGTTGTGGCCGCGCTGGACGAGCTCGTCCTGCGACCACGCCATGTTGTCGCGCAGGTAGTCGAAGCCGAACTCGTTGTTCGTGCCGTACGTGATGTCGCACTCGTACTGCTCGCGGCGCTGGGCCGGCGTCATGTTGGCCAGGATGCAGCCAACACTCAGGCCCAGGAACCTGTGGACGCGGCCCATCATCTCGGAGTCGCGCTCGGCCAGGTAGTCGTTGACCGTGATCAGGTGGACGCCCTCACCCGAAAGGGCGTTCAGATACGCGGGCAGCGTGCCGACGAGGGTCTTGCCCTCACCGGTCTTCATCTCGGCCACGTACCCGAGGTGCAGGGCGGCGCCGCCCATCATCTGCACGTCGTAGTGCCGCTGACCGAGGACGCGCTTGGCGGCCTCGCGCACGGTGGCGAACGCCTCGGGGAGCAGGTCGTCCAGAGTCTCACCATCGGCGTACCGCTGTTTGTACTCATCGGTGAGGGCTCGCAGATCGGCGTCGGAGAGGTCAACGAAGTCCTCTTCGATGGAGTTGACCTGGTCCGCGATGCGGTGCAGCTTGCGCAGGATCTTGCCTTCGCCTGCACGCATGATCTTCGAGAGGACGGACACGGGGGCTGGTCTCCTTGCCGGTCGGGCCTGGGACGGTCGGTTTCCATTGGACGTACTGAGCAACGGCCATCGTATGCGAGGACCCGGCCACGCCGGGAGGCCTGGCGCCGCGAGGGCTGTTCCAATAGGGGACAACGGCCGGGTCACGCGGATAGTGCCGCATCGCCGCACGGAATCGTGCGAAATGTGATCACGCGCTCACGCAGGGCATAAACGATGGCGTCCCCACCCGCCGCCCGAGCACAATCGCCCGATGGAACCCGTGACGCTCACCACCGATCGTCTGCTGCTGCGCACCGTGGGCCCGAAGGACACCGACGCGGTGTACGCCGCCGCCCAGGATCCCGACACACAGCGCTGGATCTCCCAGTTCCCCTCGCCCTATCTGCGCGAGCACGCGGAGAGTTTCACCGGGCAGACGGCACCGGACGGCTGGGCGCACGACTCGATGTACACGTTCGGCCTCTTCCTGCCCGAGGGGCAGCTGGCCGGCATGCTCGGCATCACGATGCGCGCCCTGGGTGTCGGGGAGATCGGTTTCTGGGCCACCAAGGAGCACCGCGGACACGGTTACATCACCGAGGCCGCGCTCGCCGCCGCCCGCTGGGCCTTCACCGCTCTGGCCGTCGACCGGCTGGAATGGCGTGCGGAAGTCGGCAACAGACCCTCCCGCGCGGTGGCCGAACGGGTCGGCTTCACCGTCGAGGGCACCTTGCGCTCCGCGGTCAACAACAAGGGGGTGCGCCGGGACTGCTGGGTGGGCTCCCTGCTCCCGTCGGACCTCGGCCTGCCGTCCACGGCGCCTTATCTGCCGGCACCGGGGCACCTGGGCTGACAGCCGGCACGGCCGCGGGCGCTCGTGCCGCTCGGACGGCACCGAATTCCCAGCTCACCCCACACTGTCAGTGCCACCCTCTATCGTCCGGACCCATGACGACCCCGCGTCCCGCCACCGACCTCTCCGCAGACGACGCCCGCCGCATCGCCCTCCGCGCACAGGGCTTCCTCGGCACCCCCGACCGCCGAGCAGGGGTCCGCGGCGTCCTCCGCCACCTCGGCGCGGTCCAGCTGGACACCATCTCGGTCCTCGCCCGCTCCCACGAACTCGTCCCGTACGCCCGGCTGGGCGCCGTCGGCCGCAAGACCGTCGAAAGCGCCTACTGGAAAGACACGCACGCCTTTGAGTACTGGTCCCACGCCGCCTGCATCCTCCCGGTCGAGGAGTGGCCCCACTTCGCCTTCCGCCGCCGCGCGTACCGCAACCGCCCGCACTGGGGGCACGAGCTGCCCGACGGCGCCTACGACCAGGTCATCAAGCAGCTCCGCGCCGAGGGCCCCCTCACGGCCACCGAGCTGGGCGGCGCGAAACGGACCAGCGAGTGGTGGGACTGGTCCGGTTCGAAGGTCGCCGTGGAGCGCGCGCTGATGTACGGCGAGGTGGTCTGTGTGGAGCGCCGCGGCTGGAAGCGCGTGTACGACCTCGCCGAGCGCGCCGTCCCCGGCGCGCTGCTGCACGACGAGCTGGACGACACCGAGTGCCTGCGCCGCCTGGTCCGCCTGGCCGGCCAGTCCCTCGGCGTGGGCACGCGCGCGGACATCGCCGACTACCACCGTCTCAAGGGCGAGCAGGTCGATGCGGTGATAGCGGACTCGGGCCTGGTCCCCGTCACGGTCGAGGGCTGGGGCAAGCCGGCCTGGGCCGACCCGGCGGCCCTTCAGACGCCTCCGCGCGGCCGGCACCGCACCACGCTGCTGTCCCCGTTCGACTCCCTGATCTGGGAGCGGGCCCGCACGGAGCGGATCTTCGGCTTCACCCACCGTCTGGAGGCCTACGTTCCCAAGCCGAAGCGGGTGTACGGCTACTTCGCCATGCCGGTCCTGGCCGGCGGCCACCTCGTCGGGCGTGTCGATCCGGCTCGCGAGGGCCGCAGCCTGGTGGCCAAGCAGGTCACTCTGGACGGTGCCAAGGCCGTCCCGGCCGTGGCTCAGGCCCTGGTCGAGGCCGCGAGCTGGGTGGACTGCACGGACGTCCGGGTGGAACGTGTGGACGCCCCCGAGCTCCGCGCGTCCCTCACCGCGGAACTCGCCCGCCTCCTCGCCTGAGCCTCACCCGATCTCGAGGATCTTCTCCCGCATCGCATAGACCACCGCCTCCATCCTGGAGTGCAGCTGAAGCTTCTCCAGGATGTTGCGAACATGATTCTTCACGGTGTTCTCGGAGATGAACAACTCCTTGGCGATATCGCGGTTGTTCATCCCGGTGGCGACCAGCTTGAGCACCTCGAGCTCCCGGTCGGTGAGCCGCGGCGCCGGCACCAGCCGGCGTTCGTCGGTGCGCTGGATCATCGACTTGAACTCGGTCAGGAGTTTCGACGCCATGGAGGGGCTGATCTGCGACTGCCCGTCGGCCACCGCGCGAATGGCGGTGGCCACCTCGTCCGTGGAAATCTCCTTGAGCAGATAACCGGTCGCGCCCGCCTTGATGGCCTCGTAGAGATCGGCCTCTTCGTCGCTGATCGTCAGCATGATGATCTTCGCGCTGGGTGCCACCTCCTTGATGGAGGTGCATGCCTCGATCCCGCCGCGCTTGGGCATCCGTACGTCCATCAGGACGATGTCGGGCAGCAGGTCGGCGGCCTTGTCGACGGCCTCGGCGCCGTCCCCCGCCTCCCCGACGACCTGGATGTCCTCCTCGGCGGCGAGCACGATCTCCAGGCCACGGCGGAACAGGGCGTGGTCGTCCACGACCAGGACTCTGATCGGCTCCTTGCGTGGAGTGCCCGCGTCCGGGCCCATGCCGACGGCGTCGTCGGCATCTCCCTCCTGCATCGGTCCGAAGCTGTCCGCCATCGTTCCTCCCCCTGAGGCTGTGGCCTGTGGTCCTGTGCCATCGCCAACCCAAGGCAGCGGCCCACCGGTTGGGCCGGTGCGGCCATGATTTCATGCCCGGACGACACTGCGGTGACAGAGCGGGGCGCGAACTGGTCGCACACCGGTGCCCCTGGGGGCGCACACGCGCTCCAGGGGCACCCACTCAGCCATCAGCCGGATGAATTCAGCCGCCCAGCGTGCCGCCTGCCGCGGGGGACTGCGTCTGGGCGACCATCGGGTCCGTGCTGAGGTGAATCACGCCGTAGTCGTAAGCGTGCCGCCGGTAGACGACGGCCGGTTCCTTCGTCTCGGAGTCGACGAAGAGATAGAAGTCGTGCCCCACCAGCTCCATCTCGTAGAGAGCCTGGTCGAGGGTCATCGGGGAGGCGACGTGGGTCTTCTCGCGGACGATGAGGGGGCCTTCACCCTGCACTTCCAGCGAGCCGATCCTCTTCGTCGGCACTTCCCCCTTCTCTTCCTCATGAACGGGGAGGCCGTTCCCGTTGAGCGTCGCCGCGCCCGGGACGTGGTCGGGAACCTCGGCCGCCGAGATCCGGCGCGCGCCGCGGCGCGAGAACCGCTTGTCGTGCTGCTTGCGCAGCCGGGCCTCCAGCTTCTCCGCCGCCAGGTCGAGTGCCGCGTACGGATCGTTGGCCGCTGCCTCCGCCCGGATCACCGGACCGCGGGAGCGGAGGGTGATCTCCACTCGGTCGCAGCGGTCGGCCTGTCGCGGGTTGGGCTCCTTGGACACCTCGACATCGAGGCTGATCACCTTGGCATCGAGCTTCTGGATCTTGTCCAGCTTCAGCTTCTCGGCCACGTGCTTGCGGAACCGCTCGGGCACCTCGGTCTTGCGGCCCTTGACGACGATGTCCACGCAGAACTCCGTTCCCGGATCGCTCCGCATCACTGGCGGAGCATCTCCCTTTTGCACCCGGCTCCGGTGAGCCCCGGAGCCTCGGACTCGGTGACGTCCACCTCCTCCCCCGCGGGCAAGATCTCCACCCCGGCCGGTGCGGGTGATTGCAGGAAACCCGCAGCACGGCATTCGAATACGAGGGGTATGGCCTGCGCCTTTCCCTCACAACCGAACATATCTCGCCCGGACGGATGTCGTCACCCTCTACTGCGGCGTACCTCCGTTCCGGTGAATTGGCCTTCTCGCTACCTGCAACGACGCCAGTTCGAAGTCAGTTCCGGTTCCTTTCGAAGGAATCCGGCGGTGCCGCGATCACGGCCGCGCGGATCACCGTTCCTCCCGTTGATCCAGCCATCCGTTCCCCCATCTCTTCCCGAGTTGCGTGCACGTACACGGCCGTTCTCCGGCCGTCGCGGACGAGGGCTTCGTGTACGGCACGCGTCGCCTCCGTAAGGGTGGCGCCCGTCGTGATCAGGTCGTCGACGAGCACGAGACGGCCCCCGCCGAGCAGCTGGGCACCGCTCGCCGTCACCTCCAGGGCGCCCGCCAGATTGTCCAGCCGCCGACGCCAGTCGAGCCCCGACTGGTCGGCCACCGCACGCCGCTGCCGCAGTACCGCCACCACTCGGGCCGGCGTTCCGCCGCGCCGCAACTCACCGGCCGCCGCCAACGCGATCCGCCGCACCGGGTCGTGCCCGCGCGCCCGCACGGCCCACCGCGCGGAGGGCACCGGCATGAGCAGCACGGGCCCACCGGCCCGCCCGGCGGCCGGCAGCCCCGCCCGCACCGCACCCGCCAGTGCCGCCCCGAGAGCACCGGTGAGGGTCAGCGCGCCCCGCTCCTTGTGGGCGAGGAGAACCGCCCGCACCTCGTCTCCGTACGGAGCCGCCGCGCGGACCTCCGGCAGTCCGGGCGGCTCCGGCACCGGTCGCACCCGGCGCGGTACGGCCCCGCTCAGGGCGGCACGGCACTCCTGGCAGAGCACCGTGCGAGGCCTTCCGCAGCCTCCGCACTCAGCCGGCAGCACCAGGTCGATGAGGTCCTGCCACCACCCCCGCATGGCCTCCACTGTGCCAATGCCCGACCGACTCGGCCACCCCTGTGGAAAACTCCCTGTGGACAACCCGCCCCCCGGGTGGCGTCACCCGGGATAGACCGGCGCGAAGCCTTCCTTGACCACCTTCTGCCACTGGGCCCCGGACGGCAGCCGTACGATCCCGTCCTCCGAGTACGCCACCAGCGGCAGCCGGTCGTCCTCGGACGCCGTGATCGTCTTCACGCCCGAGAGCGCAGCGGGCGCCGGGCCCTTCGGTGTGGAACCGTCGACCTGGACGTACCGCAGCTGTAGCAGTCCCCCGTGCTCCTGTCCGGCCACCACGAGCCGGCTGTCGCCCGCCCACGACATGGCGGTGATCTCCTCCAGCTCCGGCGTCACCGAGCGCAGTTCCGTGACCGACACCGGGCGCCCCGTGGACCTGTCGTCCCGCTCGACACGGCCGACGAGCAAGGACTGCTTGCCGTCCTTCTCCACCACGAGCGCTATCCGCACCCCGTCGGCCGCCACCCGCACGTCCCTGATGCGTCCGGGCAGCTCGGGGGTCTGCACGGTGACCGGCTCCCCCCTGCCCTGCTCCAGCAGGAGCAGCCGGGCAGCGTGGGGGTTGCGGTCGGCCACCCACAGGTCGCCCCGGGCGTCCCAGCTGGGCGTGGTGAGCCGCTCGTCCTTGGTCGCGCCCTGGCTGGTGACCACAGCGTCGCCGAGCGAGCTTTCCGAGGTCAGCGACGTGACGTACAGCGAGCGGCCGTCGATGTCGACCGCGGCCGCGGTGCGCTCGTCACGCGAGACGGCCACCGAGCGCAGCTCCTTGCCGCTCTCGTCCAGCGCGCCCGGCACCGGCACTGCGCTGGTCCCCGGGCTGCCGCCGACCATCCGTACCAGCCGGTGCTTGCCGTCGAGGAAGTACAGGTACTCGGGAGTCTTCGCCGCGGCGTCCCAGGCGGTCCTCTCGGCCCGGTTCTCGTTGAGGTCGCACAGCCTCCTGCCCCCGGTGCCCCGCAGGTCCACGGCGTCCACCGTGGGCGTCTGGGCCCGCAGAGTGAACAGCAACTGGGTGGCCATCTCGTTGCACTGAGCCACGCCCACCCCGGAGGCCTTGTCGTTCAGCGGCACCGTCAGCACGTTCTGGTCGTCGGGCGTCAGCGAGGTGGTGCCCTTCCGGAGCGCCGCACCCGTGGGGAAGCTGGATCTGACCACGGGTGACAGCCAGCTCGTGGGCCCGCTGATCAGGGACCGCACCACCTGGGTCATCGGGTCCACGCCCTCGCGCACGAACACCGGGTCGGCGACGGCCACCGACTGCCCGCTCGTCCCGACCCAGGTGTTCGACGCGAAGTAGTACTTGTCGACGGACTTGTAGTTGCGCTGGAAGTCGGACTTGCCCATGACGACGCCGGGCGGCAGCGCGCTGATACGCCACTGCTTGGTCTTCGCGTCCCTCGTCAGACGCAGCTTCTTGCTGTACGGCCCGCCGGCCGGCGCGTACGCCTGCTCGGCGTCCACCGTCGCCACCCTGTCCCCGGCCAGCGTGTAGGAGACGTTGCCGGCGTCCTCACGGCCGCCCGGCTGCGGGTCGGGCGCGATGCTGGGCCCGTCCGCGAGCACTGTGGTCGACCGCTCGGGCAGCCACTTCCTCGCGGCGTCGCCGGTCAGATACTTGCGCGCCGTGTCATAGTGCGGATCGTCGCTGGTCAGCGCCTCCAGGAAGCCCTGCACGATCTCCCCGGGCTGGGCGTCCTCGGCCGGCGGCATCGCGAAGACCCGCACCTGGGTGTCCTGCCGGGGCGTGGACTCGACATCGCGCAGGTCCCCGCTGTCGGGCATCGAGGCGCACCCCGCCAGCAGTACGACGCCGCAGACGGCGTACACCACCGCGCGCACCGGCCGCCGACGCACGCCCCCCTCGTGGTCAGCGCCCACGAAATGCCTCCCCTGGCTCGTTCAAGTCCTCGACGGTGTCCGCGCGGCCCTCGGTCTCCTCGCGCGCCGCGCCCGAGGCGGGCGCGGCGTCCTGCCCCCGCACGGCACCGTTGGGCCTGGGCACCACGCGCGCGCCGTTGCCGGGCAGCGCGGTCGGGTCGGCGGCGGGGCTGACGGTGGCCAGGCGGGGCACGATCGGATCGCGCGGCGGCAGCGGCGGCACCTGGCCACCCGTCGGTTGCACCGGGACCGTGGCCCGCTTGCCGTCGCCCCCGTCGGGCAGACCTGCGTCGTCGAGCCCCCGGTTGCGCCGCGAGTCCTTGGGCTCCAGGGGTATCGGCGAGCCCCGCAGCGGCTCGTCCGCGGTCCGCGGCAGCGTCAGCCGGAACTGCGAACCACCACCCGGCTCGCCCCAGGCCTGAAGCCAGCCGCCGTGCAGCCGGGCGTCCTCCAGGGCGATCGACAGCCCCAGACCCGTACCACCGGTGGTACGCGCCCGTGCCGGGTCCGCACGCCAGAAGCGGCTGAAGACCCGGGTCGCCTCGCCGGGCTTGAGCCCGACGCCGTAGTCGCGCACCGCGACCGCGACCGCGCCGCCCGCCGCGGCCAGCTTGACGACGACGTCCTTGCCCTCGCCGTGCTCCACGGCGTTGACCACGAGGTTGCGCAGCACCCGCTCCACGCGCCGGGCGTCCGCCTCGGCCACGACGGGCTGCTGGTCGCCGAGGACGCGTATGTGCGTGCCCTTGCGCTCCGCAAGCGGCTCGGCGCCGCTGACCACCCGCCGTACGACCTCCCTGAGGTCTATCGGCTCGGCCTCCAGCGCCGCCGCGCCCGCGTCGAAGCGACTGATCTCCAGCAGGTCCGCGAGCAGCGACTCGAACCGGTCCAGCTGGTCGGCGAGCAACTCCGCCGACCGCGCGGTCACCGGGTCGAAGTCCTCACGGGCCTCATGGATGACGTCGGCCGCCATGCGCACGGTCGTCAGCGGGGTCCGCAGCTCGTGCGACACGTCCGACACGAACCGCCGCTGCATCCGCGACAGGTCCTCCAGTTGCTGGATCTTCAGCTGGAGGTTCTGCGCCATCTTGTTGAAGGCCTCGCCGAGCCGCGCGATGTCGTCCTCGCCGGTGACCTTCATCCGTTCCTGCAACTTCCCCGCGGACAGCCGCTCGGCGATCCCGGCCGCCATCCGCACCGGCGTGACCACCTGCCGCACCACCAGCCACGCGATGGCCCCGAGGAGTACGACCACGAACAGCCCGGCGGTCGCCAGCGTGCCCTTGACCAGGCTCAGCGACTTCTCCTCCTGCGTGAGCGGGAAGAGGTAGTACAGCTGGTACGGGTCTCCGTTGGGGTCGTTGACCTGCTTGCCGATGACCAGCGCCGGCTGGGACTCCTGGCCGTTGCTGTAGACGATGCGGGTGTAGCTCTGGGCCGCCGTCGTGTTCTCGTCGACCCGCGCGCGCAGATCGTCCGGCACGCTGTTCGTGGTGTCCACGTACCGAGGGCCGCGCGGGCTGCGCCCGCCTCCGCTCTCATCTCCGGCCGGCAGCGTCACCACCTCGAACGCGCCCTGCCCGCCGCTGGAGAGCGACTCGACGAGGTCGCTCATCCACTGGATGACGTTCTGGGACTGCCGTCCGTCCGCGGTCGAGGTCTCGTCGGCGGTGGCGGTGTCCCCCGCCGCCTCGTCGGCCTTCTGCTTGGCCACCGCGAACCCGCCGGTGGCCTGGCTCTGCGACGCCCTCACCTTGGCGTCCAGCAGACCGTTGCGCACCTGGCCGATGACGACGAAGCCCAGCAGCAGCACCACACCCAGCGACATCAGCAGGGTCGTGGCGACGACCTTGAGCTGGATGTTGCGGCGCCACAGCCGCATCACCGGCAGCAGCGGCCGGCGCACCCAGCGCATGATCAGCCGAAGGACCGGGCTGCCCTGGAACCCGCCCTGGAGGAGCCCGCCCTCGAAGAGACGTCCCCAGCGCGAACCCGCCGCCTTGCGGCCGACAGGCCGCCCCGGCCGGTCCCCGGACCGGCCGGGAGCCGAAGCGGCACTGTCACCTGACATGTCAGCTCGGTCCCGCCTTGTAACCCACACCGCGGACGGTCACCACGATCTCCGGCCGCTCCGGGTCCTTCTCGACCTTGGAGCGCAGCCGCTGCACATGCACGTTGACCAGCCGCGTGTCCGCCGCGTGCCGGTAACCCCACACCTGCTCCAGCAGCACCTCGCGCGTGAACACCTGCCACGGCTTGCGCGCGAGCGCGACCAGCAGGTCGAACTCCAGCGGCGTCAGCGCGATCGACTGCCCGTCCCGCTTCACCGAGTGACCGGCCACATCGATGACCAGGTCACCGATGGCCAGCTGCTCCGGCGCGGGCTCCTCCGACCTCCGCAGCCGCGCCCGGATCCGGGCCACCAGCTCCTTCGGCTTGAAGGGCTTCACGATGTAGTCATCGGCGCCCGACTCCAGGCCCACCACGACATCGACGGTGTCGCTCTTGGCCGTGAGCATCACGATCGGCACCCCGGACTCCGCCCTGATCAGGCGGCACACCTCGATACCGTCCCGCCCGGGCAGCATCAGATCGAGCAGCACAAGATCGGGCTTGGACTCACGGAATGCTGCCAGCGCCTTGTCGCCGTCGGCTACGAAAGACGGTTCAAAACCTTCACCACGCAGCACAATGCCGAGCATCTCGGCCAGTGCGGTGTCGTCGTCGACGACAAGGACTCGTCCCTTCATAAACGACATCATCCCATTCTCGTAACAGTGACCGGGGCGCTGGTGAGCGACGTCACTGGCCAGTGACGATAGTCGTACGGGACCACTACTGTCTGCCCTCGTCCCAGGGGCCCGGCGAACACCCCGTCGGAGCGGGGTTCACCGGGCGGACAGCTCCGCGAGTGCCTCGGCCGTCACCGGTGAGACGGCGCCCTCCTCGGTGACGATCGCAGTGATCAGCTCGGGCGGCGTCACGTCGAACGCCGGGTTGTACGCCTGGGTCCCCAAGGGAGCCACCGGAATGCCGCCGCCCGCACCCGTCACCGGCATCTGCGGTGCCACGACGTCGGTCACCTCGAAGCCGGGGCGCTGCTCGACCTCGATGGACGCACCGTCCGGTGTCTCCGGATCGATCGTCGTCACCGGCGCCACCACGATGAACGGCACATGGTGGTACCGCGCCAGCACCGCGAGCGGGTAGCTCCCCACCTTGTTCGCCACCGAACCGTCGGCCGCTATGCGGTCCGCCCCTATCAGCACCGCGTCCACCTCGCCGGCCGCGAACAGCGAGCCCGCCGCGTTGTCGGTCAGCAAGGTGTACGCCATACCGCTGCGGGCCGCCTCGTACGCCGTCAGCCGCGCCCCCTGCAACAGCGGACGTGTCTCGTCCACCCACAGGCGCCGCAGCCGCCCCACCCGGTGCCCGGCGAGCGCCACCGCGAACGCCGTGCCCTCCCCGCCGGACACCAGCGATCCGGTGTTGCAGTGAGTGAGTATCCGGTGCCCGCCACCGGGCAGCAGCTCGTCCAGCAGCGCCAGCCCGTGCTCGGCCATGCGGGCGCTGGCCTCGGCGTCCTCCCGGTGCAGCGCCCGCGCCGCGGCCAGCGCCGCCGCGGCCGCCTGCTTGGCGTCCCCGCCCTTGGTGAGCGCGGCGCGGTACGCGGACCGCGCCCTGCGCACGCCGACGGACAGGTTCACCGCGGTCGGCCGGGCACCCTCGAGCGCCCCGGCGGCCTCGTCCACGTCGAAGCCCCGCGCGGCGGCGAGCGCGACACCGTACGCCCCTGCGATACCCAGCAGCGGCGCGCCGCGCACGGCGAGCGAACGGATCGCCTCGACCAGCGCCGACGCGTCCGTGCACACCAACTCGACCTCCTCGGTCGGCAGCCTCGTCTGGTCGAGAAGGACCAGTACGGGGCCTTCGGGTGGCTCCTCCCATCGGATCGCCGATTTGTCGGTCGCCCGGTTGTCCCCTCGGGGTTGCGCGTACTGATCAGCCATGCGGTCAGTCTGCCCCGTATCCGGCGGACAATTGAAGGTGTGCAGCCCATACCGCGGCCGGTCCGCCGAGGACCGCCCCATGGCACGATGGCTGCCAACCTGCCGCCGCGACCGCGGACGGGCACCGTGAAGGAGCTTCGATGAAAGACACTCCGGGCTGGGCCTCGCCCGGATCCGCCCCGTCCGACGGGCAGGAACCCGGCGCGTCCCAACCTGCCGAGCCCGCCGACCGGCCGGGCCCCGCACAGCCCGCCGAACAACCGGGCGCGGACACGCAGGATCCCGGCTCGAAGTGGTCCAAGGAGCAGCCGCCACCCGGCCAGTGGTCCGCGCCCACAGGCGCTCCCGGCCCAGGTCAGGCAGCACCGCCGCCACCCCCCGGCCCCGGATGGGGCGGTCAGTACCCCGGCGGCGGCCCCGGCGGCTACGGAGGCCCGGGCGCCTACGGAGGCCAAGGCGGATACGGCGCCTGGGGCGGCGGCTGGGACGGCCCCCCGCCCGCGGCCAAGCCCGGCGTGATCCCGCTGCGCCCGCTCGGCGTGGGGGAGATCCTCGACGGAGCCGTCTCCACCATGCGCACCTACTGGCGCACGGTCCTGGGCATCTCGCTGACCGTCGCCGTGGTCATCGAGGTCGTCATCGTCCTCCTCCAAGGACTCGTCCTCAACGACAGCGCCAACACCGCGGCCCTCAACGACCCCAGCGCCACCCTCGGCGAAGTGACCCGGGCCATGGGCGACGTCGCGCTGAACTCCGGCGTCGTCATCCTGATCTCGCTGCTCGGCACGATCGTCGCGACCGCCCTGCTGACAGCCGTGACCAGCCGCGCCGTACTCGGCAAGTCGGTGACCACCGGTGAGGCCTGGCGCGACGCCCGGCCACAGATCCCGAAGCTGTTCGGCCTCATCTTCCTGCTGCTGCTCATCGCCTTCGGCATCGCGTTCGCAGGTGCGCTGCCCGGCATCCTCGTCGCGGTCGCCGGCGGCGGCGGGGACGGCGCCGCCGCACTCGCCGTTCTCGGCATCTTCGGGGCCGCCATCGTCGCGCTGTGGCTCATGGTCCGCTTCTCCCTCGCCTCGCCGACGCTGATGCTGGAGAAGCAGGGCATCGTGAAGTCGATGAGCCGCTCCGCGAAGCTGGTCCGCGGCGCCTGGTGGCGGGTCTTCGGCATCCAGCTGCTCGCCGCGATCATCGCGAACATCGTCGCCTCGATCATCGCCATCCCCTTCGCCGCGATCGCCGCCGCGGCCAGCGGCAACAGCGTCGCCGACTTCCTCAACGGCACCGGCGGCGACCTCGGCTGGACCTTCCTCATCATCAGCGGCATCGGCTCGGTGATCGGCTCCATGATCACGTTCCCCATCACGGCCGGCGTCACCGTGCTCCTGTACATCGACCAGCGCATCCGCCGCGAGGCCCTCGACCTCGAACTGGCCCGCGCCGCCGGCGTCCAGGGCTACGGCACCGGCACGACCCCGGGGAGCTGATGCGGTGAGCCTTACGGGGGGAATTCTCGTTTCACTGGCGCGCTCCGGCGACGAGCCGCCAGTAACCACTCCACGCGACCCCGCACGGGAAGCGGCACGTCGCGAGCTGTCCAAGCGGATGTACCACGAGAACGAGCCCAGTCTCCTCGAACGCGCCCTCAACGCCTTCTGGGACTGGGTCGACCGGGTGCTCAACGCCGCCTCCGCCGCGACACCCGGGGGAATGCTCGGCCTGATCGTCGTGGTCCTGGCCGTCGTCGCCGTCCTGGCCGCCCTGTGGTGGCGCCTGGGCACTCCGCGCCGCCAACCGGCCTCCGCCGCCGCCCTGTTCGACGACCGACCTCGCAGCGCCGCCGAGCACCGCGCGGCCGCCGAGGCACACGCCGCCCAGGGCCACTGGAACCAGGCAGTCCAGGAACGGATGCGCGCCATCGTCCGCTCCCTCGAGGAACGCGCCCTGCTCGACGTCCGTCCCGGCCGCACGGCCGACGAGGCCGCCGCCGAAGCCGGCCGCGCGCTGCCCTCGCACACGGACCGGCTGCGCGCCTCCGCCCGCGAGTTCGACGACGTCACATACGGCGGGCGCACGGCCAGCGAGCAGTCGTACCACCGCATCGCCGAACTCGACCGCGACCTGGACCGCACCAGCCCGGTCCTGGCGAGCAGCGCCCCCAGCACGGCCGACAACACCCGCCAGGGAGGCGCCGGATGACCGCCGGGGCCACCTTCCCCTCCACCTCGGCCTCGCTCACCGCACGCCAGGTGTGGACCCGCGCGCGAGGTGTGGTCATCGCCCTGGTGCTGCTCCTCGTCGGCGCTGTCGCGATCGCCGTCGTACGCTCCGACGTCAGGCACGGCGAGCTCGACCCCCGCTCGGCCGACCCCTACGGCAGCCGGGCCGTCGCCGCACTCCTCGCCGACCGGGGCGTCTCCACACGCGTGGTCACCACACTCGACGAGGCCCGCGCCTCGGCGGGCCCGCACACCACGCTCCTGGTCGCCGTCCCCGACCTGCTGACCCAACGGCAACAGACGCAACTGCGCTTCGCCACCGCCCACTCGGGTGGCCGCACCGTCCTCGTCGCCGCGGGCAGCTCGTCCGTCGAACGACTCGCCCCCGGCGTCACCGCGGACCCCGCCACCAGTTTCCACTCGACACTCGCGCCCCACTGTGACCTGCCCGCCGCCCGGCGCGCGGGCACAGCCGACACGGGCGGCATCCGCTACACCACCACCCACCTCGACGCCGACTCGTGCTACCCCAGCGAGCGCCTTGCCACCCTGGTCCGCGTCCCCGCAGCCTCTGGAGGCGGCGACACCGTCGTCCTCGGCGCCCCCGACATCCTCTACAACGACCGTCTGGGCGAGCAGGGCAACGCCTCGCTCGCCCTCCAACTCCTTGGCTCGCGCCCCCATCTGGTCTGGTACCTCCCCTCGCTCTCCGACACCTCGGCCACCGGCACGGGCGACCGCAAAGACTTCTTCGACCTGCTCCCCTCGGGCTGGCTCTGGGGCACGCTTCAGCTCTTCATCGCCGCTGCCCTCGCCGCCCTCTGGCGGGCACGCCGACTCGGCCCCCTCGTACCCGAACGACTCCCCGTCGCGATCCGCGCCTCCGAAACCGTCGAAGGCCGCGCCCGCCTCTACCGCAAGGCCAACGCCCGCGACCGCGCGGCCGCCGCCCTGCGCTCCACCACCCGTACCCGCCTCGCCCCCCTGGTCGGCGTCCCCGGCGCCCAGGACGACGCGCCCGAGGCGCTGCTGCCCGCGCTGTCCGCCCACCTCCACAGCGACGGACAGTCCCTGCACGCCCTCCTGTTCGGGCCGCCGCCCCGCGACGACGCGGCCCTCATCGCACTCTCCGACCAACTCGACGCCCTCGAAAGAGAGGTACGCCGTTCATGATGGACCCGACCACTGACAACGCCGGGTACACCGGGGGCCCTGGCGCCGCCCGGGCCTCCCTGGAGGCCCTGCGCGCCGAGATCGCCAAAGCCGTGGTCGGCCAGGACCCCGCCGTGACCGGCCTCGTCGTCGCCCTCCTCTGCCGCGGACACGTACTACTTGAAGGAGTCCCCGGAGTCGCCAAAACGTTGCTCGTCCGCGCACTCGCCTCCGCACTCGAACTGGAGACGAAGCGCGTCCAGTTCACCCCCGACCTCATGCCGAGCGACGTCACCGGCTCCCTCGTCTACGACACCCGCACCGCCGAGTTCTCCTTCCAGGCCGGCCCGGTCTTCACCAACCTGCTGCTCGCCGACGAGATCAACCGCACGCCCCCCAAGACCCAGTCCTCCCTCCTGGAAGCCATGGAGGAACGCCAGGTCACGGTCGACGGCACGCCCCGTCCGCTCCCCGATCCGTTCCTGGTCGCCGCCACCCAGAACCCGGTCGAGTACGAGGGCACATACCCCCTCCCCGAGGCCCAACTGGACCGCTTCCTCCTCAAACTGACGATCCCTCTGCCCTCACGTCAGGACGAGATCAACGTCCTCACCCGCCACGCCGAGGGCTTCAACCCACGCGACCTGCGCGCCGCCGGCGTACGCCCCGTCGCCGGCCCCGCGGACCTGGAAGCCGCACGTGCCGCCGTCGCCAAGACGGTGGTCTCCCCCGAGATCACCGGCTACGTGGTCGACATCTGCCGTGCCACTCGCGAGTCCCCCTCCCTGACCCTCGGCGTCTCGCCGCGCGGCGCGACCGCCCTCCTGGCCACCTCACGCGCGTG
The DNA here is from genome assembly GCF_053611185.1 of Streptomyces sp. NPDC054834. Lineage (NCBI taxonomy): Bacteria > Bacillati > Actinomycetota > Actinomycetes > Kitasatosporales > Streptomycetaceae > Streptomyces > Streptomyces sp. NPDC054834. The sequence continues at coordinate 1,600 of NZ_JBSGZV010000078.1, read as the reverse complement.
GGCATGGCTGACCGGCCGCGACTACGTCATTCCGGACGACGTCAAGGCCCTCGCCCTGCCGACCCTCCGGCACCGCGTCCAGCTGCGCCCGGAGGCCGAGATGGAGGGCGTCACGGCCGACTCGGTCATCAACGCGATCCTCGCCCACGTCCCGGTCCCCCGCTGATGGCCCTCACCGGGCGCGCCGCCCTCCTCGCAGCCCTCGGCTCGATTCCCATCGGCATCTGGGGTCCCGGCTGGACGGGCATTCTCGCGGTCAACGCACCGCTGGCCGTGGCCTGCGCGTGCGACTTCGCGCTGGCGGCACCCGTACGACGCCTGGTGCTGACCCGCTCCGGTGACACGTCCGTGCGCCTGGACGAGGCCGCCGAGGTCACGCTCACTGTCACCAATCCGTCCCCGCGCCCGCTCCGGGCCCGGCTGAGGGATGCTTGGCCGCCCAGCAGCTGGCAGCCCGGCACAGAGGGCGTAGCATCCCGGCACCGTCTCACGGTGCCGGCGGGCGAGCGCCGACGAGTCACGACCCGGCTGAGGCCCACCCGCCGCGGCGACCGGCTGGCCGACCGCGTGACCATCCGCTCGTACGGCCCTCTGGGCCTGTTCGCCCGCCAGGGTACGCACCGAGTTCCCTGGACGGTACGGGTTCTGCCCCCGTTCACCAGTCGCAAGCACCTCCCGTCGAAACTCGCTCGTCTGCGCGAACTCGACGGCCGCACCAGCGTGCTGACCCGCGGCGAAGGCACCGAATTCGACAGCCTCCGCGAGTACGTCCCCGGCGACGACACCCGTTCCATCGACTGGCGGGCCACCGCCCGACAGTCCGCGGTCGCGGTACGCACCTGGCGCCCGGAACGGGACCGGCACATCCTTTTGGTCCTCGACACCGGCCGTACCTCGGCGGGACGCGTCGGCGACGCACCTCGCCTGGACGCCTCCATGGACGCGGCACTGCTCCTGGCGGCGCTGGCATCCCGGGCCGGCGACCGCGTTGACCTTCTCGCATACGACCGCCGAGTCCGCGCCCTGGTGCAGGGCCGTGCGGCGGGAGACGTGTTGCCGTCCGTCGTCAACGCGATGGCAACACTCGAACCCGAACTCGTCGAAACCGACGGCCGGGGCCTCACGGCCACGGCATTGCGGACAGCCCCGCGCCGTTCTTTGATCGTCCTGCTCACCACCCTCGACGCCGCACCGGTCGAGCAGGGCCTGCTCCCGGTCCTTCCACAGCTCGCCCAGCGCCACACAGTCCTGCTGGCTTCCGTGGCCGACCCGCACATCGCGCGCATGGCGACAGCACGAGGCAGTACCGAGGCTGTGTACGAGGCGGCGGCCGCTGCGCAGGCTCAGGCTGAGCGGCATCGGACTGCCGAGCAGCTTCGCCGTCATGGTGTGACCGTTGTGGACGCGACACCGGATGAACTTGCTCCGGCGCTTGCCGATGCGTATTTGGCTCTCAAGGCGGCAGGGCGGCTCTGATCGGAGCCAGGCCCTGCCGGCCCAGGCTTGAAAAGCAGAAAACCCCCGCACCGTGAGGTGCGGGGGTTTTCTCAATATTTGTTCGGCGGTGTCCTACTCTCCCACAGGGTCCCCCCTGCAGTAC
>NZ_JBSGZV010000077.1:0-28191 GCF_053611185.1 Streptomyces sp. NPDC054834 | reverse complement strand
GGCCGCGGGATCGGAGGATCCCGCGGCCCCCGCGGCCGTGGCGCCCGGTCAGCGGTGGGTGCGGCGCACGCGCCACCAGATGCCCGCCGCGAGGAGCGCCGCGCCCGCCGTGCCGACGATCAGTGTCGGCACCGGGTGCCGCGCACCCGCCTGGACGAAGGTGCGCGCCTGGCGCGGCACGCGCTGCTCGACGGCGTGCCCGGCGTGCGTCGCCCTGTCCTGCGCTAGGTGTCCGGCGTGCCCCGCCCGTTCCTGCGCGGTGTGGCCCGCCCGGAGCGCCCGCTCCTGCACGGTGTGCCCCGCCCTGACCGCCCGCTCCTGCGCCGTGTGTCCGGCCCTGGCAGCCCGTTCCTGCACGGTGTGCCCGGCCTGCGCGGCGCTGCTGCGCAGCTGTACGGTCATCGCGCCCGCCTTGTCCCTGAGGTCGGCGGCACGGGCCCGGGCGCGGCCCTTCACGTCCGCCCTGGCGGCCAGCTCCTCCACGGTGCTGCCGAGTTGGCTCCTGGTGTGCTTGATCTGCTGCCTCAGCTCGTCGGGGCCTTTCGCGCCGCCCCCGCCGGGTTCGCTCCTGTTGGTCATCGGTGCGCCCTTTCCCTGATCTCCTCGACGTCCGCCTTGACGCTGCCGAGCGTCTCCTCGGGTGTGGGCGGTGCGGCACGCTTCAGCTGGGCGCGGCCGGTCGCGGCGAGCACCGAGGCGACGGCGAAGAGCACCGCCGTGACGATGAGCGCCGCGGCCCACACGGGCAGCGTCAGCGAGAGGGCGGCGACGGCCGCTGCGGCCAGGCCCAGCAGACCGGCGTAGGCGACGGCGCCCGCCGCGCCCAGCAGCCCGCCGCCGCGCCCGGCCCGCCGCCCCTTCTGTGCCAACTCCTCCTTGGCGAGGGCCACTTCCTGCCGCACGAGCCGGGAGAGCTGTTCAGTGGCCCGGCCGACGAGTTCACCCACGGAGGGGGGCTCGTCGGTTGTGGGCCGCACGTTCATGGTCCCGGTCACGGTGTTCCGCCTCCTCTCGGTCCGGAACATCCGAGTACCCCGGCCGGCGACCGTTAAGGGGGGATGCCAGGCCCCGCAGGGCCTCCCAGGAGCGGACCGAGAACGGATCTAGCCCTTCGTCCCGCCCCCCGCCCCGCGCTCGCCGAGGCGGGCCAGCTGGGTCTGGAACCAGTCGAGGCGGGCCTGCAACAGGGCGGCTTCCGCGACGAGTTCGGGCACGCCGAGCCCCTCGGGCCCGGCCGGGCCGCCGCCCGGAGCCGGGGCGGTCCCGCCCGCGACCACCCGCAGCCCCTGCCCGGCCAGCCGGGCGAAGGAGGCGAGCGAGACGGACGTACGGCCGCGCAGGCACAGCGGACAGGAGGCGGTCAGGGCCCGCCAGCCGGGCCTGCCCCAGCCCGCGTCGGCGAGCGCCGCCGGGGACGCGCCGCAGGCGCAGGGGCCGACGGTGACCGTCCGCACCCGTTGCCGGGCGTAGCGGAAACCGCGCTCGAAGCGGATGTAGACGCCGAGGACGGAGACCTCCAGCAGGGCCGCCGTCCGGTGCTCGGTGGTGGTGAGCAGTGCCTCCGCGGCCGCGCGGCCGTGCACGCAGTGGAAGCCGCAGTCGCACAGCCGAGCGGGCGGGCGGTGCCGGCGCCCGTAGACGCAGGACGCGTCGTCCAGGACGGCGTACGGCAGCGCGCCGCCGAGCGACACACCGGTGAACCCGGCCCGGGTGCCGTCCTGGGACAGCACCGGGTGGGCGATCTTGTATCCGGTCGGCGGCTCCGTCGGGCGTTCCGTGGGGAGCCGCAGTCTCATCGGGCGGCCGGGACCTCTTCGGGCACGGAGTCCTGCGGTTCGCGGATCTCCTCGGTGACGTCGAGTTCTTCCTCGTGGACGACCGGCTGCTCCTCAGCGACTCCGGTGGCCAGTGCCTTGCCGAGCTTCATGGTGCCTCCCATGACTGCCGTCGGTACCGTCCCGGCCATAGTGACCCATGAAGGGCCGAGTTGGACATAGGGCGAGGCACTCACCCCGCCCGACGTCGCAGTAACGCTTATCGATATCCCGTAGAAGAATTAAGTGGAGCTTCACTTTCGCCGTGCCGAGACTACTCCCATGACGACCACCCCACACACCTCCTCGCCCACCTCCTCGCCCTCCTCCTCGCCCACCTCCTCGCCCACCTCCTCCCGCCCCTTCGGCCGCACGCTCTGCGCGATGATCACCCCCCTCACCCAGGCCGGCGCGCTCGATCCGGACGGCGCGGGGCGCCTGGCCGAGCGGCTGGTGGCGGAGGGCTGCGACGGACTGGTCCTCAACGGCACGACGGGCGAGTCGCCGACCACGAGCGACGCCGAGAAGGCGGAGCTGATCACGGCCGTCCGGGAGGCGGTCGGCGACCGGGTGCCGATCGTGGCGGGCGTGGGCACCTCCGACACCCTGCACACCGTGGAGCTGGCCCTGGCGGCCGAGAAGGCGGGCGCGGACGGCGTGCTCGTGGTGACGCCGTACTACAGCAGGCCGCCGCAGGACGCACTGGAGGCGCACTTCCGCCAGGTCGCCGACGCGAGCGGCCTGCCGGTGATGCTGTACGACATCCCGGGCCGAACCGGCACCCGCATCGAGCCCGAGACGGTGATCCGGCTCGCGGACCACCCCAGGATCGTGGCGGTCAAGGACTGCTCGTACGACTTCCTCGGCACGCAGAAGGTACTGGCCCGCACCGGCCTGGCCTACTACGCGGGCTGCGACGAGCACATCCTCGCCCTGTACGCGGTGGGCGCCGCGGGCTGCGTCAGCACGGTCGCGAACGTCGTCCCGCGCCGGATCGCACAGATCCTGGAGGTGTTCGAGGCCGGCGACACGGCACGCGCCGCCGTTCTCCAGCAGCGGGCCGTCCCGCTCGTCGAAGCGATGACGGCCGCGGGCGAGCAGGGCGCGGTCACCGCCAAGGCGCTCCTGAACGCGCTCGGCCTGCCGGCGGGCCCGGTCCGCGCACCGCTGCGGCCCGCCGGCCGCTCGGCGGTCGACGGGCTGCTGGGGGCGTACGAGGAACTCACGGCCGCCTGATCAGCGGCGGGCGAAGACCGGCTGCCATGCCTTCAGCTCGTCGAACATCTCCTTACACAGGTCTCGGGTTCGTCGATCCGCTGCCACCGCCCCGCCGCCGACCAGCGCGTTCTGCAACAGGTCCTCGGCGGCGTGCCGGTCCCTGCTCTTCTCTTTCCCGGGCGGACCCGGCGCCGGGCCGCTGTATCCCTTGAGACGCGGCCTGCCGCCTGCCGCTATGCCTGTCCGCCGGGAAAAGATCTTCCGCCGGTCCACCGCGTCCGGTGCCGTACGTTGTCCCCGTGAGCCGCCCTTTGCTGTACCTGGACGTCGACGGCCCCCTCAACCCGTACGCGGCGGAGCCCGAGCGGCGCCCCGCGGGCTACACGACGATCCGGGTGGCCCTGCACCCCGGCCGCGCCCTGCGGGTCTGGCTGAACCCGGCCCACGGCCCGGCGCTCCTGAACCTCGGCTACGACCTGTGCTGGGCCACCACCTGGATGGACGCGGCCAACCGCTGGATCGCCCCGGTCGTCGGCCTGCCGGAGCTGCCGTACGTCGACTTCGGCGCGGGCCTGTTCGCCACGCGGCCCGACGGCGTCCACCGGAAGACCGAGGCCATCGTGGCCCACGCCGCCGACCGCCCCTTCGCCTGGGTGGACGACGAACAGAGCCCGGCCGACACGACGTACGTGCGGGCCCACCATGCCGGTCCCGCTCTGCTCCACCACGTCAGTCCGAGGACCGGGCTGCGCGAAGAGGACTTCACGGTCCTGGCGGAGTTCGCGAGCTCCCTCACACCATGATCACCGCACGTCGGACGAGGCAGCGCGCGAGAAACCACTGCGCCCCGTGTGCGGACAGCGTCGCGAGTCCTCGTGCCCGGCGTCGATGACCAGGACCACTTCGCCGGTCGGCCAGTGAGCGGCCAACTGCCGCAAGGTGCCGGGCCGGTAGCAGGGCACCTGAGGGAAGGCCCTGAACAGCTGCTCCCCGGACGTGAACACATTGACCGCCGGGGCGGAATTCACGCTTTCGACGACCGGCAGCACAGACCGCGCTGTGAAATCCGGCATCGGGAACGAAAGCGCCCTTCCGGGCCGTCTCGGGGCCGTGGAAGGGCGCTCACCAGTGACCAGGCGACCGCACCGCACGGCCGCCAATGATCAGTTGTGGCTGTGCAGGACCTCGTTCAGGCCGCCCCACACCGCGTTGTTCGGGCGGGCCTCGACCGTGCCGGTGACCGAGTTGCGGCGGAAGAGGATGTTGGAGGCGCCGGAGAGTTCGCGGGCCTTGACGATCTGTCCGTCGGGCATGGTGATGCGGGTGCCCGCGGTGACGTAGAGGCCGGCCTCGACCACGCACTCGTCGCCGAGGGCGATGCCGACGCCCGCCTCGGCGCCGACCAGGCAGCGCTCGCCGATGGTGATGCGGACGTTGCCGCCGCCGGAGAGCGTGCCCATGGTGGAGGCGCCGCCGCCGATGTCCGAGCCGTCGCCGACCACGACGCCCGCGGAGATACGGCCCTCGACCATGGAGGTGCCGAGGGTGCCCGCGTTGAAGTTGACGAAGCCCTCGTGCATGACCGTGGTGCCCTCGGCGAGGTGGGCGCCCAGGCGGACGCGGTCGGCGTCGGCGATGCGGACGCCCTTGGGGGCGACGTAGTCCGTCATGCGGGGGAACTTGTCGATCGAGGTGACCTGGAGGTGCAGGCCCTCGGCGCGGGCGTTCAGCCGCACCTTCTCGATGTCGTCCACGGCGACCGGGCCGAGCGAGGTCCAGGCGACGTTGGCGAGGTGGGCGAAGATGCCGTCCAGGCTCTGGCCGTGCGGCTTGACCAGGCGGTGGGAGAGCAGGTGCAGGCGCAGGTAGACGTCGTGCGTGTCGATCGGCTTGTCGTCGAGCGAGGCGATGACCGTGCGGACCGCGACCACCTCGACGCCCCGGCGGGCGTCCGGGCCGATCGCCGCGGTCGCGCCGCCGCCGAGCAGCTGCGCGGTCTGCTCGGCGGTCAGCCGCTCGGTGCCGGAGGGGCCGGGCTCCTCGGTCAGCTCCGGCGCGGGGAACCAGGTGTCGAGGACGGTCCCGTCGGCGGCGATCGTGGCGAGGCCCGCGGCGACGGCACCGGTGGTGCGTGCGTTCTTGTCGGTCATAAGGGAAACCTAACGTGGCCTGGGCCGCTTGGGCGAACCGCGTCTCACGTGCCGAGCCGGGACGGACCGGCCCGCACTACGCGGGCGCCCCGTCGATCAGCCGCGCCAGTGCGTCCCGCGCGTACTCCTCGTCGTACTCCGCTCCCGTCAGCAGCACCTGGAGGTAGATCCCGTCCATCAGCGCGAGCAGCGCCCTCGCCGTCACCGGATCGGTGCGCGCCGCCAGCAGCCGAGCCGTCTCGTCGGTCCACTCGGCGGCGACGGGACGCAGGGCGGGACGGCGCAGGGCCGCCAGGTACAGCTCGTACTCCAGCTCCACGCCCGGCCGGTCCCCGCCCAGCCAGTCCCCGAGGACCCGCGCGAGCCGCGCCGCGAGGTCGCCGCCCGGGTCGTCCAGGACGGCGCTGTCGGCGAGTACCTTGGCGCAGCCCTCGTTGGTCTGGCGGAGGGCGGCCACCATGAGGTCGTCGAGCGTCGTGAAGTGGTACGTCGTGGAGCCGAGCGGAACGTCCGCCTCGGCGGCGACCGAGCGGTGACTCAGGCCCGCGATGCCCTTCCTCCCGACCACCCGGATCGCCGCGTCGATGATCCGCTGCCGCCGCTCGGGGTCGTAACGCCGGGGCATCAGTGGGCGCCTCCCAGGTTGAGCACCACCACTCCCCCGACGATCAGCAGGATCCCGGCGACCTTGGTCGCGCCCAGTCCCTCGCCGAACAGCATCAGGCCGATCACGGCGATCGTCGCGGTGCCCACCCCGGACCAGATCGCGTACGCCGTTCCGATGGAGACGGTCTTCAGGGTCTGGGCGAGCAGGGCGAAGGAGAGGAGGTAGCCGAGAGCGGTCAGCAGTGAGGGGCCGAGCCTGCTGAAGCCGTCGCTGTACTTCATCGCGGTCGTGGCGACCACCTCGGCGGCGATGGCGCAGCCGAGCAACAGGTATCCCATGTGTACGAGCGTACATAACGGCTGGGGGCAGGTCACGCCCCGAACTCGGAAGTGGTGACCGCCGGGCCGCCGCCGGCCCGGCTCGCGCAGCCGGGTCAGGTGGTCGAGCGCCCGCCGCTCGGCGCGGGCCGCCCGGCGCAGGGCCGCGACCCGGCGGTAGCGGAGCAGTTCGGCCGGGTCGGGCCGGACCGCTCCGCTGAGTTCGTCACCGTGCCGCACCAGCCGGTCGCCCAGCACCGCGTCGCACAGCCGGATCTGGCCCGGCGTCAGCCGCTGCCGCCGGCTGCCCGCGCGGGAGACGTCCAGGGCGCCGTGGCTGCGACGGTGCCAGGTCTTGCGGGCGGGTACGGCCGTACGGGCCGGCCGGTGCGGCTCGGTCGTCGCGGGGTCGTACTCCTCGCCCAAGTAGGCGCACAGCGGGCGCAGATGGGGCTCGGGGTCGCCGACCAGGTCCTCGAAGCGGACCTCGTGCCGGCGGTCGGGGCCGAGGACGCGCGGGTAGCGGCGGGTCACGTCCATCACCTGCGCCCAGGTGGCGACGGCCTCGCGGAAGCCGCGGTGCCACCAGGGCATGCCCAGCAGCGAGGCCACGCAGTCCCGGCCGTCCCGGACCAGGTGCACGAACCGGGCGTCGGGGAAGAGCCGCAGGATCTCCACCGCGCGCAGAGCGTACGCGGGCCGCTTGTCGCCCCAGCGGGCCTCGCCGTGGCGCTCGGCGTACGCCCTGAGCGCGATGCCCAGTGCGGAGCCGAGGGTGGGCGGGCCGTCCGCGATCCGCCCGGTGACGATGTCCGCGTCCAGGCCCACCCCGTGGAAACGCCTTTCCCGCCGGCCCGTGATCCAGCCGGGACGGGGACAGCCCAGGACGAAGACGGGTCGCGCGGGGGTGAGTGCGGAGGTAGCCACCCGGCCACGCTGCCGCCGGGTGATGAGCCGGGACTGGGAGGGCACGGAACATGAGTTGGTTTCATTTTCATGGAAACCGCTCGCTCAAACGTCTCCCGACGCCCCGTCGGCTCCACTAGTGTTTCACCGCTCACCTACCTAACCCTCACACCCCCGGCCGCCGCCCCGCGCGCCGCTGGAGGAAATCAGCGCATGCAAGACACCACGCCCCAGCCCCCTCGGAACGAGCCTTGGGAGAACGGCTGGGCCCCCGATACGTCCCGGACTCCCGGAACGCGAAGACTCTGGCTGGCCGGCGGGCTGGCCGCCGCGACGATCGTCGCCTGTGTGACGGCGATAGCCGTGAACCACAAGGCTCCTGACAGGTCGTCGTCCCAGGCGAAGTCGGCGGCCCCCACCGACGGCGGTCCCGGCCTGCTCTCCTTCGCCTCGCCCTCGGCGAGCACCAAGGCCGCGCCCGGGACGAAGAGCCTTCCGTCGTCGGCCAAGTTCACGGCCTCGGCCTCGGCCACATCCAGTGCCGACGACAAGGCGGGGCACAAGGCCTCCCCCAAGCCGTCGAACTCCTCGGGCTCGTCCGGGAAGCCGGGCTCGGACGGCGGTTCGCACGGCTCGAAGACCTCGTCCGCGTGGAAGTCCGTCCGGTCGGTCAACTACCCGGACCGCTACTGGCATATCAGCGGCGGTTACGTGAAGCTCGACCCGGTCGGCTCCGCCTCCGCGCGCCGCGACGCCACCTTCAAGGTGGTCGAGGGCCTGGCCGACGCTTCCTGCTACTCCTTCGCCACGGCCGACGGCACCTATCTGCGGCACCGCAACTTCGTGCTGCGCTCCGAGCGCAGCGACGGCTCGTCCCTGTTCAAGCAGGACGCCACCTTCTGCCCGAGGTCGTCCATGTACTCCGGCGCGGTGATGCTGGAGTCGGTGAACTACCCCGGCCGCTTCCTGCGTCACCAGAACTTCCAGCTCGAGCTGGCCCCGTACCAGAACAGCAACCTGTACTGGGCGGACTCGGCGTTCCAGCTGGTCGACGGCCTCGCCTGAACACACCGACCGGCCTGAACACACGGAAGCGGCGGCACCCGAGGGGTGCCGCCGCTTCACGCGTGCAGGAAGTCTCAGACGTTGAAGCCGAGCGCCCGCAGCTGCTCGCGCCCGTCGTCCGTGATCTTGTCGGGGCCCCACGGCGGCATCCAGACCCAGTTGATGCGCAGCTCGCTGACCAGGCCGTCCGTGGCGGACTTGGCCTGGTCCTCGATGACGTCGGTCAGCGGGCAGGCCGCCGAGGTCAGGGTCATGTCGACGGTCGCGATGTTGGCGTCGTCGACGTGGATGCCGTAGATCAGGCCGAGGTTGACGACGTCGATGCCCAGCTCGGGGTCGACGACGTCCATCAGGGCCTCGCGGAGCTCCTCCTCCGAGGCGGGCTTGATCTCAACGGTGTCACTCATGCCGTCTTCCTTTCGGCGTCGGCTCCGCCCAAGGCCTGGGCCGTCGCGTCCTTCCACGCCATCCAGCTCAGGAGGGCGCACTTGACCCGGGCGGGGTACTTGGAGACACCGGCGAACGCGACCGCGTCCTCCAGGATGTCCTCCATCGCGTCGTCGGGCTCGATCTTGCCCTTGGACTGCATCAGCTCCAGGAAGGTCTCCTGGATCTTCCGCGCGTCCGCCAGGTCCTTGCCGACCAGCAGCTCGTTCAGCACGGAGGCGGAGGCCTGGCTGATGGAGCAGCCCTGGCCCTCGTACGAGACGTCCTCGATCTTCGTGCCGTCGTACTTCACTCGGAGGGTGATCTCGTCGCCGCACGTCGGGTTCACGTGGTGCACCTCGGCGTCGCCATCCCGCAAGCCCCGCCCGTGCGGGTGCTTGTAGTGGTCCAGGATGACTTCCTGGTACATCGAGTCCAGCTTCACGGTTTCAGCTCACGCCCTTCAGCCGAAGAAGTTCCGAACGTGCTCCAGCCCCTCGACCAGTGCGTCGATCTCGGTCGGCGTGGAGTACAGATAGAACGACGCTCGCGTGGTCGCGGGAATTCCGTACCGCAGGCAGACGGGTCGCGCGCAGTGGTGGCCGACGCGGACCGCGATGCCCTGCTCGTCGAGGACCTGGCCCACGTCGTGCGGGTGGATGTCGCCCAGGGTGAAGGAGATCGCGGCCCCGCGGTCCTCGGCCGTGGTCGGGCCGATGATCCTCAGGTCCGGGACCTCGCCGAGCCGCCGCACGGCGTACTCGGTGAGTGCGTGCTCGTGGGCGAGGATCTTGTCCATGCCGATCGACGACAGGTAGTCGATCGCGGCGCCCAGACCGACCGCCTGGGCGATCGGCGGGGTGCCCGCCTCGAACTTGTGCGGCGCCGGGGCGTACGTCGAGGAGTGCATCGACACCGTCTCGATCATCTCGCCGCCGCCGAGGAACGGAGGCAGGTCCTCCAGCAGCTCCTGGCGGCCCCACAGCACGCCGATGCCGGTCGGGCCGCACATCTTGTGGCCGGTGAAGGCCACGAAGTCGGCCTGGAGGGCCTGTACGTCCAGCGGCATGTGCGGCGCGGCCTGGGAGGCGTCGATGCAGACCAGCGCGCCGACCTCCTGGGCGCGGCGGACTATCGCCTCGACCGGGTTCAGGGTGCCCAGGATGTTCGACACCAGCACGAAGGAGACGATCTTCGTCTTCTCCGTGATGATCTCGTCGATGTTGGACAGGTCCAGGTGGCCGTCGTCGGTCAGGCCGAACCACTTCAGCTTCGCGCCGGTGCGCTGCGCGAGCAGCTGCCACGGCACGATGTTGGAGTGGTGCTCCATCTCCGTGATGACGATCTCGGTCTCGTGGTCCACGCGGTAGGGCTCGTCGGCCCAGCCCAGCATGTTCGCCACGAGGTTCAGCGACTCGGAGGCGTTCTTGGTGAAGATCACCTCGTCACGGCTGGGCGCGTTGATGAACTCGGCGACCTTGTCGCGCGCGCCCTCGTACAGCGCCGTGGCCTCCTCGGCGAGCACATGCACACCGCGGTGGACGTTGGCGTTGTAGCGCTCGTAGTACTCGCTCAGGGCATCCAGTACCTGGCGCGGCTTCTGCGAGGTCGCCGCGTTGTCCAGGTACACGAGCTTCCGGTCGTCGTGGACCAGCCGGTCCAGGATCGGGAAGTCTTTGCGGATCGCCTCAGTGTCGAGGAGGCCCGGCAGCTGCGTCACGCGGATACGCCACCCTTCGTGTATGCCTCGTAGCCCTCGTTCTCCAGCTTGTCGGCGAGCTCGGCGCCGCCGGACTCGACGATGCGGCCGCCGGAGAAGACGTGGACGAAGTCGGGCTTGATGTAGCGCAGGATGCGCGTGTAGTGCGTGATCAGCAGGGTGCCGACCTCGCCGGTCCCGCGGACGCGGTTGACGCCTTCGGAGACGACGCGGAGCGCGTCGACGTCCAGGCCGGAGTCGGTCTCGTCGAGGATCGCGATCTTCGGCTTGAGCAGCTCGAGCTGGAGGATCTCGTGCCGCTTCTTCTCACCGCCGGAGAAGCCCTCGTTCACGTTGCGCTCGGCGAAGGACGGGTCCATGGAGAGCCGCTCCATGGTCTCCTTGACCTCCTTCACCCAGGTGCGCAGCTTGGGGGCCTCGCCGCGGATCGCGGTGGCGGAGGTGCGCAGGAAGTTGGAGACCGAGACGCCGGGGACCTCGACCGGGTACTGCATCGCCAGGAACAGGCCCGCGCGGGCGCGCTCGTCGACGGACATCTCCAGGACGTCCTCACCGTCGAGGGTGACGGTGCCGCTGGTGATCGTGTACTTCGGGTGACCCGCGAGCGAGTAGGCGAGGGTCGACTTGCCCGAGCCGTTGGGGCCCATGATGGCGTGCGTCTCGCCCTGCTTCACGGTGAGGTCGACGCCCTTGAGGATCTCCTTCGTGGCGTTGTCGGCCTCGACGGTGACGTGCAGGTCTCGGATTTCAAGCGTTGCCATGGGTGCCTCAGGACTCCTGGGTGAGGGAGGCGCGTACGTCAACGAGGACGCTGCCCCCTTCGATCTTTACGGGGTATACGGGGACGGGGCGCGTCGCGGGAAGGCTGTCGGGCTTTCCGGAGCGGAGGTCGAAGCGCGAGCCGTGCAGCCAGCACTCGATGTGGCAGTCGTCGACCTCGCCCTCGGAGAGCGAGACGTTCGCGTGGGAGCAGATGTCGTTGATGGCGAACACCTCACCCTCGGTCCGTACGACCGAGACCGGCGTGCCGTCGATCTCCACCCGCTTCGGGGTGTCCTCCTCCAGCTCGCTCAGCCCGCAGACTCGCACGAATGCGTCGCTCATGCGACCGACGCCTCCAGCTCTTCCTCGATCTTGGCGATGAGGCGCTCCTCGATGTCCGCGACGCCGATCTGCTGGACCAGCCCGGCGAAGAAGCCGCGGACGACGAGGCGGCGGGCCTCGTGCTCGGGGATGCCCCGGGCCATCAGGTAGAAGAGCTGCTCGTCGTCGAAGCGGCCGGTGGCGCTCGCGTGGCCGGCGCCGACGATCTCGCCGGTCTCGATCTCCAGGTTCGGTACGGAGTCGACCCGGGCGCCGTCGGTGAGGACGAGGTTGCGGTTCATCTCGTACGTGTCCGTGCCCTCGGCCCTGGCCTCGATGAGCACGTCGCCGATCCACACGGCGTGCGCGTCGTCGCCCTGGAGCGCGCCCTTGTAGGCGACGTTCGACTTGCAGTGCGGGGTGTTGTGGTCGACGAGGAGACGGTGCTCCTGGTGCTGGCCGGAGTCGGTGAAGTACAGGCCGAACAGCTCGGCCTCGCCGCCGGTGCCGGCATAGGCGACGCGCGGGTGCAGGCGTACGAGGTCGCCGCCGAAGGTCACCACGAACGACTTGAAGGTGGCGTCCCGGCCGATCAGCGCGTTGTGCTGACCGACGTGGACGGCCTTGTCGTCCCAGTCCTGGACGGAGACGACGGTCAGCTTGGCACCGTCGCCCAGGATGTAGTCGACGTTGGCGGCGAGCACGGCGTCACCGGTGTGGTCGATGACGACCACGGCCTCGGCGAAAGCTCCCAGCTCGACGACCTGGTGGCCGTAGGCGGTCCCGCCCTCGCCGTGCACGGCGATACGGATCGGCTCGGTGAGCACCGTCTCCTTGGGGACGGTGACCACGCCGGCCTTCTCGAACGCCGAGTACGCCTGGGCGGCGACGCGGTCCACGGGGGTGCCGGCCCTGCCGAGGCGCGCGTCGTCGCGGCCCACGGTCTCGACGGTCACGCCCTCGGGGGCCTGGACGTCCACCTTCACGCCGTCGCCGGTGGCGACCGCCGTGCCGTCGTGCAGCCCGCGCAGCCGCTCCAGCGGCGTGAACCGCCACTCCTCCTCGCGGCCGTGGGGGACCGGGAAGTCCGCCACATCGAAGGACGGGGGCGCGCTCATGCGCGTGGCGACGGTCGACTCGGCGGCCACCGCGATCTGGCCGGCGGTGGTGGAGCCCACCGGGATGTTTTGGGCCTCAGCCATGGCTGTCGGTCTGCTCTCTTTCCTACGTCGGATTTCGCTGGCTGTTGTCCGGAAGGCGGTCTTAGCCGACCGCGCCTTCCATCTGCAGCTCGATCAGCCGGTTCAGCTCGAGGGCGTACTCCATGGGCAGCTCCTTGGCGATCGGCTCGACGAAGCCGCGCACGATCATCGCCATCGCCTCGAACTCGCTCAGACCGCGGCTCATCAGGTAGAAGAGCTGGTCCTCGGAGACCTTGGAGACGGTCGCCTCGTGGCCCATGGACACGTCGTCCTCGCGGACGTCCACGTAGGGGTACGTGTCGGAGCGGGAGATGGTGTCGACGAGCAGCGCGTCGCACAGCACGTTCGACTTCGAGCCGGCGGCGCCCTCGCCGATCTCGACCAGACCACGGTACGAGGTGCGGCCGCCGCCGCGGGCCACCGACTTGGAGACGATGTTGGAGGACGTGTTCGGCGCCATGTGGACCATCTTGGAGCCGGCGTCCTGGTGCTGCCCCTCGCCCGCGAAGGCGATGGAGAGGGTCTCGCCCTTGGCGTGCTCGCCCATCAGGTAGACGGCCGGGTACTTCATCGTCACCTTGGAGCCGATGTTGCCGTCGATCCACTCCATGGTCGCGCCCTCGTAGGCGACGGCGCGCTTGGTGACCAGGTTGTAGACGTTGTTCGACCAGTTCTGGATGGTCGTGTAGCGGCAGCGGGCGTTCTTCTTGACGATGATCTCGACGACGGCGCTGTGCAGCGAGTCCGACTTGTAGATCGGAGCGGTGCAGCCCTCGACGTAGTGCACGTAGGCACCCTCGTCGACGATGATCAGGGTCCGCTCGAACTGGCCCATGTTCTCCGTGTTGATACGGAAGTAGGCCTGGAGCGGGATCTCGACGTGCACACCCTTCGGCACGTAGATGAAGGAGCCGCCGGACCACACGGCCGTGTTCAGCGCGGCGAACTTGTTGTCACCGGCGGGGATGACGGTCCCGAAGTACTCCTTGAAGAGTTCCGGGTGCTCCTTCAGCGCGGTGTCGGTGTCGAGGAAGATGACGCCCTGCTCCTCCAGGTCCTCGCGGATCTGGTGGTAGACGACCTCCGACTCGTACTGGGCGGCGACACCGGCGACGAGGCGCTGCTTCTCGGCCTCCGGGATGCCCAGCTTGTCGTAGGTGTTCTTGATGTCCTCGGGCAGGTCCTCCCAGGACTCCGCCTGCTTCTCCGTGGAGCGCACGAAGTACTTGATGTTGTCGAAGTCGATGCCCGACAGATCCGAGCCCCAGTTCGGCATGGGCTTCTTCTCGAAGAGCTTCAGACCCTTCAGGCGCAGCTTCGTCATCCACTCCGGCTCGGACTTCTTGCCCGAGATGTCACGGACGACATCCTCGTTCAGGCCGCGCCTGGCAGAGGCACCGGCCACGTCGGAGTCGGCCCAGCCGTATTCGTACGTGCCCAGGCCCTCGAGTTCGGGGTGAGCAGTCTCCGTGGGGAGAGTCATGCGGGGTTCCTCCCGGCCGTGCTTGCAGATGCGTCAGTGGAAATCTTTGGGATGAAGGTCGTGCAGACGCCGTCGCCGTGCGCGATGGTCGCCAGTCGCTGGACGTGGGTACCCAGCAGCTCGGCGAAGATCTCCGTCTCCGCCTCGCACAGCTGCGGGAACTGCTCCGCGACGTGCGCGACCGGGCAGTGGTGCTGGCACAGCTGTTCGCCGACCGGTGCACTGCGCGCCGTAGCAGCGTACCCGTCCGCGCTCAAGGCCTTGGCCAGGGCTTCGGCGCGTTTGTCGGGCGTGACGGCCTCGATCGCCTTGCGGTACGCCCTCGCCTGGGCGGCGATCCGGGCCCGGGCGAAGGCGGTGACCGCCTCCTGTCCGCCCTCGCGCTCGGCGATCCAGCGGAGCGCGTCCGCGGCCAGCTTGTCGTACGACTGGTCGAAGGCGTCGCGGCCGCAGTCGGTGAGCGCGAAGACCTTCGCGGGACGGCCGCGTGTGCGCGCGCCGTACACCCGCTGCTCGCGTGCCTCCACGACGTCGTCGGCGGTGAGCGCGTCCAGGTGACGCCGTACCGCCGCCTGGGTGAGTCCCAGCCGTCCGGCCAGCTCGGCGACGGTCGACGGGCCGTGGTCCAGGATGGACCGCGCGACCCGGTTGCGGGTGGACCGCTCCCCGGTCGCGAGCTCCTCCTGAGGGGCCCCCGTGGGGGTCTCCCGAGCCTCGCCGACGTTTTTCACAACGCCATTGTTGCGTAATTCCTCAGAGGCAGGCAAGCGGCGTCCGAGTGGACGGACGGTGCCCTGCGTCACTTAGGTCTACCTAATCCGACCTGCGGAAACGATCATCGATCGATCAGACGGGTGGCGCGTCCGGTCGTGGTCCGAGAGACTGCCGAACCATGCCGACACCGCCTCCGACCGGCCCACTCGTGACCCGCGACACCCTCTGCACACAGCTGCGCACGCTGGGCGTGGAACGCGGCGAGATCCTCCTGGCGCACTCCTCGCTCAGCTCGCTCGGCTGGGTGTGCGGCGGCGCCGTCGCGGTGGTCCAGAGTCTGCTGGACGCCGTCGGCCCGGACGGCACGATCGTCGTCCCCACCCACTCGGGCAACCTGTCCGACCCGGCCCTGTGGAGCAGACCGCCGGTGCCGGAGGCCTGGTGGGAGCGGATCCGGGCCGCGATGCCCGCGTACGACCCGCTGATCACCCCCTCGCACGGGGTCGGTGTGATCCCGGAGACCGTACGGACCTGGCCGGGCGCCCTGCGCAGCGCGCACCCGCACGCCTCGTTCCCGGCGCTGGGAGCGCGCGCGGCGGAGATCGTCGACGGTCACGCCCCCGACTGCCGGCTCGGCTGGGGGTACCGCCCACGCCCTTAAGGCAGTGGGGGAGCAGTCCGCTGGCCCGGCTGGAGGAGCGGGGCGCCCGGGTACTGCTGCTCGGGGCCGGATACGACAGCTGTACGAGCTTCCACCTCGCCGAGTACCGGATACCCGCGCCGCTCGAGCGGGTCGGCCGGCCGGTGGCCGGTGGGGGCTGGGAGACGATGACCGAGGTGTCGATCAGCTCGGAGCGGTTCGACGAGCTGGGCCAGGACTTCGAACGGGACCGGACCGTCCGGCGGGGGAAGGCGGGCGCGGCCGACGCACGGCTGTTCCCGGTGGCGGACGCGGTGGCCTACGCCGAACGGTGGCTGGCGCTGCACCGGCCCCGTGAGGAGGAGATCCTGCACCCGCCCGCCTGAGTCACGGCGCGCCTACCTAGACTCTGGACCATGCGAAGTGAGCCCGTGGTCCAGGTCCACGCCTTGGTGAAACGGTATGGCACGAAGACCGCGGTGGACGGCCTCGAACTGCTGGCCGGGGCGGGTGTGACCGCCGTGCTCGGCCCCAACGGGGCGGGCAAGACGACGACGATCGAGACCTGCGAGGGGTACCGGAAGCCGGACTCCGGCACGGTGCGCGTCCTGGGCCTCGATCCGGTGCGGGAGTCCGCCGAGCTGCGGCCCCGGATCGGCGTGATGCTCCAGTCGGGCGGGGTGTACTCCGGGGCCCGGGCCGACGAGATGCTGCGCCACGTGGCCAAGCTGCACGCGCACCCCCTGGACGTGGACGCCCTCATCGAGCGCCTCGGGCTCGGCTCGTGCGGCCGGACCGCGTACCGGCGGCTGTCCGGCGGCCAGCAGCAGCGGCTCGCGCTGGCCATGGCCGTGGTGGGCCGCCCGGAGCTCGTCTTCCTCGACGAGCCGACGGCCGGGCTCGACCCACAGGCCCGCCGGGCCACCTGGGACCTCGTGCGGGACCTGCGCTCCGACGGCGTCTCGGTCATCCTCACGACCCACTACATGGACGAGGCCGAGCAGCTCTCGGACGACGTCGCGATCATCGACGCGGGCCGTGTCATCGCCCAGGGCTCCCCCGAGGAACTGTGCAAGGGCGGCGCCGAGAACACGCTCCGCTTCACCGGCCGCCCCGGCCTCGACGTGAGCTCCCTGCTGAAGGCCCTCCCGGCCGACTGCACGGCCGCCGAGCTGACACCGGGCGCCTACCGAGTCGTCGGCAAGGTCGACCCGCAGCTGCTCGCCACGGTGACCTCCTGGTGCGCCCAGCACGGGGTGATGCCGGACCGGATCTCGGTGGAGCGGCACACTCTCGAAGACGTCTTTCTGGAGCTCACCGGTAAGGAACTGCGGTCGTGACCACTGTGGATACGTTCACCCCCAGGCCGGGCGCCGCGCCCCTGCCCCGCATGATCGCCGCCCAGGCGGCGCTGGAGACGAAGATGCTGCTGCGCAACGGCGAGCAGCTGCTGCTGACGGTCGTCATCCCGACCCTGCTGCTGGCGCTGTTCAGCTCGGTGGACATCGTGGACACCGGCTCCGGCAAGGCCGTCGACTTCCTCGCCCCCGGTATCCTGGCCCTCGCCGTGATGTCGACGGCGTTCACCGGGCAGGCCATCGCGACGGGCTTCGAGCGGCGCTACGGGGTACTGAAGCGGCTGGCCTCCTCCCCGCTGCCCCGCTGGGGGCTGATGACCGCGAAGACGGCGTCCGTGCTGGTCACGGAGATCCTTCAGGTCATCCTGCTGACCGTGATCGCCTTCGCGCTGGGCTGGTCCCCGCACGGCAACCCTGCCGCCGTACTGCTCCTGCTGATCCTCGGCACGGCCGCCTTCTCCGGGCTCGGCCTGCTGATGGCGGGCACGCTGAAGGCGGAGGCCACGCTGGCCGCCGCCAACCTGGTCTTCCTGCTGCTGCTCGTGGGCGGCGGGGTCATCGTGCCGCTCGACAAGTTCCCCTCCGGCGTCCAGGACGCGCTCGGGCTGCTGCCCATCTCGGCGCTCTCCGACGGCCTGCGGGACGTGCTCCAGCACGGGGCCGGCATGCCGTGGGGCGACCTGGGGATCCTGGGCGTGTGGGCCGTCGTGGGGCTGGCGGCGGCGGGGCGGTTCTTCCGCTGGGAGTAGACCGGGAGGCGCCGGACGGGACCCTCGTGAAAGCGTGCACAAGCGTCCCGCCTACCATGGACCCGTGCCTGAGCTGACCCCCACAGACGCCGCAGCGGCCCTGCGCAACCCCCTCTCCTTCATCGCCGCGCGCTGGACGCCCGACCCCCGGACGGTCCGGCGGGCGGCGCTGGCCGCCCTCGTGATGTCGGTGGTCATCGTGGTGACCGGCGGTGCCGTACGGCTGACCGGCTCGGGCCTGGGCTGCCCGACCTGGCCCACCTGTACCGACGACTCGCTCACCACCACCCGGGCGATGGGCTTCCACGGTGCCATCGAGTTCGGCAACCGCATGCTGACGTACGTGCTGTGCGCGGCCGTCGGCTGGGCGATCATCGCCGCGCGGGCGCAGAAGCCGTGGCGGCGGAGCCTGACCCGGCTGGGCTGGGCGCAGTTCTGGGTGGTCATGGGCAA
Organism: Streptomyces sp. NPDC054834; assembly: GCF_053611185.1. Classification (NCBI taxonomy): domain Bacteria; kingdom Bacillati; phylum Actinomycetota; class Actinomycetes; order Kitasatosporales; family Streptomycetaceae; genus Streptomyces; species Streptomyces sp. NPDC054834. Next base: position 10,286 of record NZ_JBSGZV010000077.1, on the reverse strand, counting down.
CGCGGTGCTCGGCGGCATCGTCGTCCTGGTCGGTCTCAACCCGTACACCGTCGCGGCCCACTTCCTGCTCACCACGGCGCTGATCACCGTCGCCACGGTGATGTGGCAGCGCAGCCGCGAGGGCGACGGGGCGCCGCGCCCGCTGGCCGGCAAGGCCGTGCAACAGCTGGTGTGGTTCCTGGTCGCCGCGTCCGTGCTGCTCATCGCGGCGGGCACGGTGGTGACCGGGGCCGGTCCGCACGCGGGTGACTCCACCGAGGTCAAGCGCATCCCGATCGACTGGGAGACCGTCGCCAAGCTGCACGCGGTGCTCGCCTGGATCGTGGTGACGCTGACCTTCGCCCTGTGGTTCGTCCTGAAGGCGGTGGACGCGCCCAAGGGGCCGCTGGACCGGACGCGGGACCTGTTCCTGATCCTGCTCGCGCAGGGTGTCATCGGCTACGTCCAGTACTTCACGCATCTGCCCGAGGTCCTGGTCGGCCTGCACATGCTCGGCTCGTGCCTGGTGTGGATCGGGGTGCTGCGCGTCCTGCTGGCGCTGCGCGAGCGTCCGGAGGCGGTGCCGGAGGTGCCCGGTCAGACGGCCGAGGCGGCGGTGGCCACGAGCGCGTGAGTCACCCGTACCTCTCTACAGCTCACTCGAGTCCGTAGATCCTGCGGGCGTTCCCCACCGCCACCATCGCGGCCACCCGCTGCGCGTCCCCCAGGGACCACGCCCCCTCGGCCACCCAGGTGCCCAGCACCCGCCCGAGGGATTCACGGAACAGCCGGGCCGCCACGACGTGCAGTTCGGGCAGGCCGTGGGCGCCGCTGGAGAACAGGATCTTGCCGAACGGGGCCAGCTCCAGCACCTCGGCGAGGATCGTCGCGGCCCTGGCGCCGGTGCGGACCAGGGCGGCGCCCGAGTCGGCGTAGACATGCGGGAAGACACCGGCGAGGTGGGCGGCGTGGCGGTGGTACGGGTAGCCGTGCAGCAGGACCAGGTCGGTGCCCAGGCCCGCCGTGGCCCGCACGAAGTCGGTCAGCAGGACCGGGTCGGTGCGGTCGATGCGCGCGCCCGGTTCTCCGAGCCCGGCGTGCAGCTGGAGCGGCAGGCCAGAGGCGACCGCGATCCACAGCAGGTGCCGCAGCAGCACCGGGTCGCTCAGCTCGCCGCCGACCCGCCGCCCGGCCAGCCAGCGGCCCGCCGCGCCCCGTACCTCGCCCGGCCTGGGCGGCTCGGGCGCCAGCGCGAGGCCGTGCCGTAGCCCGGCCACCGAGGTGAAGGCGACGGCCTGCGCGGCGGCGGCGTGCACCGACTCGGCGAGATTGGCGAGGAACGACTCGACGGTGCCGGAGGTGTCGGCGACCTGCTCGGCGAGGAGCTCCAGGCGGACGATCTCGCGGGCGTCGGCGTCACCCGCCGAGGCCAGCTCCGCGGGTCCGGTCAGATCGCCCGGCAGGCCGGTGTCGACCAGGTAGGTGGTGATGCCGCTGCCGCGCAGCAGACGGCGGCCCACCTCCAGCACGCCCAGTTCACGGCGCCGGGCGAGATACCGCGCGGGAGCGCAGTGCGGCTCCAGGCCGAGCAGCGGCGGGCACCAGCGCCGCACGGCGAAACCGGTCTGCGTGTCGAAGAGCGTGGTGCCGGGCGCGGGCGGCCCCTCGGTACGGGCCAGCTGGGCCTCGAACGTGCCGAGGCCCAGCTCCGTGCGCAGGACGCCGTGGCAGTACTGGTCCACCAGGGACGGCGTTTCGATCATCCGGACTCCCCGTGACTGGACCTCGTCCTCCTACGGTCCTAACGGGTGAACCGGGTGTCAGGTGTTGCTCAGGAGTTGCTTGGCCCACCCACCTGGATTCCGGCCATGCGCGTCCACTCGTACGGGCCCGTCTTCACCTTGGCCGCGAACTCGCCGTCGAACGCCTCGTGGACGGTGATGCCGGCCTTCTGCACCGCCTGCTCGGCGATGGCGTGACTGGGCGCCACCAGGTCGCCCCAGCCGCCGTCCTCGCCGACGAGCACGATCCGGGCACCGCGCTCGCCGATGTAGGCCACCTGGCCCTCGGCCCCGCCGTGCGCCTTGGAGAAGGCGTCGATCCGCCGCGCGAGGCGCGCGACCTTGCGCTCGGCCTTCGGGTCAACCTGCTGCGTGTCTGCCATGGTCAGGATGCTACCGACGGGTAGATCAAACGGCGACGGGCGGGGTGCGTGGCCTTGACCACGCACCCCGCCCGGAAGCGAACGGAGAGGGCGCCTACCGCAGGAAGGGGTCCACCGCGACCGCGACGAACAGGATCGACACATAGGTGATGGACCAGTGGAACAGGCGCATCTCCTTGAGCTTCGCGCCCGTCACCTCGGCCCTGGCGCGGTTCTGGAGCCCGTGCGCCTCCCACAGCCAGAAGCCGCCCGCGAGCAGCGCGACCGCCGTGTAGAACCAGCCGGTGTAGCCGAGCGGCGTCAGCAGCAGCGAGACGACGACCATGACCCAGCTGTAGAGCACGATCTGCTTGGCGACGACCTTGTTGGAGGCGACGACCGGCAGCATCGGCACGCCCACGCGCGCGTAGTCCTCGCGCACCTTCATGGACAGCGGCCAGTAGTGCGGCGGCGTCCAGAAGAACATGACGAGGAAGAGGATGACCGGCGCCCAGGACATCGAGTTCGTGACGGAGGACCAGCCGATCAGCACCGGCATGCAGCCGGCGATACCGCCCCAGACGATGTTCTGCGACGTACGCCGCTTGAGGAGCATCGTGTAGACGACGACGTAGAAGAGGAGCGCTCCGAGCGACAGCCAGGCCGACAGCCAGTTGACGGTGAGTCCGAACAGCAGCGTCGAGACGACCGCCAGCGTGATGCCGAAGGCGAGGCACTCGCGCGGGCTGACCATTCCGGTGACCAGGGGGCGCTGCGAGGTGCGGTCCATGAGCGCGTCGATGTCACGGTCGATGTACATGTTCAGCGCGTTGGCGCCGCCCGCGGAGAGGTAGCCGCCGAGGCAGGTCAGCAGCACCAGACCCAGGTCGGGCACGCCCTGCTGTGCCAGGAACATCACCGGAACGGTGGTGATGAGCAGCAGCTCGATGATCCGCGGCTTGGTCAGAGCCACGAACGCCTTGACACGGGCCCCGAACGGCCGGTGAACCGGGCTCTCGCTCGCACCGAGCACACCCTCCCCCAGAGCCCTAAGGGCCTGGGAGGTGTCCCCAGGACGGGATTCGACGGCCGTCACGCACACCCCTGACAGAGACTCCCAGCGAGCCCTTCCGTGTGAACTGACGGTAAGGGCTCGCGCGTACCACGCCACTTTAGACGTTGCCCAGACCCGGACATTCGCGGGGGTCCGTTCGTGTTGGCGGGGGCCGCCGAGCGTGCGTGCTGTGGCTCGATTGAGCAGTCAGATGAGCGGCTCCGTATTCATGTGCCGAATGCCGTTCCGGCCAGTCGGGAGGCGGATCGCCGACATGCCCGTCAGTCTGGAATGGCTCGAAAAAACGCACGTACCTACAGGGGTAGGCTCGACAACGGCCGGTGGGCACCCAGTGCACCGGCAGCCGGTGGGCGCGCGCCCAGGAGCCGGTATTCGATCATGTGGAGAGGAGCCCTGACTCAGGGTGAGCACCAAGCCGACCACCACAGACCTCGAGTGGACCGAATTGGACCAGCGGGCCGTGGACACCGCCCGTGTCCTGGCCGCCGACGCCGTACAGAAGGTCGGCAACGGCCATCCGGGTACGGCAATGAGTTTGGCGCCCGCCGCCTACACCCTCTTCCAGAAGGTGATGCGGCACGATCCCGCCGACCCCGACTGGGTGGCGCGCGACCGCTTCGTGCTGTCCGCCGGCCACTCGTCCCTGACCCTCTACACGCAGCTCTTCCTGGCCGGCTTCGGCCTGGAGCTGGAGGACCTGGAGTCCTTCCGCACCTGGGGCTCGAAGACCCCGGGCCACCCGGAGTACGGGCACACCAAGGGTGTCGAGACGACGACCGGCCCGCTCGGCCAGGGTGTCGCCAACGCGGTCGGCATGGCCATGGCCGCCCGCTACGAGCGTGGCCTGTTCGACCCGGAGGCCCCGCAGGGCGAGTCCCCCTTCGACCACTTCATCTACTGCATCGCCGGTGACGGCTGCCTCCAGGAGGGCATCTCCGCCGAGGCGTCCTCGCTGGCCGGGCACCAGAAGCTCGGCAACCTGGTCCTGCTGTGGGACGACAACCACATCTCGATCGAGGGCGACACCGAGACGGCCGTCTCCGAGGACACCGTCAAGCGGTACGAGGCCTACGGCTGGCACGTGCAGCGGATCGCCCCGAAGCCGGACGGCGACCTGGACCCGCACGCGATCTACAACGCGATCGAGGCCGCGAAGAAGGTCACGGACAGGCCGTCCTTCATCGCGATGCGCTCGATCATCGCCTGGCCCGCCCCGCACGCGCAGAACACCGAGGCCGCCCACGGCTCGGCCCTCGGCGACGACGAGGTCGCGGCCACCAAGCGCGTCCTCGGCTTCGACCCGGAGAAGAGCTTCGAGGTCGCCGACGAGGTGCTGGCCCACACCCGCCAGGCCCTCGACCGGGGCCGCGAGTTCAAGGCGGAGTGGGAGAAGTCGTTCCAGCTGTGGCGTGAGAACAACGCCGAGCGCGCCGCCGACTTCGACCGGATCGCCGCGGGCGAGCTGCCCACCGGCTGGGAGGAGAAGCTCCCGGTCTTCGAGCCCGGCAAGGGCGTCGCCACGCGCGCCGCCTCCGGCAAGGTGCTTCAGGCACTGGGCGCGGTCATCCCCGAGCTGTGGGGCGGCTCCGCCGACCTCGCCGGATCGAACAACACCACCATCGACAAGGACAGTTCCTTCCTGCCGGCGGACAACCCGCTGCCGGAGGCGAACCCCTACGGCCGCACAATCCACTTCGGCATCCGCGAGCACTCCATGGCCGCGGAGATGAACGGCATCGCCCTGCACGGCAACACCCGCATCTACGGCGGCACCTTCCTGGTGTTCTCCGACTACATGCGCAACGCCGTGCGTCTGTCGGCCCTGATGCACCTGCCGGTGACGTACGTGTGGACGCACGACTCCATCGGCCTCGGCGAGGACGGCCCGACCCACCAGCCGGTCGAGCACCTGGCCTCGCTGCGCGCCATCCCGGGCCTGAACGTGGTCCGCCCGGCCGACGCCAACGAGACCGCGATCGCCTGGCGCGAGATTCTCAAGCGCTGGACGAAGGAGTTCGGCAAGGGCGCCCCGCACGGCCTCGCGCTGACCCGCCAGGGCGTGCCGGTGTACGAGCCCAACGACGACGCCGCGCGCGGCGGTTACGTGCTGTTCGAGGCCGACGGCGGCGAGGCGCAGGTCGTGCTGATCGCCACCGGTTCCGAGGTGCACGTGGCCGTCGAGGCACGCGAGCAGCTTCAGGCCGACGGGATCCCCACGCGTGTGGTGTCCATGCCGTCCGTGGAGTGGTTCGAGCAGCAGCACCAGGGGTACCGGGACAGCGTCCTGCCCCCGTCCCTGAAGGCTCGTGTCGCAGTGGAAGCCGGTATCGGTCTGACCTGGCACAAGTACGTCGGGGACGCCGGTCGCATCGTTTCCCTGGAGCACTTCGGTGCTTCGGCCGACGGCAAGGTCCTCTTCCGCGAGTTCGGCTTCACTGCCGAGAACGTGGCCGCCAAGGCCCGGGAATCCCTCGCGGCCGCCCAGCGCTGACGCTCACATACGACACGTAGGAGATGTAATTCCATGACAGACGCACTCAAGCGCCTCTCCGAAGAAGGCGTCGCGATCTGGCTGGACGACCTGTCGCGCAAGCGGATCACGTCCGGCAACCTCGCCGAGCTGATCGACCAGCAGCACGTCGTGGGCGTCACCACCAACCCGACGATCTTCCAGAAGGCGATCTCGCAGGGCGACGGCTACGACCAGCAGCTCTCGGACCTCGCCGCCCGCAAGGTCACCGTCGAAGAGGCCATCCGCATGATCACCACGGCGGACGTCCGCGACGCCGCCGACATCCTGCGGCCGGTGTTCGACGCCACCGGCGGCCAGGACGGCCGGGTCTCCATCGAGGTGGACCCGCGGCTGGCGCACAACGAGAAGGCCACGGTCGCCGAGGCCAGGCAGCTGGCCTGGCTGGTCGACCGCCCGAACACGCTGATCAAGATCCCGGCCACCATGGCGGGCATTCCGGCGATCACCAGCACCATCGGCAACGGCATCAGCGTCAACGTCACGCTGATCTTCTCCCTCGAGCGCTACCGGGCCGTCATGGACGCGTACCTCTCGGGTCTGGAGAAGGCCAAGGAGCGCGGCCTGGACCTGTCGAAGATCCACTCCGTGGCGTCCTTCTTCGTGTCCCGCGTGGACACCGAGATCGACAAGCGGCTCGACGCGCTGGGCACGGACGAGGCCAAGGCCCTGCGCGGCAAGGCCGCCATCGCCAACGCCCGGCTCGCCTACCAGGCGTACGAGGAGGTCTTCTCCTCCGACCGGTGGAACGCGCTGGAGAGCGCGGGCGCCAACAAGCAGCGTCCGCTGTGGGCGTCGACCGGCGTGAAGGACCCGGCGTACCCGGACACCATGTACGTCACCGAACTGGTGGCGCCGAACACGGTGAACACCATGCCGGAGGCCACGCTGGAGGCCACCGAGGACCACGGCGAGATCACGGGCAACACCATCGCCGGCACCTACGAGCAGGCGCGCGCCGACCTCGACGCGCTGGAGAAGCTCGGGATCTCGTACGACGACGTGGTCCAGGTGCTGGAGGACGAGGGCGTCGAGAAGTTCGAGGCGTCCTGGAACGACCTGCTCAAGTCGACCGAGGCGGAGCTCCAGCGCCTCGCTCCCTCGGGGGGCTGAATTGTCCCCCTCTTCCGGCTCCGGGGCGAACCCGCTCCGTGATCCCGCCGACCGACGGCTCCCGCGTATCGCGGGGCCGTCGGGCCTGGTGATCTTCGGCGTCACCGGCGACCTGTCCCGCAAGAAGCTGATGCCGGCCGTGTACGACCTCGCCAACCGGGGTCTGCTGCCGCCGGGCTTCTCCCTGGTCGGCTTCGCCCGCCGCGAGTGGGCCAACGAGGACTTCGCCGCCGAGGTCCACGCCGCCGTCAAGGAGCACGCCCGCACCCCGTTCCGCGAGGAGGTCTGGCAGCAGCTCATCCAGGGGATGCGCTTCGTGCAGGGCACCTTCGACGACGACGACGCCTTCGAGCGGCTGCGCTCCACCATCGAGGAGCTCGACAAGGCGCAGGGCACGGGGGGCAACTTCGCCTTCTACCTGTCGGTTCCGCCGAAGTCCTTCCCCGTGGTGATCCAGCAGCTGAAGAAGCACGGGCTGGCCGAGCAGACCGGTGGTTCCTGGCGGCGCGCGGTCATCGAGAAGCCGTTCGGCCACGACCTGAAGTCGGCCGAGGAGCTGAACCAGGTCGTGCACGAGGTGTTCGAGCCGGACCAGGTGTTCCGGATCGACCACTACCTCGGCAAGGAGACCGTCCAGAACATCCTGGCGCTGCGCTTCGCCAACACCATGTTCGAGCCGATCTGGAACCGGTCCTTCGTGGACCATGTGCAGATCACCATGGCCGAGGACATCGGCATCGGCGGCCGGGCCGGCTACTACGACGGCATCGGCGCCGCCCGTGACGTCATCCAGAACCACCTGCTCCAGCTCATGGCCCTGACGGCCATGGAGGAGCCGGCCTCCTTCGACGCGGACGCGCTGGCCGCGGAGAAGACCAAGGTGCTCGGCGCGGTCCGGCTGCCGAAGGACCTGGGCAGCGCCACCGTGCGCGGCCAGTACGCGGCGGGCTGGCAGGGCGGCGAGAAGGTCATCGGCTACCTCGAAGAGGACGGCATCGACGCCAAGTCGAAGACCGACACCTACGCGGCGATCAAGGTGGAGGTCGACAACCGCCGTTGGGCGGGCGTCCCCTTCTATCTGCGCACCGGCAAGCGGCTGGGCCGCCGGGTGACGGAGATCGCGGTCGTCTTCCAGCGGGCCCCGCACTCCCCCTTCGACCACACGGCTACCGAGGAGCTGGGCTCCAACGCGGTCGTCATCCGCGTCCAGCCCGACGAGGGCATCACGGTCCGCTTCGGCTCGAAGGTGCCGGGCACCTCGATGGAGATCCGGGACGTGTCCATGGACTTCGCCTACGGCGAGTCCTTCACGGAGTCCAGCCCGGAGGCGTACGAGCGGCTGATCCTGGACGTGCTGCTGGGTGACGCCAACCTCTTCCCGCGCACCGAGGAGGTCGAGCTGTCCTGGAAGATCCTCGACCCGATCGAGGACTACTGGGACAAGAACGGCAGGCCCGCGCAGTACCCGTCGGGCACGTGGGGTCCCGCGGAGGCCGACGAGATGCTCGCACGAGACGGACGGAGCTGGCGCCGCCCATGAAGACAGACCTCACGGACACCACAGCCAGCAAGATCAACAAGGCGCTGGTGCAGGGCCGCCGGGCCATCGGCACGCCCGCCGTGGGCATGGTGCTCACCCTGGTCATCGTCACCGACGAGGAGAACGCCTACGACGCGCTGAAGGCGGCCGGCGACGCCTCCCACGAGCACCCCTCGCGGACGCTGCTGGTCATCAAGCGCGTCTCCCGCTCCCCCCGCGACCGCACGCAGTCCCGGCTGGACGCCGAGGTGCGGGTGGGCGCGGAGGCGGGCACCGGCGAGACGGTGGTGCTGCGGCTGTACGGCGAGGTGTCCGACCACGCCGACTCCGTGGTGCTGCCGCTGCTGCTGCCGGACGCCCCGGTCGTCGTCTGGTGGCCGGTGAACGCCCCGCTCGACCCGGCCAACGACCCGCTGGGCGCCCTCGCCCAGCGCCGGGTCACCGACACCTACGCCGCCGAGCAGCCGGTGCGGGACCTGTCGGCCCGGGCCGCCGCCTACACGCCCGGCGACACGGACCTGTCCTGGACCCGGATCACGCCCTGGCGGTCGATGCTGGCCGCCGCCCTGGACCAGGTCGTGTGCGACGTCAAGGCCGTCGAGGTGGAGGGCGAGGAGTTCAACCCGAGCTGCGAGCTGCTGGCGATGTGGCTCGCGGACCGGCTGGACGTGCCCGTCAAGCGCTCCCTGTCGTCCGGCCCCGGGCTCACCGCGGTCCGCATGGACACCAGCGGCGGCCCGATAACGCTGGACCGCGCGGACGGCTCGCTGGCCACGCTGTCCATCGAGGGCCAGCCGGACCGAGCCGTGGCGCTGAAGCGGCGGGACACGGCCGAGCTGATCGCGGAGGAGCTGCGGCGGCTCGACCCGGACGACACCTACGCGTCGGCGCTGCGGTACGGGGTGGAGCGGCTGGCCGGGACGCCGGAGGTGCCCGAGCAGCCCGCCGCCGAGGCCGACACCTCGGCCGCGGTCGCGGTCGAGACCCCGGTCGAGGAGGCCGCGAAGGCGCCCGCGAAGCAGGCGGCAAAGAAGGCCCCGGCGAAGCAGGCGCCCACCAGGAAGGCGGCGGCGAAGTGAGCGCCCCGCAGCTGGTCGTCCACCACGACAAGGAGCTGATGGCGCAGGCCGCGGCGGCCCGGCTGATCACCAAGATCGTGGACGCGCAGTCCTCGCGCGGCTCCGCGTCCGTGGTGCTCACCGGTGGCCGCAACGGCAACGGCCTGCTGGCCGCGCTGGCGTCGGCCCCCGCCCGGGACGCCATCGACTGGGCGCGGCTGGACCTGTGGTGGGGCGACGAGCGCTTCCTCCCCGAGGGAGACCCGGAGCGCAATGTCACCCAGGCCCGCGAGGCGCTGCTCGACGCGGTGCCGCTGGACCCGGAGCGCGTGCACGCCATGCCCGCCTCGGACGGTCCGTACGGTGCCGATGTGGAGGCGGCGGCGGAGGCGTACGCGGCGGAGCTGGCCAAGGCCGCCGGCCCCGAGAACCACGGCAGCGTCCCCACCTTCGACGTGCTGATGCTGGGCGTCGGCCCGGACACCCATGTGGCCTCGCTCTTCCCCGAGCTGCCCGCCGTCCGGGAGACCGAGCGCACGGTGGTCGGCGTGCACGGCGCGCCCAAGCCGCCGCCGACCCGGATCACCCTCACGTTGCCGGCGATCCGCGCGGCCCGCGAGGTCTGGCTCCTGGCCGCCGGCGAGGACAAGGCCCAGGCCGTCGCGATCGCCCTGTCGGGTGCGGGTGAGATCCAGGCCCCGGCCGCGGGTGCCCACGGCCGCTCCCGGACCCTGTGGCTGCTGGACTCGGCGGCTGCCTCCCAGCTGCCTCGGTCGCTCTATCCGCCGGCTTCGCCGTGAGGCCGGTCTCGCCGTGAACGAAGGGGCGGCGCGGGCAATGCCCGCGCC
>NZ_JBSGZV010000076.1:0-28835 GCF_053611185.1 Streptomyces sp. NPDC054834 | reverse complement strand
GCTACCTCGCCGGCCTCCACCTCCGTGCCTCAATGATCTGGATCAACGACCTGCTGAAGGCAACTGGCTGATCACAACGTCACACAGGCCCTAGTTCGGTCGGCCAGCTGCGCCGGTCGGGCAAGATCTCCCGCTTGAGCGAGGCGAAGAACGACTCCGCGGCGGCGTTGTCTGCCGAGGTGCCGACCGCTCCCATGGACCGGCGGATCCCGGCCCGGTGGCAGGCGTCGGCGAACGCCTTCGACCCGTATTGAGCCCCGTGATCGCTGTGGAAGATGACGTCGTCCCCCCGGCCGCCGCGGGTGCGGACGGCCGTCTTGAGTGCGTCGGTGACGAGTTCGGCTCGCATGTGATCAGCCATCGACCAGCCCAGTAGGCGACGGGAGTACATGTCGATGACGGTGGCCAGATACAGAAACTTCCCGCCGGCGATGGGCAGATAGGTGATGTCGCCGACCCAGGCCCGGTTGGGGGCGGATGCGGTGAAGTTGCGCCGCCGCAGATCGGGTACCGCTTGGGCGGCGGGCTCCGGAATGGTGGTTCGGTGTCGACGCTTCAGCCTCCGCCCCTGGATGGCGTGTTGGCGCATGAGCCGTTCGACGCGTTTGCGGTTGACGACCACACCGCCCGCGCGAATCTCGGCGGTGATCCGCTTGGCCCCGTACGTCTTTCCGGACTCCGCGTGGACCTTGCGTATCCGCCGGGTGAGTGCAGCGTCCGCGGCCTGTTTCGCGGCGCGGGCCGGGGCGGTCTTCAACCACCGGTAGAACCCGGACCTCGACAAATTCAACACGGTGCACAGTCGCTTCACGCCGAAGGCGCCGCGGTGGTCGGCAACGAACTCGAAGCGGCTCACCAGTTCCTCTCGCCCGCAAAATACTTGGCTGCCCGGCGCAGAATGTCACGTTCCATCTCCAGCTCGCGCACCTGCTTGCGCAAGGCCGCGCTCTCCGCGTCCTTCGCCGACTCCGCAACTGCCTCGGGCCGCTCGGCCTTCTCCGCCGTCGTGATCCACTGCCGCAGCGTCTCGTGATTCGCACCCAGCTCTGCGGCGATACGCGAGACGGGCCGGCCCGACGAACGGGCCAACGCCACCGCGTCGGCCCGGAACTCCGCCGAATACTTGTAGGTCCCCACCCGGGACTCCTCTCCCTGGACTCAAGATCCAGTGTCGAGGTGTCCATGATCAAGGTGGAGGGCCCGTGTACCTCCGCCGCCCCTGGAAGAAACCGGCCGAACCCGACCGACTCACCCCTACCCGAGTCCGCCGGGGGTTCAGAAGCCTCCGCCCGAACCTGCCCTGCCCGGCCCGTGCACCCAAACCCAACCGGCCTGGCCCCGGCAGGCCACTCGGCTCGAAGAACCGGCACCCCGCCACCCGCTACGACGTGGGCAAGACCACCAGACGCCCTGAAAGCATCACCGAAGGCGATCAGCTCAGAGGCAGAACACGACTTCAGAACGGAACAGCCAGCCCGGCCTCGCGCAATCGAAGCAGCGCCCTGCCCATGCACTCGGCGACCGAGGCCCCGTCGGCCCTCATCCCACCGTCCAGCGGCCCACCAGATGCGGCAAATGTCCACGCTGGCTGACCGTCACGCATGCGCTCCGCGTCGACCCGGATCATGGCACCGACCCCCTGCTCGCCAAGCCACTCCAGGATGGAAAGCGTCACGTCCTCGACGCCGCTGTCCAGGTCCACCTTGGGCAGCCGCCCCATCCCCTTGGCCATGGCCACAACCCTACACAGCACCTGATCGGGTCGCGTCACGCACTCTCAAGGCGGAGCTGCGGCGACTCCCGGTGGTGCCGGTCCCCGCAGACGGCGAGGCATTCGCCTCCTGGGTGAACCAAACTGCCGTGTCCATGGGCCTTACCCCGGGCCTCGCCGCACGGGTGCTGGGCCTGGAATCCGCACCAATGACCGTGTGGCCACCCTCTTCGGCATCCTCATCACCCCCCGCCAGCCTGGACGGCCTGCGCATGACCACCGGGCTGAGGGCGGATCAGCGCGCCCTCGCCATCGCCGCGGCGGCCTTCAGGCCGGTGGCGGTCAGGTAACACCGCGCGGTGTAGCGCAGTTCCTCCTCACTGTGCCCGTGCTCGCCGGCCGCGACCGCGCTGATCACTGGCAGTAAGCGGAGGCTGTGTGTGCGTCGGGCAGACAGCGGGGAATATGGGGCCGCTGGGAATTTGTGATCTGTCGGTGGTGGGCGCGGCGGTGGTCGTACCGTGAGCGGTCTGAGACACCGTCGGGGGAGGGCTTATGGCGCGGGTGGTGCTGGTGCATGGGATCGCTCAGCAGTTTCAGGGGCCGGAGTTGCTGTCGTTGCGGTTGGCGGCCGCGGCCCGCGACGGAGTGAGGCTGTCGTCGGAGTTGATGCTCGGACCCAAGGACGTCTCCTGCGCGTTCTACGGGAACGCGTTCGTGGAACCGGGAACGCGGGCGGAGGATCTGCCTGCATGGGACGAGCACGATGTGGAGGAAGGCCTAGAGACGGAGCTCCTCGACGCGTGGTGGCAGCACGCGGCAGAGATCGACGACAAGGTGGCACCTGCCGAGGAAGAGCGAACACGAGCGTGGCCCGCCTACGCCGCTACCCGACCACTGCTGTCAGGGTGGGTACGGGAACGATTGAACGCCCTGGCCCAGGCACGCTTCTTCCAGCCGGTCGCAAAACGGCTGCTGGTCTCGGAGTTGAAGCAGGTGCGCCGGTATTTGGACGAGCCGCCCATCTGGCAGGCGGCCCGCGCCGCGGTGGCAGTGGAAATCACCGCGGATACACGGGTGATGGTGGCGCATTCGCTTGGCTCGGTGGTCGCCTATGAGGCGTTGTGCGAGAACCCGGGCTGGCCGGTGACGGATCTGGTGACAGTGGGCTCGCCACTGGGTCTGCCGTTGATCCACCGGCGGCTAAGTCCACTGCCGGTTGAGGGACGAGGTGCGTGGCCGGGCGGTGTGGTGCGGTGGACGAACGTAACAGACCCGGGTGACATCGTGGCCCTAGTCGCTTCACTGGCACCGCGGTTCATGTCCGGTCCTCTGGGCGGAGTGGAGGACCGAACGATCACGAATGGAGTGCGGATGCACGACTTCGAGCGCTATCTGACCGCTCCGAAGACTGCAATCGCCATCGCCGCCGGGCTGCAGGAGCCCTCGGCGTGAGGCCCGAACCGGGTGCCGAACACGGCGCAGTGGGGCGCCGGTTCCTGATCGCGGTCGGAGTCGGTGCTTTCCGTACCCCGGACATCGCAGGCCTGCCCGGCGTGGAAGAGGACGTGCGGCGGGTGCGGGAGCTGCTGGAGCCGATGGGCTATGAATCGGTCCTGAGCTCTCTGGCCCGTGATCCAAGTCGAGCGGCCCTCGCTGAAGGGATCGAGGACTGGGCCTTGGAGACCGGCCTAGGCCCGGACGACGTGGTGGTGGTGTACTTCGCCGGGCACGGTGTGCACGAGGACGACCGCCACTATCTAGTGTGCGCCGATACCAGGCCCGGCCGCTGGACGAGGGCGCTGGCAGCCGAGGACCTCGCCCGCCCGCTGGTGAAAAGCGCGGTGGGGCACCTACTGGTCATTCTGGACACCTGTTACGCGGCGGCAGGTACGGCGGACATCAGCCGACTCGCCTCGGATCTGGCCAACGTGCACCGGGGACGGGCCAACCGCTGGCACCTGGCGGCAGCTCGTTCCAAGGAGCGGGCGAAGGAGAACGTGTTTGTCGATGCCCTCTGCGATGTCTTCGCCCACCCCCGCCACGGCGCCACCCAGCAGTACGTGGGCGTTCGAGAGGTCACAGAACGCCTTAACAACTACTTCGACGCCCACCGCCGCTTGCAGCGTGCCCGGCTGACAACAGCCGAGACGGACGGCCAGGACCCATTCTTTCCCAGCCCCCTCTTCGTACCCGGTCTTCCCGCGGACGGTATCGACCTTGCGAGCCTTGCCGTGCTCCGCCGCCAGCACGATGGGCATTTCGGTCCCCGCAGCCGGGGCCTAGAACACGTCGGCGAACGCGGCGACTACTTCATCGGTCGCTCGCGAGCCCAGCAGGAACTCATCGCCTTCCTCACTTCAGCGGGCACTGATCACGACCGCAAGGCTCGTGTGGTGACCGGCGACCCAGGCTCGGGAAAATCTGCACTCCTGGGACGTCTCTTGGCCCTCAGCGATCCTGACACCCCGAAATCAGTCTGGACTGCTCTCGGTGACCCGCAGGCGGCCGCCTTCCCTCACGTGATTGCCCTGCACGCCCGCAGGGCCGCGCTGGAGGACCTCGCGGCAGAGCTCGCCGCAGCTCTGCGCCTGCCCAGCTCGGCCGACCGTGACGACGTGCTTGCCGCCATGGTTACCAGGACCACAGCGGTGGCCGTCGTCGTGGATTCCCTCGATGAGGCCGGGACCGCCGGCGACAGCCGAGAGGCTGCCCGCATCGCCCGGGACCTCCTCCAGCCTCTCTCCACGTTGCCCGCGGTACGGCTCGTAGTGGGCACCCGCCGACCTCAGATCTCTTCCCTCGGGCATGCAGTCCATATCCTCGACCTGGACAAAGCCGACTACATCGCAGAGGGCGACGTCGCCGCCTACGCCTTCGCCCTCCTAGAAGATGCCCAGGACCCCGACAGTCGCTCTCCTTACCGTCACCGAAGGGACTTGGCCGCCGAGATCGCCGACGGTATCGCCGCACGCGCCGGCTCTTCCTACCTGGTCGCCCGGATGACCGCGCGCGCCCTCGTCCACGGCCAAATCGACATCGACACCACGCAGCCCGGCTGGCGCGAGCGTCTGCCCAGCGACGCGAATGAAGCCTTCGCCGCCTACCTCGACCGCTTCGGCCCCGACCGTCCCAAGGTCGAACGACTGCTGCGTCCCCTCGCCTACGCCCAAGGCGCCGGTTTGCCCTGGTCCACCCTCTGGGCGCCCCTCGCTGAAGCTCTCTCTGGCGTTGCCTGTCCCCACGACGACTTGGACTGGCTCCACCGGCATGCGGGCGCCTACATCGTCGAAACCGCCACCCACGACGGATCGGCCTACCGCCTCTTCCACGAGACCATGGCCGAACACCTGCGCCGCCCTGGCCACCAGCACGACGACCACGCCACCATCGCCCGCACCCTCACCGCCCTAGCACCCAGGGACGAAGCCGCCGACGTCAACGGCTGGCCCGCAGCCCACCCCTACATCCGCCAGCACACCGCCACTCACGCAGCATCCGGCGGAATTCTGCCCGCCCTCTTGGACGACCCCGAATTCCTCGTCCACGCCAACCCCCACACCCTGCTGCGTGCCCTGGACACATTTACTGGAACCGCCCACCCGACCGCCGACATCTACCGCGCTTCCGCCGCCGTCCACATCGGGCTCTCACCGACCGCACGTCGCGACGTCCTTGCCACCGACGCCGCTCGCTACCAGGAACCCGCCTTTGCTGTAGTTCTGGCCCGCACCCGTCCTTGGACCCCCCGCTGGGCCACCGGCACCCTCGTTCACCCCGCTCTCCGTATCACCTTCGCTGGCCACGCCGGCCCAGTGAGCGCGGTGGCGGTAGCGCAACTTGACGGCCGACCCCATGCCGTCACCGTTGGCCACGACCGCACGGTGCGGGTATGGGACCTGAATACCGGCACTCAACGCCTTACTCTCATTGGTCACACTGGCTGGGTAAAGGCGGTTGCGGTGGCGCAGCTCGATGGCCGGCCCCATGCCATCACCGCCGGCAACGACTGCACGGTGCGGGTATGGGACCTGACCATGGGCACAGAACGCGTCACCTTGACCGGGCATACCGACAGAGTGAACGCGGTTGCGGTGGCACAGCTCGATGGCCGGCTCCATGCCATCACCGCCAGCGACGACCGCACGGTGCGGTTGTGGGACATAACCACCGGAACTGAACTCGCCGCCTTCACCGACCACACCGATGCTGTGGTGGCGGTTGCGATGGCGGTGCGTAACGGCCGACCTGAGGTTGTGACTGCCAGTGACCGGTCGGAGATACGGAACTGGAATCTAATCCACCGGAGTACCAGGTACAAACCCATCACCCGCGACGTGCGCTCCCTGAACGCTATGGCGCTGGCCATGTTCGACGGCCGCCCCCATGCTGTTACTGCGGGCGACGACCGCTTGGTGGTGCTCGACCTGATCTCGGGCAGGGTACGGAATTCCCTTTCAGGCCACCACTCCGGCGCGGTGAGGGCAGTAGCGACAGTGCAGCTCGACGGCCGGCTCCATGCTGTGGCCGCGGGCGACGAACGGTCGGTGACAGTATGGGACCTAGCCACCAACCATCCACGTGCCGACTTCACTGGGCACACCGGCCCGGTTACAGCGGTGGCGGCCACGGTGATCGATGGCCGCCCCCACGCCATCACGGCCAGCAGGGACGGCACGGTGCGGGTATGGGATTTGACCACCGCCGCCACACGCAACACACGCCCCGGCCATACCAACAGGGTGAGCGCAGTGGCAGTGGCAATGCTCGACGGCCAGCCCCATGCAGTAACCGCTGGAGACGACCCTGCGGTGAGGGTGTGGGATTTGGCCAGGGGCACCGCACGCGTCACCTACATGGGGCGCGCCAATTGGCTGCGTGCGCTGGCGGTGGCGCAGCTTGACGGTCGGCCCTTTGCGGCCACAGCCGACCACGACCAGACAGTTCGGATGTGGGATCTGGCCACTGGCGCCACACGGGCCACCCCTATCGGGCGCGCCAGCCGGGTGAGCGCAATGGCGGTGGCCATGCTCGATGGCCGGCCCCATGCTGTCACAGGCGGGGAGAATGGGGCCGTGCGAGTGTGGGATGTGGCAACGGGCACCGAACGCTGTTCCTTTACGGGCCACGCCGACGAGGTCAATGCAGTGGCGGTGACGCAACTCGATGGCAGTCTTCACGCTGTCAGTGTCGGAAACGACCGGACGGTCCGGGTGTCGGATCTGTCCACCGGTACCGACCGAAACGTCTTCACGGGTCACACCAACTGGGTGCGAGCGGTGGCAGTGGCGCAGATCCACGGTCAGCCCTACGCCATCACCGCCGGCGACGACCAGACGGTACGGGTGTGGGACCTGGTGAACGACAGCTCACACTTCGCGCTCATGGGCCACACGGGGGCGGTGAGGGCGCTGGCCGTAGCGCAGCTTGATGGCCGCCCCCACGCCGTCACTGCCGCCGACGACCGGACGGTGCGCGTATGGGACCTGCTGGCAAACCGTGCCGTGACGGTGCTCTCTCAACCTCTGCCAGTGCAAGCAATTGCAGCCTACGGCGACTGCATCCTTCTCGGCATGGGCCACGAAGTCGTTGTGCTGCAGCACTGCAGCGCCCCACACACCTAACGCCACGCAGGCCGTCCGGCGGGTCTTCCACGTTCAGGCACAGCACGTCATCTGCCCGTGCGGCAGGTTCGTAGAGGATCAGGCCGCTCCCGCCGGTAACGACCCTGCCACCGCGAAGCTGATCGCGCGGTCCATCCTCCTGGCGATCCACGCGTTCACCGACGCCGACAACGAGGACGCCCTGACCGTGCTGCGCAACTAGTAGGGCTTGGTCAGGTTCGTAGTGGTGTGGGTATGTCGCGGTGGCAGGTGGGGCAGGCGCCGGTCCAGGCGGCGAGGAGGGTCTGCAGTTCGCGGACCACTTGGTAGAGGCTCAGGCCTGCGCCGCGTCTTTTGGGTCTTGTGCCAGTCGTTGCAGGGTGCAGAAGGCGTGGGCGGCGGAGACGAGGGTGACGTGGTGGTGCCATCCGTTGAAGGTGCGGCCTTCGAAGTGGGCCAGTCCCAGGGCCTGTTTCATCTCGCGGTAGTCGTGCTCGATGCGCCAGCGGAGCTTGGCCAGCCGCACCAGCGTGGCCAGCGGAATCCCGGAGGGCAGGTTCGAGAGCCAGAACTGCACCGGCTCGGGCTCGGTAGCGGGCCATTCGGCCAGCAGCCAGCGTTCGGGCAACTCCACTTCGTCGGTGGCCCGGTGGATGCCGCGGCCCGCAGGGCGGATCCGCAGGGCGACGAACCGCGAGTACATGCGCTTGAAGCCACTGACCCCCTTGCCCGGCCGGGAGCCTTCCCGCCAGGACACCGGTCTCGCCGCCGTCCTCCCGGCCGCGGTGACCAGGTCTTTCATGGTCTGCGCAGGCTCGGGGTACTGCATTTTCGGCAGCCGGCCGGTGCCCGCGTAGACGGGCTGGACCAGCCGGGCGTCGGCGGGCTGGGCGGTGTGGCGGGAAGAAATCCCATCAGCACGGTGTCCTTGCGGAACCGTTTGCGAGGCTGCAGGGCCAACGCCGGGCCAAGGTGGTCGACGATCCGGTCCGCCGCGGACTTCGACACCCCAAACAACGGCGCCAGTTGGCACAGTGTCAGGTTCGTACGCCAGTACGCGGCGACCAGCGGCACCCGGTCCTCCAGCGGCAGGCGCCACGGCCGGCCCTCGCGCACCGGATCCGCACCCTCGCGCCGCAACGCGGTGATCAGCTTGCCGAACTGCCGCGAGCTCAGCCCAGTGAACGGGGCTATCCAAGACAGCTCCGACGCAGTAATCACACCAGCCACGACAAGATCATCTCACCTGTGACCAGCAGTTAGGCACAACGCTTAGTTGATGATTTCGGCGCGGTCATCCAGGCGGATTGCGGCCAGCCGGTCTCGCCACATCTGGAGAGCTTCGGGTGTCTGTCGCGTCCAGTCGGTGACCTCTCCAACGATTCGGAGCGGTTCCCTGCTGCGATAGGAGCGGGTGGGATTGCCAGGGAACTTCTTGTCGGTGACGTTTGGATCGTTCTCGAACTCCCCAGTCGGTTCGACGACATACACTCGCGGGGCCCCGTCGCCGGCGGCGAGTTCGGCGGCGAGTCCCGCGCCGTCACGCAACGCGGTGAAGTAGATGTGGTTCATCACGATTTCGGGCCGGTAGTTGGAACGGAAACCGGCGGTGAGGTGATCTCCGACCCGCAGGTCGGCCTTTGTGCCGTGAAAGAACGGCCCCTCGTCCAACGCCTCGTCCATCGCCACAGGGTATCAACCCAAGCTGTCGCGACGGCGAGCCATCAAGGACGGCTCGGACGCCGCGATCACACCAACCTTAGCAAAATCATCTGGCCCTGACCAGTAGTTACGGGACAACCCTTAGCTGGCGACGCTACCAGAGCGACGGGTGCGTGGATGAGAAGCGCGCGTCCAGGAGGCCCTGCCGCTCGGGGAAGTTTCGCGGGCACTGAGCCGGCAAGTAGGGACCGGGGTACAGAAGCGTGCAGCCGTGGCCGCCAACATGCACGAGTTCGTTAGGCGTCGGCGAGGAGGGGGTCGTACGGGGTGTTCGTGCGCTGGCCTGACATGAAGGAGAGGAAGTCGCCCACGAATGCGCTTTGGCCATAGCTGCCGTTGGTGGCGGTGAGGTCGCGGTGGAAGGCGGTGCGGAAGAGGGTTCGGTACTCGTCGGCGTCGATGGTTCCGCTGCCGTCCTTGTCGGTGGCGTCGAAGAGGACCTCCGCGACACGGATGAGCGCGGGTCCGGCGAGGGTGGGGATGGCGGTGGCGTACTCGTCGGCGCTGACGCGGCCGTCGCCGTCGCTGTCGAGGGCGGCCTGGAGCTCACGCCACCAAGCGGCGAAGGCGTCGTAGAGCCGGGTCTCCTCGGGTTCGTCCAGGTCGAGGCGTGTGGAGAGTTCGCGTGCCATGGCGGCGAGGTCTGGCCAGTCGAGGTGGCCATCGCCGGTCTGGTCCAGCACCTGACGGAAGAACTCCTCCGCCGAGCGTCGGCTTTCCCCTGTGCCCGCCGAAGGTGCCGGGTCCGGAGTGGGGTCGGCGTCGCCGCTCAGTGGTGTAAGGAGGCGGAGCAGGGCCGATGCCCGCTTCATGCGGGCGAGGAGGGCGGTCACGGTCCGGGCGTGGGGGTCGTCGCTGCCAGGTGAAAGGGAGAGGACTTCGATGACGCTTTCGGCGTTGATCCAGCCCTCGGGCAGGAAGCGGGCGAGTCCGGCGGCGAGGTAGGCGCCCTGCAAGAGGGTGGGAGCGCCGGGCATCTCGGGCATGCCGGCCCGGCGCCGGTACGGCTCGGGGAGCGAGGCGACGGTGATAGCGCCGAGGAGGGGACCGGCGACAGCCCGGCCGGCCGCCCACAGCGTCGGCGCGCCCTCGAGCAGCGCCGGGGCGGGCAGGTGGTCGAAGAGCCGGTAGAGGATGACGCGGGCCGCCTCGGTGTTCTCCAGCTCGTTCTCGACGACCCGGTCGAAGTAGCGCCAGAAGTCGTTCAGGTCCTCGGGAAGTTCCCCAGCGTCGCCGTCGAGCGCGGCGAGGAATGTGCGGTACTCGGCGTACATCCGCTCCATCGTGTCCTGGTCGAGCGGCTGGCCGCTCAGCCGACACATGGTGACGGCGCTCTCGAAGAGGGTGGCGACCACCCAGGCCCGGGTTGCCCGGTCCATCGCGTCGTAGGCGCGACCGCGGGAG
Source organism: Streptomyces sp. NPDC054834 (assembly GCF_053611185.1). Lineage (NCBI taxonomy): Bacteria > Bacillati > Actinomycetota > Actinomycetes > Kitasatosporales > Streptomycetaceae > Streptomyces > Streptomyces sp. NPDC054834. The sequence continues at coordinate 18,395 of NZ_JBSGZV010000076.1, read as the reverse complement.
TCGGAGCCGCTCATGCGGGCGTGCAGCCGGTTGAGTCGCGCGGCCTCCCGTTCGCGTGCCACCGGGTCGGCACCGAACATGCGCCGCATACTGAGGAAGGTGTTGCGCAGTCGGCGCCAGGGGTGGGTGACGAAGGTGGAGTTGTCGACGAGGGCGGCGCCGATCTGCGGGTGAGCAGCCTCCAGCACGGTGGCGCGGATAATGGCCAGCGCCCAGCGCGGATCGTCGAAGAAGGCGCTGAACTGCGATCCCGGGGCGAACAGGGGCGTCTCGTCGGCCGTTCCCGGGGTTCCTGTGGTCATGATGGGTCTCCGTTCGTCCGGGGCGGCACGCCGCCGAAGCGGCGGTCGCGGCGCCGGTAGGTGTGCAGGCAGGCGAGGAAGTCGGGGGCCCGGAAGTCCGGCCAGAGCACCTCGGGGAAGACCCACTCGGCGTAGGCGACCTGCCAGAGCATGAAGTTGGAGATGCGCTGCTCGCCGGAGGTGCGGATGACGAGGTCAACGTCGGGAGTGTCGGGGAACGGCAGGTGGTCCGCGAAGAGCCGCTCGGTCACCTCGTCGGCGGGCATCCCGCTGCGGATCAGCGACCTGGTGGCCTCGACGATGTCTCGGCGCCCGCCGTGGTCGAAGGCGACGGTCAGCGTCATCCCCCGGTTGTCGGCGGTCAGCGCCGCCAGATCGTCGAAGTCCTGAGCCAGTTCCCGGGGGATGCGCGGGTCTGCGGCCCCGAGGAAGCGGCAGCGGACGCCGCGGGCGAGCAGCAGCGGCGCGTGCTTGCGCACGACCCGGCGGACCAGGCGCATCAGGTAGTCGACCTCGGTGCCGGGACGGTTCCAGTTCTCGGTGGAGAAGGCATACAGGCTGAGCCACTCGACGCCAGCGGCCCGGGCCGCCTCGACGATGTCGATGACGGTGGTCTCCGCGGCCCGATGGCCCGCCGTGCGGGGGAGCGAACGCCGCTGCGCCCAGCGGCCGTTGCCGTCCATTACGCAGGCTACATGCCGCGGCACCGCACGCGCCGGCCCGTCGTCCTGCCGTTGCTCGTCGCCGTACTGTCGCCCGCCCGGCCGGCCCTCCGTTGCCGCGCGTGGACGCTGGACGTTGTGGTCCGTCACACGCAGCCCCGTCTCGCCTCGAGCAGCACGGTCGGCCCTACCGCGCTCGGTCACGCCCACCCCGTATCGCCCATACCCACGCCCCACCGGAGCGTTCCCTCCCAGGAGTCTGACGGCATGAAAGGGGCCTGACGGGCCAAACGGGTGGCAGCCACCCTTGGCTCATATGCCCGATTCCCTCGTTTCGGCATCGGTAGCTTTCTCCGGTCACCCCGATCGACAACCTCATCCGCCTCCGCCACCCCGGCGAGCCACCCTCGCCCCGTGGACTGGGCGTGAGCCGAAGCGCCCTCGGCGTACCGCGATCTGGTTGTCGGTGCGGCTGATGTTCGCGCATGTGGGATGGCAGCGGGAGTGGTCCGGGATGCTCCTGCCGCCGTCGCGCGCCCGATCGTGGGCCGGGGTGCACAGCGCGGTGAACGCGTCGTGGTTGCAGGTCAGGAAGGCTTCGGGTCCTCGTAAGCCGGGAGGCGAGAGTTGGCGACCAGCGCGCGCAGCTCGCGTTTGCCGAGGTAGGTCCCGGCGTAGCGGTCGGAGAACTCGGCGGCCGTGGCGCGGTAGCGGTCGGCGGCCGGGCCGCTGACCGTCTCGCCGGCGGCGATGCGCTCGCCAGCCTCGGTGAGCGTCTCGGCCAGGGCCAGGCCCTTCTCCTGGTCCAAGACTTCGAGCATGTCGGCCTTGGAGCGGCCTAATGGTGGAGTCGGGTATTGGAACTCCCCGAATGCATCGGCCAAGCCAGATCCCACAGGTAGCGCGTCCGTCACCATCCGGTCGGCGGTGCTCAGATGAAGGCACAGACTGCCCGACTGCCTGCGCGGCGAACCCGCGCGCAGACCCCCGTCAAGCGGCAGTCGACGCGCGAGTTGGAGCGCGACCGCATACAAGAATCCGCGAACCTGCGCGCTTCCGAGCGCGCGGCGCAGAAGATCCGCCGCCGGGAGCAGGGTCACCAGTACGCCGAAGCACAGCTCATCGCGCTCGGAGCACCGGTGCCGAAGGCCGGCTGCGACCCGGCCGTCTGGCTCCGGGGCGCCCTGGCCGCGGTCGGCGCCCGCAACGTACGGCACCGCGGAGCGCTGCGGTTCTACGGACAGTTCCAGCGTGTTGCGCCTGGCTACTGAAGCTACCAGAGCCAAGGGCCTGCCGGTGGTGATCAGCCTTCAGGAGTCCCTGCTGATCGCTCTAAGTACGGCTACGACTGAAGCCTGCCAGCGTCACGAAGTCCTTTCGTTCCATCCGGGCCTGTGGATCTTCAGCTTCCCCATAGCGGCAAGCACCAATTTCGCCATCCGCTGGATCCACGCCTCCGCGCTTCCCGAAGGGCCGATCCTGACCGGGGCATCCTCCTGACCGGTGCGACCGCGACTCTGGGTCTCCTGGCAGCAGCCACCCTGCTCCACCGCGCCCGGCGAACACTTCCCAGCTGACTTCCGCTGTGGCGGCGGAGAGACCTCCCTGCCCCACCGAAACGTCTCCAAGGAGCCCTCATGCCCACGCTCGACCGCCACGACGCCGTCTTCCTTCTCGACCTCGGCGACGGGGAGAACCGCTTCCACCCCGACTGGATCGCCTCGGTCAACGCAGCCCTGGACGAGGTGGAGAAGTCAGAAGCCCCCCGCGCCCTGATGACCGCTGCGACCGGGAAGTTCTACTCCAACGGTCTCGATCTCGAATGGCTCGCTGCGCACAGCGACGAGCACCTGGACTACGTCAACTCCGTCCACGGTCTGTTCGCGAGGCTCCTGTCCCTTCCGCTGATCACCGTAGCCGCCCTGCAGGGACACACGTTCGCCGCCGCAGCGATGTTCTCTCTGGCCCACGACTTCCGTCTCATGCGAGCCGACCGGGGCTTCTGGTGCCTGCCCGAGGCAGAGATCAACATCCCCTTCACTCCGGGCCTGTCCGCCCTCATCCAGTCCCGGCTGACCCCGCAGACAGCCCAGCACGCCATGGTCTCCGCCCGTCGTTTCGGCGGCAAGGAAGCCGCCGCCGCCGGAATCGTCGATCAGGCCGTGGACGAGGGCGCCCTGCGCACGGCCGCCCTCGAACTCGCCCAGTCTGACGCGAACAAGGCCGGCAACAGCCTCGGAACCATCAAGACGCGCATGAACTCCCCTGTCCTCACCCTCCTCCGCGACACGACCAAGCCGCGGGGCTGACGCCGGGCCGGGAACCGGTCGCCGGCCTCGCGTCGGGGAGCAAGACTTCTTACGACATGACAGTGCTCGCGAAGGAGCTCAAGCTGGGAGGACAGGGGTGACGCCTGGCGATCGACCAAGCGAGGCGCTTTGCACATAAGGCGCCGAGACCCGCCGGAGGGTGCGTCGTTCCTGCCAAGAACGTTCGCCGACTTCGTCGGGTGCTGAGAGACGAAAGGTCACTCATGCCTCAATCCATGCGCGCGCTCGTAGCCGGAGAGGTCGGCGAGCCGAACGATGTCCTGCGCCTGGAATCCCGGCCTGTTCCCACGCCGGAAGCCGGCCAGGCGTTGATCCGTGTGAAGGCGACGCCGATTCACGCCAGCGATCTGCACGTGCTGCGTGGTCGCTACGGTTTCTCCCCCGAGTTTCCCACTGTCGGCGGGCACATGGAATGCGCGGGCCGTATTGAGGCCCTGGGTCCCGATACCGAGGGACTGAAGATCGGCGAGCGTGTGGTGGCCGTTGCCATCCCGGCCGTACCCGGGCCGCGTGTGGCCGGCACCTGGCAGGAATACCTTGTTGCCGATACACACAGGCTTCTGCCGGTCCCCGATCGGCTGAGCGACTCCACCGCCTGTCAACTCGCTGTCAACCCGTTGACCGCGCTGCTCCTGGTGACTCGTGAGCTCGACGTCCAGCCGGGAGAATGGTTGTTGCAAACCGCGGCGGGCTCCACCGTCGGCCAGCTCGTCATTCAGCTGGCCAGGCACCTGGGTCTGCGCACGATCAATGTGGTGCGGCGGCGCGATGCCGTTGAGGAGATCAAGGCGCTGGGAGGCGACGAGGTCATTTGTACTGAGGGCGAGGACCTGTTGCAGCGTGTGACTGAGGTTGCAGGACCGGCCGGCGTGCGCAAGGCCATCGACTGCGTCGCCGGCCACGTAGGTGCCCAGGTGTCCCAGGCATTGGCTCCGGGAGGAGAGCTCGTGGTCTACGGCGCGCTCTCCACCCATCGGCAGACTGACCCGGCGGCCCTGACGATCCCGTTGCAGGCGCGCTCGGTCATCTACGAGACCAAAGGGGTCCGTGGCTTCTGGCTGAACCGCTGGTTCGGCACTGCCTCACCCACGGACGCGCTGCGTGCGCTGTCCGAGGTTCGCGGCCTCGTCGCGGACGAAGTGCTGAGCATCCCCCAAGGCCGGCCCTTCCCGCTCGAACGCTTCACCGAAGCCATCTCGTTCGCCGAAACACCCGCTCATGGCGCCAAACCCCTCCTCGTCTTCGAAGAGGGCCGGGACAAAGACGACGAGTAGGGCACGGTACTTGAACGAACTCATCGCCGTCATCGAGCCCATCGGCCAGGCGTTCGGCTGCTGTCAGCTGAAGTGGATGTCGCTGAGGTCGATCGAGACCATGACCTCATCGAGGGTGGGGTGGCCATCGGCATCGCGGCGGTAGGCCCGGCGCTTGGTGGGCAGCACGATGCCGTCCGCTTCCACGCAGTCGTGGACGTACTGCGCGGCGGCGAACCCGCCTGCCACATCGACGTGATAGTCGTGTCGGCGCAGCAGCCGGTCGGGGCCGAAGTAGAAGTCCTGGTGGGTGCTGTGGCTGGCGATCTCGGGTGGGAACGTGGCGCGAAGTCCTCGCCACAGTTCGTCTCCTTCCCGCCACGGCTCGATATCGGTGACCGTGAAGCCGGGCATGGCCAGCAGGAACGGTGTGGTGAGGTAGGTCCACAGGGCGTAGCCGTTGAAGTAGGCCCGGTCCAGCGCGTCCCAGGGGGTCTCCAAAGTGTGGCCACTGAAGGACGACCGTGGATCCTTGCGTTCGGCCACCACTCGCCCGTCGAGCTTGTCGATGCTCACACATCCGGGCGTGAAGTCGGTCTTCTGGTCAGGGGCACTGAAGGGTCTGACCGAGGCGTGCTCCTCGTGGAGGAGAACGGTCATCTCCCGCGGCGCGGGATCCTGCGGCAAACCTTTCACGGCGAAAAGATGACCGCCGCTGACAAGGGTGGCTCGCGCCTGAGTCAGCTCGCGCCAGCGTGCGTTGCCGCCGTGGGCTTCGATCGCCGCGGTAAGTAGTTCGTTCATGCAGGTCTCCTGAGGTGCGGCGCCTGCGGACTCAAGGCTGAGGATGATGCGGTCGGTACAGACGGTTCGTCGACGGACCCGGAAGCGAGAACGCTCTCCCGCCCAAATCTACGCACAGGCGCCCCACGCCAGGGGAAACCGGGAGCTCGTGATCACGGGAGCGGCAGACGAGAGCTTGAGTTCGGACAACCGCCCGTGATCGCAGGAGGCCATCGACTTCTACCTGCAGCCCACGCCCGACGGCGTGTGGGAAAACAAGGTCACGGTGCGTTCAACGCGCGCGGCGCGCATGTACGAGCCCGGAACCTGGATCACACGGGTATCCCCCACCCCGCTGCTCGTGGTAGTCGCCCTGGGCGACGCGGTCACCGTGACCGACCTGGCGCTCGCCGCCTACGAACGTGCCCTTGAACCCAAGCGGCTGCAGCCGATCCCGGGCGGCCACTTTGACCCGTACACCGGCCAGTTCGACCAGGCGAGCGGCGCGCCCGCGCCTGGTTCCGTGAGCACCTCGCCTGACGGGCGCACGCACCCCATCGGCGTGCACGGCACGATCCGAGAAAGAATCATGCCCACCTGTGCCGACTCGTCGACGACGGCCTCGGCACGCTGGTGCTGAGCAGTAGGCGGCAGCCGCATCGACCCGCAGACTGCCACGGAAACCACCCAGGCACTGGACGGCGTCGGCCGCAGCAGAGCCCACCAGGCCCTGCTGCACAAAGAAGGCCCGGATTGCAGCTTCGGCGTTGACCGGCTTCCACTGGAAGCTGGAGAACATGGCGACCCTCCCGACAGCGGATCGGACAGGTCGGCCCGACCCCGCTGATGTTGCTTGTCGCTGAGCATGACGGCATGACCGGCGTGCCGCTGCCACTGAGTACCGAGCGGCCGCTGCAGCCCAAAGGTGTCCTGCTGTAAGGCGCGTGCTTCGAGCCGTACCGGGCGCAGTTCGAAACGCGTCCGACACAGCACTTGAGTGGTTCCAGTAGCACCTCGGCCACTTCCCGGCTCCCCTCCGTACCCCCTCACCACAGGAAATGATCATGACATTCGCCTACTCGTCGATTCAGACCCGAGAGGAGGCCGGTGTCCTGTTCGCCACCCTCGATGCCGGCCCCCTCAACCTCATCGGTGTCGACCTCGTCCGTGACCTGGTCTCGCTCGTCGACACGCTGTACACCGACCCGGGTGACGTGCGGGTCGTCGTCATCGACAGCGCCTCACCAGAATTCTTCTCGGCGCACGTGGACGTCACGGCGATCCCGCAGTACACCGCAGAGGCGGCGAAGGCCGGCGGTCCCGGTGACGCCTCGCTCGGCATGTTCCTGTACAAGCTGGCACAGGTGCCGGTGATCACCATCGCCAAGGTGCGCGGCAGGGCCCGTGGCGGTGGCAACGAACTTGCCCTGGCCTGCGACATGATCTTCGCCGCGCGTGAGAACGCGGTATTCGGGCAGTTCGAGTCCGGCACAGGCGCCCTGCCCGGCGCCGGCGGAATCCAGCACCTGACCCGGCGCCTGGGCAGGACACGTGCCATCGAGGTCATCACCGGCGCCGACGACTTCGACGCCGATCTCGCGGAGCGCTACGGCTGGATCAACCGCGCCCTGCCCGACGCCGAGCTGGACGGCTTGGTCGAGCGCCTGGCCAGGCGCATTGCAGGCTTTCCACCCGAAGGGGTCAAGGCCGCCAAGCGCTCGATCAATGACCTCACGCTGCCACACCCGTCGAACGTCCGCTCCGACTCGGCCACGTTCCTCAGCCTGGTTGCACTGCCCGAATCCCGTGAGCGCCTGGACTACCTCGCGAACCGGGGCCTTCAGACGCCTGGTGACCTCGAACGTGACCTCGGCAAGGCCGTGGCGGAGTTCCCCGGCTGACAGTGCCAGCTGCTGCAGGGTTGCCGGATCCGGACGGTTGCCCTGGCCAAGGGGGGAGCGGTGTCAATGCTGTGCTTCGCGGCGTCTTCGGCGAAATCCTGCCGAGCAGCTGCAGCTGCACCGACGCGCGCTTGCCGGCACGGTCGGCTGGCGACGATTCGGGCGACCTTGCCGTCGCTATGACCGCTGTGGGGGACGGGGCGAGGTTGCGGGTGGGAGAGTCTGCTCGGCCCAGACGGTCTTGCCGTCGAGGGAGTAACGGACGCCCCAGTTCCGTGCGAGCTGGGCGATGATGAACAAGCCGCGCCCGCCTTCGTCGACCCTGCCCGGGAGCTGACGGAGGCCACGTCGCCACATCCGCATCGCGGCGCGCCCGCCGTCGCTGTTGTCAGCCGCGCAGCGGAAGGGTTCAGCGGTCAATCATCCGCTGCATGTGCTCGGGATAGCGATCCCCGCTGACGTTGATCCGGTCGGCCGCCGCGGTGATCTCCTGAAGGTCCTGCCCGGTGAGCGCGATGTCGACCGCACCGGCGTTCTCCTGTAGACGGTGGATCTTCGTTGTGCCGGGAATCGGGACGATCTGGGGGTGCTGGGCCAGCAGCCAGGCCAGCGCGATCTGCGCGGTGGTGGTCCCCTTACGTGCGGCGATGGCTGACAGCAGGTCGACCAGGGCCTGGTTGGCTGTGCGGGCCTGCTCGGTGAACCGCGGCAGGCTGCCCCGCAGGTCGCTGTCGCTGAAGGACGTGGAGCTGGTGATGGCACCGGTCAAGAAGCCCTTGCCGAGTGGGCTGAAGGGAACGAAGCCAATACCCAATTCGAGCAGGGTGGGCAGGATCTTCTCTTCGGGCTCGCGCCACCACAGGGAGTACTCGCTCTGGAGCGCCGTGACCGGCTGCACGGCGTGGGCGCGGCGGATGGTGTCCACCCCGGCCTCGGACAGACCGAAGTACTTGACCTTGCCTGTGCCGATGAGTTCCTTCACGGTGCCGGCGACCTCTTCGATCGGTACGTCAGGGTCGACCCGGTGCTGGTAGAGCAGGTCGATGCTGTCCACGCCCAGCCGGCGCAGGGAGTCATCGACGGTCGCGCGGATGTGCTCGGGACGGCTGTCCAGGCCGGTGGCTTGGGAGCCGTCGAAGGAGAAGCCGAACCTGGTGGCCTGGTGGCGATGATGACCTCGTCGCGTACGGGGGCCAGTGCCTTGCCGACGAGTTCCTCGTTAGTGAACGGACCGTAGATCTGGGCGGTGTCGAAGAAGGTGATGCCCTGGTCCACGGCGGAGCGGATGAGGGCGATGCCGTCCTTGTCATCGACTGCCGGGCTGTAGCCGTGGCTGAGCCCCATGCAGCCCAGCCTGAGCGCGGAGACTTCCAATCCGCTGTTGCCGAGGGTGCGGGTGATCAATGTTCTTCTCCTCATGACGTGCGGGTTGTGGTTCCGGCGCGGACCGGGGTGCAGGCGGCGGGCCGCATTCACGGCCAGTGCAGACGAGGCTTTTGCCAGCCCCACACGCGCTGGGGCCATGCGACTGGCTGCACCCCGACGCGGTTCGGCCCTGCCTGGGGTTCAGTCCACGCGATGCTTGGCAAGCCAGTTGACCTGCTCCGGGTCGCGGTGGTCGAAGAACAGGGACGCGCCGGTGTCCAGGGTGGCGATGGAGGCCATCTGCTCGTCGGTTAGCTCGAAGTCGAAGACGTCGATGTTCTCCGCCATGCGCTCAGGACGCACGGACTTGGGGATCGCGACGACGCCGCGCTGGGTGAGCCAGCGGAGCACGACCTGTGCCACGGACTTGCCGTGAGCCTGGCCGATCTCGCTCAGCAGCGGGTTCGTGAACAGGTTGTTCTTGCCTTCGGCGAACCCGCCCCAGGACTGGATCTGGATGCCGTGCTCGCGCATCAGTTCTTGGTCGGCGGCCCGCTGGAAGAAGGGGTGGACCTCGATCTGGTTGACCGCAGGCGTGATCTCGTTGTTCAGAACGAGGTCGAGAAGCCGGTCGGGGTAGAAGTTGGAGACGCCGATCGCCTTGGCGAGGCCCTCGCGGTTGAGGCTCTCCATGGCGCGCCACTGGCCGTAGACGTCGCCGTAGGGCTGGTGCATCAGGTACAGGTCGACGTAGTCCAGGCCGAGCTTGCGCAGCGAGGCATCGAACGCCCGCTTGGCGTTCTCTTCAGCGGGGGCGTCCTGGATCCACAGCTTGGTGGTGATGAATAGTTCCTCGCGCGGGATGCCGCTGTTCTTGATGGCGCGGCCGACGGCCTCTTCGTTGCCGTATGCCGCTGCGGTGTCGAGCAGCCGGTAGCCGGCGGTGAGAGCGCCGGTGACGGCCTGCTCCGTCTCCTCCGGGGGAACCTGGAACACGCCGAAGCCGAGGATCGGCATCTTCACGCCGTTGTTCAGGGTGACGGTCTGCATGAGAGTTTTTCCTTCTCGTGTCAGTGGGGGGTCAGAGGGTGATGAGAGCCTTGAGCACGCGGCGGTCGGCCATCGCCTGATAGGCGCCCGGGACCTCGTCGAGAGAGAATCGCTGGTCAAAGACGCGACCCGGTTCGATGGCTCCGTTCAGGACCTCAGGGAGCAGTTCCTCGATGTAGGCGCGGGCCGGGCTGGCACCGCCGGTGAGGGTGATGTTCCGCATGATCATGGATGGGCCGATAGGCGCTTCCTGGTACTGCGGAACCCCGAGACGGCTGATGGTGCCGCCGTCGTCGACGGCGGCGAGGGCGGTCTCCAGCGTCTGGCGGGTGCCGACGGCCTCGATCACCTTGCTCACGCCGTCACCACCGGCCAGCTCGCGCACGCGGGCGACACCCTCCTCGCCGCGCTCAGCGACCACGTCCGTGGCGCCGAACTCCCTGCCCAGGTCGGTGCGAGCCTTGTGCCGGCCCATCAGGATGACCTGCTCGGCACCCAGCCGCTTGGCCGCGATGACCGCGCACAGGCCGACCGCGCCGTCCCCGATCACCAGGACCGAGTCGCCGCGGCCGACACCGGCGGTGACAGCACCGTGGTGACCGGTACCCATCACGTCCGAGAGGGCCAGCAGCGAGGGCAGCAGCGCGGAGTCGGCGCCGACAGGCAGCTTGACCAGGGTGCCGTCGGCCTGAGGGACACGCACCGCCTCACCCTGGCCGCCGTCCACGCCGTCGAAGCCGTACCGGCCGCCGTGCCGACACGAGATGTGCAGGCCGCGGGCACAGTAGTCGCAGGTGTTGTCACAGTACGTGAACGGAGCGACGACCAGATCGCCGACCTTGATCCCGGACACGTCGGAGCCGGTCTCCTCCACCACGCCGAGGAACTCGTGTCCCATCGGGCGGCCGGTGTCGGCGGCGGGCATGGACTTGTAGGGCCACAGGTCACTGCCGCACACACACGACAGCACGACACGGACCACGGCATCGGTCGGCTGCTGGATCTTCGGGTCGGGACGCTCCTCGATCCGGACGTCACCGGCGCCGTACATCACGGCTGCACGCACAGAAATCTCCTCTTGAATCTCGCAGACAGGCAGTGGCTGGGATGGCACCGGTCAGCCGACGCCGCCGGCGGCGTTACCCGCCGTGACCTAGTTCCCGCACCTGGTGCCCGGAATCGAGGCACCGTCGGGTGCCGACTCGATCAACCAGGCATAAACGGCTGCGATCCCAGTTGGGATCTCCTCGCCCGAGGTCTCGCGGGCCACGTCGGCCGATGCTGCCCTGGGCCATGTCTCGACCGTAGGCATGCGAGCGTCCAAAGCGGGAGTCACTGCTGTTATCCCCCACCCTGCATCGCCCGGATGCCGTCACCACCGGCCCTGGGGGATACCGGCAGGGACCCCCACCAGGACCCCGTACACAGGGCGCGGGCGTTACGTTTGCGGCATGGACCTTGGCCGCGACGTGCAGCAATTTCTCACCGACATGCGTGCCCGCCTCACCCCCGAAGAAGCCGGCGTCACCGTCTTCGGCGGTGAGCGTCGCGTCCCCGGTCTACGCCGCGAGGAGGCCGCTCAGCTGGCGGGAGTCAGCACGGCGTACTACACGCGTATGGAGCGCGGCAACCTGCGCGGAGTGTCCGAGAGTGTGCTGCGCTCACTGGCCCGTGCCCTGCGCATGAACGACGCCGAGACCCAGCACCTGTTCGACCTGGCCCGTGCCGCCTCCGATGGCACCACGACCCGTCGTCCGAAACCTCGCCCGGTGCGGCTGCCCCAACGGGCGACGCAACTGATCGACACCATGTCCGACGTTCCCACGATCGCGCTCGGACCCCTCAGCGACGTGCTCGCGGCCAACGCCCTGGGACGAGCACTGTTCCCGCACCTCTTCCCCGCAGGCGGCCAACCACTCAACCACACGCGGTACCTCTTCCTCGATGACCGCGCCCGCGACTTCTACGCCGACTGGGAACACGACGCCCGCCACGTCGTCTCGGCACTGCGCCTGATCGCCGGCCGCGACCCCTCCGACCCCGCCCTCATGGCTCTCATCGGAGAGCTCGCCACCCACAGCCCCGAATTCCGCACCTGGTGGGCGGGCCACACAGTGACCGTCCACACAGCCGGAACAAAAGCGATCCGCCACCCCGTCGTTGGCGAACTCACCGTCGCATACGAAACCCTCACCCTGGGCTCGGCGCCCGACGTGCGCATCGTCACCTACCTGGCCAACCCGGGCACTCCCTCGGCCGACGCCCTCGACCTGCTCCGCAGTTGGACAGCCACCAACCGTTCCTCAACCGAGGACCAGCACCCCTCACCTACACGCCTGCAGACCGGACAACGCCACACGCAGCAGCCGTAGCCCAGCCGATCCGGCATGCCATCCCCGCGGCGCCTGTCCATCAGCACCTGCTGTCAGAGGTCCGCCAAGCGGTGGCAACCTTCGCCTGGCTGACCCTGATTAGCTGTACCACCCAGCGGCCCTCCCGGCATACCGCGGTGGTCGAAGACTCCCCAGCAGCGTCTGTCCCCCACTTCGGGCCGACGTTGGGTGACGCGTCACCTCAGGAACGACCGGTCACTGGATAAGCCATACCCCCCGTCTGTAGCTTGCCGTCTTGGGGGCTTGACTTGGTGCAGAGAAGGAAGAAGATCCGGCATGCCGAAACCGTGGTAGCCGACGTCGTCGGCTACACCGGGGCGGCCGCGCGGCCGCGGGCAATCGCGCGGCGCGTGCGGTTGTGGTTGGTGCCGGTCTCGGCCGCCGCGTGACGACCTCCAGGAAGGCGTTGCTCGACAACCCCGTGCAATGCGTGAGTGGGGTCGATGGGATGCCACAGCCTGCATCCTTTTGGCAGATGTTTGACTGCTTCCCACCGCCCCGGGCCGCTGTACGTACGCCTCCGCATCGAGATCGACTCCCGGTGGTGCCTCAGATCCTGTCCTCTTGCCGCGGGGCAGCCGCTCTTCTGGCATTCTGCAGAGGCTGGTTGATCAGGGGGAAGTTATGGACGAACACGAGCTGAAGCGCGCGGCCGAGTGGGACTGGATCAGCGAGAGGCCGACAAACGCACGGTGGAGGAGTAACTGTCAAATCCTGTGGATCATCGCGGAGAACCTCAAGCCAGCTGGAGCCATTGATCGAGGACTGCGAAGTCCTGGTCGGTGAGGCCGCGGGACGACGCGACGCGATGGAGGATCGCCTGGGCGGGGTGGTGGGTGGATACCCAGTCTCGGTCGGCGTCGGTGATCTCGTCGTCGACCCAGGCGAACGGGCGTCCGTCCGCCCAAGGCCCGGCTCGGCTGATCGCCGGACTCACCCGGCGGCCGGGCACGGTGCCATACCGGCAGGCGGTGCCGGACGGTCCGTACGAGGCGCTCGCCGCCCGCCTGTACGACGGCCGGGACATCGTCGTCACCCAGCCCACCGGCAGGCCGGTGCCCGACCTCGTGTCGTACGCCCCCGAAGTCCCCGCCTCACGCGAACAGCCCGGCTTGCCGCTTCGCCGCCCCTGACCAGCACTTCAGCGCTACGGTTATCCGAGATGCTCAACTTCAAGGGGTTCGGCCACGGCCTGCCGATGGAGATCGTGATGGACCATCTCCTGACCGGCGGCCCGGACGGAATGGACGCGTCAAGGTCGTCCCTGTCCAGGTGGTACGTGGCGACGAACCGCGCGCGTGGACGGACATCCACGCGGCGATCGTGGACCTGCTCGCGGGCCATCTGCCGGCAACGGACCGGCGGTAGCGCTTTCCCGGGTGACGCCCGTGCCGGAACTCTTCGTGGGGCGGCCACGAGGGCCGTTGTCAGAGGCGATTGGCAAGATTGCGGCCATGAATGTCACTCCTGTCACTCCGCCACGGCCGATCGACGTTGCCGCGGTCTTTCCCCAACTGGCTCCGCTGGCCCGCACGGCGACCCGCCTGCACCCCCGCCCTGGGGCGCCGACGTGGCACGACAGCTCGATCGGCGGGCCGCTGCTGTGGCCCGCTGAGGAGCCGTGGCCGCACTGTGAGGAACCGCATGTGGTGGATGGCATCAACCCAGCCCAGTCCCCGGCGGATCTGCGGCTGGAACGACGGATCTTCGCCGCCTCGCACGGCCGGGACCTGACTCCGCAGGAACGGGAGACTCTCGAGCGGATCCGGCCCCCTCGGACGTATCCGGTGAGGCTGGCGGTCCAGGCGTACGACGGCCCCATAGCGATGCTGCCCGTCGCGCAGCTGTACGTAAGGGATGTGCCCGATCTGAGCCCGCCGGAGGGCAAGGACCTGCTGCAGGTTCTGTGGTGCCCCTTCGATCATCCGATCATGCCCAGGACCCTGCTCTTCTGGCGTTCGGCAGCCGCCGTCACCAACATTCTCGACACGCCCCCCGAGCCGCCCGCAGTGCAGTTCGACGGCTATCTACCGGAACCGTGCGTGCTCGAACCGGAGCAGATCACCGAGTACCCCGACCATCTGGAGCTGAGCGAAGAACTGCGGGAGCAGCTCAAGCAATGGAGTGTGCCGCAGGCAGCAGAGGAAGACATGGACCCGGACACGTACTACGACTGTGTGCTGTCCAACGCACCCGGCTGGAAGGTCGGCGGCTGGCCCGCTTGGAACTCCACCGACCCCAGCTCGCAGCCCTGCTCCGAGTGCGGCACCGGCATGGAGGTCCTGATGACCGTCGCCACGTTCGAGGAAGGGGACGACGCCGGGAACAGCTGGTCTCCGCACCCCCACCCAGGTGCTGGACCGTACCCCGGCCACCGCGGCTACAACGCGACCGGTGTCCAGATAGGCAGCGGCTACCGGCAGCACCTGTTCGTCTGCCCGGCGGAGCCCGAGCATCCGCACATCGAGTTGATGACGTAGCCCGTCCGCAGTGTGCAGCCGGGGCGTCACGGTGCGGGCATGCCGTGACGCCGGGTGGCCGCGAGGCTCAGGGTGCCTACCTGCGGCCCGACATCCGAGAAGGAAGCAGGCCATCCCTGACACGACCGCGACGCATCGCCCCAGGTTGAGCGCGTCCCGGTGAGCTCGCCGGTCGGTAAAGAACGCTTCCTCAGCGAGCGGCGTACGTCGTTGCCGGACATCGACCTCGATGTGGAGTCCGAGCGGCGCCTAGAGGTGCCACCGAAGCCAAGGAAGCGCTGGGTGATCACCATGGGCCGTCACATCCTCCACCTGCGCTCCAACCTCCCGGCCGAACCGGACGCCGAACTCCCCGAGCGGCTGCGCCGCCTACTCGAAGGCATCACGCCGCGCGTGCAGATGATCGAACCGGACATGGCCGTCCTCGACCTCACCGGTTAGGTCCAGTGTCTCTACCTGTCTCAGCTCGTTGACGGGGTGAGCGGCGAGGTGGCGATGGGCTGTTAGGTTCCGCGGTCGTTACGACCAGCCGCGGGAGTGCGATGCCTTACTTCTTCACCTCGTCCAGCCAGCTGGCCCGGCACCAGAAGGCGCTGGGCAAGCTCGGCTTCGATGTGTCTCAGCTGCTGTCCGGGCCAGCGAGATTGCCGGAGGGCACGCCGTTCTTCGTGGACGAAAACATGCGTCCGGTCGAGCCGATGTGCTCTTCGTGCTCGCACTGGCCCTGTTCTCGCCGGCGCCGTATCTCGAGGTGATGCGGCACCTGGTCGAGGGCTTGCGAGGCCAGGGACTGCTGGGCGACTGGCACGTCCCGGCGAAGTCGTCGCTGTTTCGAGCCCGCCAGCGGCTGGGACCGGAGCCGCTGCGGGTGCTGTTCACGACGACCGCAAAGCCGATGGGCACCCAGGCCACCCCGGGCTGTTTCTGGCGCGGGCCACAGCATCATCCTGATGGAGTTTTCCAGACTGCGACTGTTGTAAGAGATATCGTATGCCTATGACTGAGGAAGAGTCGCCGCCAGTGGCTGATGCAGGTGTTTATGACGAATCGCTAGAGGACGAAGAGGTGCTTGAGATAGAAGCGGACGACCTTGTTTACGAATTTGTTCAGGAAGGGGGCGGTGACGGTAACTTACCACTGACAATTGTGACGGTTTTTGGAGCCACCGTCACGGCTGCCAGTGTGGTTGCCAAAGCTGAGATCGAGAAGCGGACACAGGTACAAAAGGCACGGATCGAGGCGGAGACAAAGCGGCAGGAAATTCAGGCGGAAACACACCGGACGCTGATTCGGGAGAATGCCGAAACAGAGCGTGAACGTCTTCGGCAACAGGAACCCCAGCAGCCACCGGAACCGACCGCCTAATACTCCAGCCGTAGATCGTGATCTCGATGGTGAGGGTCGCCGAGGCGACAGTCGGACAGCGTCGACCATCTGGCCGAGACCGCCCACGCCGTCGGCTCCTTCTCCCTCTACTCGAGTTCACCGAGACGGAGGGCGTCCCTTATCTCGCTGAGCTTCGCGGTCGTCGCCGGGGTCTGCTCCTGCGCTTGTTCAGCGAGTCGGAGGGCATCGTCAATCTCGCTGAGCTTCGCCGAGGACAGGACGGCCGCCCGCTCTATCAGGTCGTCCCGTGACACAGTGGTCAGCCACGTGCAAGGGGTGAAGCCTGGACGCGGGAACGCGAGCCGCAGCACGCCTTCGAACGGCACTCCTTCACCGGCGCCCACCATCACTTCGATGCCCAGACCGCTGATGTCGACGCCCGCCGGAGCGACGACCTGCATCACCCGGATCCCGGACGCGTCGTCTCCCGACAGCAGTACGACCAACCTCCGCTCGTCGAACTGGACCCACCAGACTTCGCCACGTTGCACAAGTCCTCCAAACACAGGACGGCAGACAGACGCTGCGCGAGCCTGACGCGCTGTGGAGACGGGGGCGGCCACCGTTGATCATCGGTGTGTGAAGACTGAAGATCACGCGGTGGCCGCAGGTCACAGCGTAAACCCTGCCCACTGGCAGGAGGCGTTCGAGGGCCTGATGAGCCGGATAGCGGGACGGTTCACGCGGGTCGAATCCCGGCGCCGAGCCCGGAAGTTGGTACTCGGCCTGCTGTCGGACCTGCCGCGCAAGAACTGCTGGACCATCGCCGAGTGGGCCGGGGACAGGACCCCGGACGGCATGCAGCACCTGCTCGGGCGGGCCAAGTGGGACGCCGACCAGGTCCGCGACGACGTGGGTGACTACGTGGTGGAGTATCTGCACGACGACGAGGCGGTGCTGGTGGTCGACGAGAGTCGGCGACGTGAAGAAAGGCACCGACACTGTCGGTGTCCAGCGCCAGTACACCGGCACCGCCGGACGCGTCGAGAACAGCCAGGTAGCCGTTTACCTCGCCTACTCGACCCCGCGAGGGCACGCGGCGATCGACCGGGAACTCTATGTTCCGCGTTCCTGGACCTCCGACCCCGACCGCTGCCGGGCCGCCGGACTCGGTGACAAGACGGAGTTCGCGACCAAGCCAGAGCTGGCCGCCCGCATGGTCACCCGATTCCTGGACGCCGGCCATCGGGCCGCATGGGTCGCGGGAGACGAGGTCTACGGCGGCAACCCGAGGCTGCGCGCCGCGCTGGAGGAACGCGGCACCGGCTACGTCTTAGCGGTGGCCTGCTCGCACGAAGTCACCACGGGCGCCGGGAAGTTCCGCGCGGACACGCTGGCCAGGAAGGTGCCCAAGAGGGCCTGGCAGAAGCTGTCCGCAGGGGTCGGAGCCAAGGGCCACCGCTTCTACGACTGGGCTGTCATCGACCTCACCGACCCCCGGCCCGGGAGCCAGCAGTTGCTGATCCGCCGCAACCGCAGCACCGGCGAACTCGCGTACTACCGCTGCTACTCGCCGGCCGCAGTGCCGCTGACCACCCTGGTGCGCATCGCTGGATCAAGGTGGCGGGTCGAGGAGTTTTTCCAGTCCGGCAAGGGCTTGGCGGCCTTGGACGAGCACCAGGTCCGGCGCTACTCGTCCTGGTCCCGCTGGGTCACCCTGGCCATGCTTGCGCACGCCTTCCTCGCCGTCGTCCGCGCGAACGAAGACGACCGTCATCCCTCACCCGACGAGCTGATACCGCTCACCTGCAACGAGATCCAACGACTGTTCATCACGCTCGTCATCCAACGCGTCTTTGACCCTGTCCACCGGCTTGGCTGGTCCGTCTGGCGACGCCGCCACCAGGCCCGATCCCAGACCAGCCACTACCGACGACAAGCCGCTCAAGCATGAAGATCACGATCTACGACTGGAGTACTAGTGGTGAGGGTGGTGAGGCCGCTCGTCAGGGTCAGGGAAGTGTGGCTGTGCCGTGGCGTGATGTCGTGGAGTGAACTGCGCGTTGTGTTCCCTGGCAGCCCTGCTGGCGCCCGATTTGCGAACAAACTCGCCACTGATGACGGTGTCTTCTTCCTCGCAAAAGGCTTCCCATGAGGGCGCTTCATGGTGGGTTCCTGCTGGGTGTTGCTGCTCGCTAGGTTTCGTCATCGAGGATCAGCCCCTGCCGATATGCATGGTCGAGATGCACTGAAGTAGTCCCAGTGCTTATCGCCCCTTGCTTTAGCTTCAGTGTGCGACCGTCGGGGTTGACTCGCCACTGGGCGGGACGGTTCATCGAGGCGCGGCTATACACGAGGCCGAAGGCGATACGTCGGCCCCGTGGTGCGGAGTTGCTCAGTGATCGTTTAGGCGCGTAGGTGGTGCACCCCAACCGATCGCCGCTCAAGTGCACTTAGACGTCGTCTCATTTGGCGAGTCTGCGGTAGCAGATGAGGCTGCATGCGATGGCGGTGAAGGCCAGGAAGTGTTCAGCCTTTCGTTCGTAGCGG
>NZ_JBSGZV010000075.1:0-31249 GCF_053611185.1 Streptomyces sp. NPDC054834 | reverse complement strand
GGCCCGGACGGCGCAGGCACCGAACACGTACAGCAACGGATGGAAACGGGTCACCGTGCGGAAGCTGGGACGGGCCGGCACCGAAGTCAGCGCTTACCGCCTGGGCATCATGGTGTTCGGCTATATGGAGCCGATCTCCGAGGCTGGACAGAAACTCCGCAGTCGCCACCAGGCGAAAGTCGCGCACTCGCAGGACGTCGAACACGGCTGTCCCTCCCCCATGTCCCGGCATCTGCCGCGAACGGGGAGTCCGGCAGCACATCAGTCGGCACTCTCCATATGAGAGTGCTAAACCGTGGGCATCAGCCGTCGTTGCTGGCACACAAGGGCGTGTCGTCAGCACTCCCGTGACGGCTACGACCGCTGACGGAGCTGTGCCGGCTGTTCGCGGCGATGGAAGCCCTCACGCAGACGGGACCGGAGTCTCCGGCGGTGCGGGAAGCGTCCGTCCCAGGCGGGCGAGTGGGGACAGCGCCATCAGTGCCGGCGACAGCACCATGCCCGCGGCTGTCACCAGGAGGCTGGTGCGCGTCCCCCACACTTCCGCGAGAAAGCCGCCGAGCAGCGAGCCGAGCGGGGTCATCCCCATGCCGACAAAGTTGATCGTCGCGGCCGCGCGGCCTTGCATCCCGTCCAGAGTGACGGTCTGCCGGATGGCCATGACCGTGACATTCACCAGCTGACCGCAGGTCCCGAACACGAAGTTGACCACAAGCAGCGCGGGAACCGTCACCACGGAGGAGCCGTGCAGGGCAGGCACGAACAGGAACACACCGTCGCCGAATGCTGCCGCGGACACGAGCACAGCGCCATACCCGAAGCGGCTCGGCAGGCGGGCGGCCAGCAGCGAGCCCAGGAGCGCGCCCGGCCCCGTCGCCGCGAGTGCCAGCCCGACGACGGTGCCTGACAGGTGCAGGTCCCGTGGCAGGAACAGCAGATAGACGGTCATCACCGCCGCGAAGAAGAACTGGAAGGCGGCTGATGCGAGGCACACAGTCCGCAGCAACGTGTCGCCGGCGACAAAGCGGAGGCCCTCATGGATCCGCCGCCAGACCCGAGGAGGACGTCCCGAGCGTTCCGGGATGGACTCGCGGCGGCCGATCCGTCGGATCGACAGGAACGACAGCACGAAAAACACTGCGCTGGATGCGGCAGTGATCGGTGCCGACAGCACAGACACCAACGCACCGCCGAGGGCGGGACCGCCGATCTGCGCAGCGGACCGGCTGCCCTCGAGCGCGCTGTTGCCCCGTACCAACTCTTCGCGTTTCACCAGCCGTACCAAGGACGCCTGGTATGCCACGTCGAAGAACACGGACAGAGCCCCGACAGCGAAGGCGACCACAAGCAGCGCCGCCAGGCCGAGCCCACCGAGGAGGCCGGCCACGGCGGCGGCGCCCAGTACCAGGGCCCGACCGGCGTCCGTCAGCACCATCAGCGTGCGGGTCCGCCACCTGTCCACCCACGCGCCGGCAAAGAGCGACAGCAGCAGAATCGGCGCCTGCCCCACCGCGCGCAGGGCGCCCAACTGGCCGGCACCGGCGTTGAGCGTCAGTACGGCGAAGAGCGGCAGAACCACCAGACTTGCATGTTCGCCCAGTTGGGAGGCCGTCTGGCCCACCCAGAGCCTACGGAAGTCCACGTCCCGCCACAGGCTTGAGGGAACGGGTCGACCGGAATCGGATGCGGCGGAGGAAGAGGACGGCACAGAAACCCCTCGGATGACCGAAGACGAGACCCGCCAACCGGCGCACGACAGGTGCACCGACCATTTCAGGAAGCGGGAAAGGAAGGTTCGCCATGCCGCGCATCAAGGGCAGCACGCGATGACAGGCCGCTCACGGCCTCAGACGTCAACGCGTGCTCGAACGACCGGGCATTTCTTCGCTCCTCGTGAGTCACTCGTTACGCGGACACTAGCTCCCGCTCGGCGGGGCACGAAAGGCAATTAACGGCCGGGCAGACGGCGCGAGAACTCCGGCTGTTCGCACCGGGTCACGAGGGTGGGCGGCTGAGCTGGCCGCTCGGGCCCCGGAGGCCGCAAGTGCGTCAGCTCATCGCCGTCGAGGGCTGCTTGGTGGTCGACGCGGCAGGGTGCGGTCCGCCCGGCAGGTCTCCTCGGTGCGAGCGTCCTGCCAGACACAGGGTCTGCCCGGTGACGCTTGGCGGTGTGCTCGGCGCCGGTCATCTGGGCGAGGACCGGTCCGCGCATCACCGGCTCGGCGTGTTCCTGAAGTGTTTCGGTGGTGAACGTCTCGTGGTCGGTCAGCACCCGCTTCACGTGTTGGTAGCGGGGGAGGAAGTAACTGTTGACCGCCGGCTCGTAGTGCACCGGCGCCTGCTCCCTCAGCCTAGCGAAGGAGCGATAGGGGTCGGCGGCGAAGTCCTCCGGCAGGACGCTGAAGCGCGGATTGGCCGCGGGCACGGGGGAAAGCCTCTCAGAGCGCGGGGACGCAGCAGAAGTTGGGGCTGTAGGGTGCGGCGTCAGCGATCTCCTTATTTCCCTTCGGCATCCTCGTTGCCACGGCCCCGGCGTGGCAGTCATTGGCAGTCATCGCCGGCGGCCACGGGTCTGCGCGCCCTGCTGAGGAAGCGGGCTCGGGCGACGGGGCGGGTACCGAGTGGTCGCCTCCCACTGGCCGAAAGCAGCGAATGCCACGGCCGGGGCCGCCGCGCACCCCGCGACGCAGCCGAGGCGGCCTGCCATCAGGCCCCCCCGGCCCACGGCCCCGCCCGTCACGGGACAGCGCCGACGGCCGCCAACGCCCCGCATATCCTGCCCCGCTCGGCCAATGGTGGCTCGCGCGGCTCCTCGTTCCGGTTGGCGGCCCGCCCGAGTCGTCCCGGCTGCGGGCAATAGGTGGCCCACGCCAAGGCATCGCTCGCCGGGCGAAGCGAGTTGACTGGTCTAAACCCTTGACTGGTACAGACCAAAGCGGTTGAGTGTGCCTCCACACCCCCCACCACGGCCGCGCCCACGCCGTGGCCGGTCCGACCGGCACGTGCGCACAAGGCCCGGCTTCGCGCTGCCCTTGTCCGGGTGCGGCCGTGTTCCGCAAAGGAGTTGATCCTGTGTCTAGGCGCCGTATCTCCGCCGTGGTCACCGCACTCGTCCTCGGTAGCACCGTGCCGGTCCTGCTGCCGGCCGCAAACGCGTCCGCCGCCGCGTGTTCGAGCTACCCGAACTGGGTCGCCGGAAGGTCGTACACCACCGGCGACATCGTGCGTTACACCGACGGCAAGACCTACATCGCCGAACACGACAACCCGGGCTACGACCCGACCATCAGCACCTGGTACTGGGATCCCTACGCCTGCGACGGCGGCTCCGGGACCCCCGTCGGCACCTTCGTGGTGAGCGAGGCCCAGTTCAACCAGATGTTCCCGAACCGGAATTCTTTCTACACGTACAGCGGCCTCACCGCCGCTCTCAGCGCCTACCCCGCCTTCGCGAACACCGGCAGCGACACGGTCAGGAAGCAGGAGGCCGCGGCTTTCCTCGCCAACGTCAGCCACGAGACCGGCGGTCTGGTGTACGTGGTCGAACAGAACACGGCCAACTACCCGCACTACTGCGACTGGAGCCAGCCATACGGCTGCCCGGCCGGCCAGGCGGCCTACTACGGGCGCGGCCCCATCCAGCTCAGCTGGA
Organism: Streptomyces sp. NPDC054834; assembly: GCF_053611185.1. Taxonomy (NCBI): domain Bacteria; kingdom Bacillati; phylum Actinomycetota; class Actinomycetes; order Kitasatosporales; family Streptomycetaceae; genus Streptomyces; species Streptomyces sp. NPDC054834. The sequence continues at coordinate 27,597 of NZ_JBSGZV010000075.1, read as the reverse complement.
ACTTCAACTACAAGGCCGCGGGCGACGCGCTCGGCATCGACCTCCTCAACAACCCGTGGCTGGTGCAGAACGACGCCGCCGTAGCCTGGAAGACGGCCCTTTGGTACTGGAACACCCAGACCGGGCCCGGCACCATGACACCCCACAACGCCATGGTCAACAGCGCCGGCTTCGGCCAGACGATCCGCAGCATCAACGGCTCCCTCGAATGCGACGGCAAGAACCCGGCGCAGGTGCAGAGCCGCGTGGACGCTTACCAGCGGTTCACTCAGATCCTCGGGACGTCACCCGGCGGCAATCTCTACTGCTGACCGCCGTACAGGAGTTGGCGAAGTGAGTGCGTCGGCTCATCAAGCGTGTACCGCTCGCCGCCTATGACCTCGGAAACGATCAGCGCGTACACCGCGGGCACCTGGCGACTCGGCACCAGCCCGTCCGCCGCACCGGCTTCGGCGCGGTGCGGCTGACGGGCCGCGTCCGTCTTCCACCCCGGCACCCCTGCTGACAGGGAGCGTTCGATCGCCGACCGCGCCCGCCTTTCTCGTGGGCGCCGCACAGAGCCCGGCTCACAGTGGAACGCGGTGAACCTCGCGCGGCGGACGGCAGCATGTGCTCCCCACCCGCGGGTATGAAAGTGCGTGCGGCGACGGACGGGTCGTAGTACTCCTGGACGGTCCTGGATCCGTGTCTGTTTCTCATCCGGAGTCGTCGATGGCCGTTCGCCGCGTCATGCCCATCATTCAGTCAGAAGCTGCGAAGGAGAGCCGGGAGTTCTATGGCCTGCTGGGCTTCGAGGAAGTCATGAATCTCGGCTGGATCATGACGCTTGCCTCGCCGTCCAGTCCGGCGGCGCAGGTCAGCGTGATGACCGGCGACAAGACCGCCCCAGTCACCCCCGACATGAGCGTCGAGGTCGACGACGTGGATGCGGCTTACGCGGTCATGCGGGACAGTGGCGCGGAGATCGTTCACCCACTGCGGGACGAGGAGTGGGGCGTACGGCGGTTCTTCGTCCGCGACCCCAACGGCCGCGTGGTCAACGTTCTGAGCCACCGCTGACGCTTCCCGCGGCACGTGGACGGTGCTGGTCACAGCCACTCGTTCAGCACTGTGACCAGTACGGTCGCCTCATGACGAACGGCAAGGTTGTCGTACGTCATGGCCGGGAATGCCTGCTCCCCGCACCGCGGGGATGGTCCCTGCGTCAGCGCCTCTCGCGGACGGCCTCGGCCGTGCTCCCCGCACCCGCGGGTGTGGTCCCGCGGTGATCCGCGCCCTGCGGTCGCATCCCACCTGCGCCCCGTCTCCGTAGGGCTGGCCCCGTGGCCGTTGCTATCGTCGGTGGGCCTCGTCGGCCGCGTTCTGCGCGCCGACAGGGCCGAACCACCAGTCATAGGCGGCACCCAAGTCGCCGCTGTGCTGCTCAGGCAGCAGACGGAAGAACTTCCAGCAGTACCCGTAGGGGTCCACGCATTCGCAGTACCGTTCACCCCACGGGGCGTCAACTGGATCCACAGTGATCTGGCAGCCCGCCGACCGGCAGTAGTGCGCGACGGCATCCACGTCATCGACTTCCAGACCGATCACCACGCCCAGCCCGCGTGGTCCCGTCTTCGTCTGCTGTTCGCGCTCGCTCTCCGGAAACGGCAGACCCGTCAGAGCGTCCACGAGCAACTGCAGGTCTCCACGTCGCAGGATCGCCATGACCGTCTGGCCGTCGGGCCCCGGCACAGAACCGACCTGCTCGAAAGCCAGTCCCCGGTACAACGCGGCAGCCGCAGTTACATCCGCGACTCGAAGGCCTAAACGAAGGGGAGCCTCCCCACCCATGCTTCCCCTCCACACCGACGTCGACTCACAACCGGCTGACCACCACGATCTGCCAGAGGCTCTCATGTTCTCAGCAACGCGCCGACCGTCAACCGGACTGTATGCAGAGTGACTTCGTCTACTTCCTCACCGCCGCCGCGTCCCCGGCCGACGCCGGCTGCGCGCTCCGGGCGGCCTGCTCAGGCTGCGCCGGCGGCACAGCCCGAAGGTGCTGGGCGGCCTCCGCGGCGGTGTAGGAGGAGGCGAAGGTGAACGCGCGCGGGGACGGCCCGTGCGCCCGTAGGTCCGCCAGCCGCTCCAGGGCCTCCGCCGTGGTCGGGAGGTGACCGGCGGGGACCCACCAGAGCACGAGGTGGGCCTCGACATGCCGCTCGAACCATTCGCGGCGCCGCCGCATCACCTCCAGGTGCCCGCTGCGGTAGGTGAAGTCCCACAGCGCCTCCTGGCTCTCCCACACCGTCAGGTTGACGATGACGTCCTCGCCCGCCGGGCGCAGGGCGGTGGCGTCGGCCGCCCCCTCCTCCACGAGCCGCCATACGAAGCCGGGCGCGCCGTCGGCGGCGGCGTTGACCGGGTCGAGCATCTCGACGAACGGTGTCGTGCGCGGGTCGTCGAGGGGGTGACGGAGCCTGGCGACGTTGAGCTGGGCAAGGTGAGCGCCATGCGCGAATGCGGTCATGGCCTCATCTCAGCACGGGCGGTTTTTCTATGTCAATCAATATTGTTTTTAGAAGCCTCGATCACCACGCAGCACTCGCCCGGCCGGGCGTCCATGCGGGCGTGGACGGGACCGTCCGTGCCGAGCAGCCCCTCCAGCAGCGCGAGGTTCATGCCGCAGACGAGCGGCGGGAAGCGTTCGGCGACAGCATGGAAGGGGCAGTTGCGCATACGGACGACGCGCGCGGCCGCCCCGGTCGTCCCCCCGGCGCCTTCTGCGCCCTGGACGCCCGCGGAGTCTTGGGTGTCGTCGGCGTCTTCGGCGTCTTCGGCGTCTTCCAGGTGCGGTTCGTAGCCGCGGGCGGCCAGCATCTTCATGGCCTCCTCAAGGCCGCCGCAGGGCGCCGCCGAGCCGCGCAGGGCCTCGCCCCGACGGCGCGCGGCCGCGCAGAGTCCGGCGTCCAGCCCGGCCTGCTCGGCGGCCTCGGCGAGCAGCTCGGCGGCGGTGCGGTAGTCGCGGGCGGGCAGCGACACGGCCCGCTCGGTCCGCGCCCGCGTGTACACCTTGGCGGGACGACCCGCCCCCGGCCCCGAGCGGCCCGTCAGGCGGCGACTGCCGCTCTCCAGCAGCCCGGCCCCGGCCAGCCTGTCCAGATGGTGCGCCGCGAGCGTGCGCGCCACCCCGATCGCCTCGGCGGCCTCGTTGCGGCCGACCTCGCGGCCCTGCGCCGCCACGTACTCATACAGGCGACGCCGCACCGGATCCTGCAACGTCGCAATCGCGTCGATGTCCTCCACCCCACCATTCTAGGAACAACACACGTTGGAGATAGAAGAGCCGGACGCGGCCCCGGCGAGTGCTTCCCGGGGAACACCTCCGGCCGCACCCCGCCCCTTCGTCGAAGACCCCGCCCCGTCAGTCCCCGCCGCTCCCGTACGGCCTGGTCAGAATCTCCAGGTTGTGTCCGTTCGGGTCGTCGAAGTACACCCCGCGGCCGCCGTCGTTGTGGTTGATCTCGCCGGGGCGGTGGTGATACGGGTCTGCCCAGTAGGTCATGTCCGCCTCGCGGACACGGGCGAAGATCGCGTCGAAGTCGTCCTCGGAAACGAGGAACGCATAGTGCTGCGGGGTGATCGAACCGGCCGTGTCCGCGTAGTCGAGCGTCACGCCGTTCGGTATCTGCACCGGGACGAACGGACCATACTGCGGTGCCACCTCCAAGCCCAGCAGGTCGGCGAGGAACCGTGCGGACGCCGTCTTGTCGTGCGCGGCGACGATCGTGTGGTTGAGCTCAACCGCCATCGGTCGGCCTCCTTCCCCTTGGCTGCCAGAACCACTTTCCACGCTAACAACCGCCCGGAGCGGCGCCATCCGACTCTGGTCCCGTCCTGCTCCGACCTTCGACCGAGACCGAGTGTCCTCGGTGCCCTGCATCGCGTGTCCCTGCCCCGCATGCGTCCCGCGCCCGGGCCTCCGGACTGCTACGAGGAGTCACCCGCCGTAGCCAGGCCCTCCGGTTCAGGTTGCGTCCTGAGAAGTGGTGTACCGGTTCCCACCTGATCCGGGCGTTTGCCCCGGCGTCGGAGTGAGCGTCCGGATACAAGAACGGCCACCGGCTGATCTTCGAGATGTCGAAGGCTCGAAAGAGATCAGCACGATGACCGCACCAGACGGTTTGCCCCTGCACGCCCTCGCGGAGCCGAATACGGGCAGGTCAGCAACGAGAGGGTCAACCACCGCAACGGATATCGCCCACGCGAGTGAGACACCCGGGCCGGCACCGTCGAACTCGCCATCCCCAAGCTCAGGTCCGGGAGTTACTTCCCGCACTGGCTCCTGGAACGACGGCGCCGTGCCGAGCAGGCCCTGATCTCGGTGGTTGCCACCGCCCCAGAAGGTCCGCGAGGGCGGCCGCATCATCAACGTTCATGCGCTGATCGCGGTCGGCGTCAACGCCGACGGGCACCGCGAAATCCTCGGCCTCGACGTCGCCACAGCCGAGGACGGCGCCGGCTGGCTGGCATTACTGCGCTCAGTTGTTCATGGTCGCCGCGCACTCGTCTCCGGCGGCTGGGCCGACCTGGCACTGATCGACGATCAGGACGACTGCTTCGCTGTCGGCGAGGTCAATCATCACGCACTGTTCCGCCGGGTGGCCGCCGTCGTGCGCCACGGCGGCGCGGGCACCACGACGACGGCCGCCCTGGCCGGTGCGCCCCAGGTGGTGCTGCCCCAGATGGCTGACCAGCCGTACTGGGCCGGCCGCGTGGCCGACCTGGGCATCGGCGCGGCACACGAGGGTCCGACTCCGACCTTCGAGTCCCTGACGGCCGCACTCAAGACGGCCATGACCCCGACGCCGTCGGTCAGGAAAGGCCGCCCGTGTCCGCGTGAACCACACGGGCTCGTAGAACCGGGAAAGTACGACGCCGGGCCGCACCGCCGACTCGGTACGCCCGAAGAGACCGGCATGCGCCGAGGCGGCAGCCCGACGTCGTACTTTCCCGGCGAGCAACAGCACCGACCTGACCGTGCCGGCCTTCGCGTCGGGCTTCCGCGATGCGCGCATACCTCATGCGTGGCCGCGGAACTGGGCGCACTCGCGTGGAATATCGCCTGCCATGTCGTTTGAGGCAGTCGGCCTGAGGTGGTCTCGAACGACATGGCGACCCAGCAGGTCACAGTTGAACGATCACTGTGCTCGCTGTGACATCCGCCGTGGGCAGGCGCGCCGGCGGCGGCCTGCCCTGTGGTGCGCGTGCGCCGGGCGGGTGGTGGGTCAGTCGGGCAAGCGGTCGAGCAGCCAGTAGCACAGTTCCTCCGTGACGGCAGTGTGGTCCGTCGTAGTGGAGGAGCAGATGAAGTCGTCGACGTCGCTCTCGGACGGGTCGAGTCCGTCGATGTTGGCGTACAGGTCCTTCTGTACGTCGATGTCGCGGATCGAGACGGCGCTGACCGAGGGCACGAAGCAGACGCTCTCGTGCCGCAGGTCGACCTGGGCGCCGAACTTCTTCAGCGTGTCGGCGAGGATCCCGTAGGAGCGGAGGCTGCCGCCGGGCGCACCGTCGAGTTCCGGGAAGCCGGACGTCTTGATCGTCTTCTCGGCCTTGGGGAACCTACGCTTCAGCTCGGCGACGATGACCTCTCTGCCCTGGGCCTGGGTGTAGAAGGTGGTGCCGGGGTAGATCCGCTCGACCTTCAGCGCGGTCTCGCCGGGCGGGATGGGCATACCGGTGCCGTCGCCGCGGCCGTTGGCGAGCGCGAGGATGCGGGGGATGCGCGGCCAGTCGCCGAGCTCTGCCAGCCTCCGCAGGAACTCGGTGCGCTCCGGTGCGATCCCGATCTCGCCGCTCGTGGGGTCGTAGTGCCGCCAGAGCATCTGCCGGGCGGCCGGGCTGTTCATCTGCCGGGCGAAGTCGTTGGCGACCGGGATGAAGTGGGCGAACGCCTGGACGCCGACAGGGATGACGGCGCCGCGGTGCGGGGTGTCGTAGGAGAAGTACACGCGGACGCGGTGGTCCATCCGCTGCGTCTCCATACGGGCGAGGGCGTAGCGAGTGATCAGGCCGCCCATGCTGAAGCCGCCCACCGTCAGCCCGGCGCCTCCGAGCTGCTCGGCCACGGTCCGCATGATGCACGCGGTCGCCGCCTCGGCGTTGTCCAGGACGGAGGCACTGCGCTCCTCGAATCCGAGCAGGATGACGTCACGTCCCCGGCGGCGCAGCTCGCTCAGGAAGGGGTATCCGCTGTCGAGGCCGGCGTAGAGCCAGGTCAGGTCGCTCCTGCCGAGGTTGAAGCCGTCGGCCATGATCACCGGCCGGGTGATGCCCTGGTTGCGTTCGCCGTAGAAGACGTGGGCGAAGCCGTTCGGCAGCTGCCACTGCTCGTCCGGCTCCGGCACCGGGTACGGCAGCTGGACCGGGGGCGTGGAACTCAAGGGCGTGGGGAGGGTGAATGCTCCGACGCTCTGCTCGGCCTTCTCGTCCTGCTGTTCGGACACAGCCGATCTCCTTCCGGATCCGCGCAGGGCGCAGCAGCCCGGCGGACCCGGGCTGGATGGCTGCGGACAGTGCGAAGATCACGACCATCTTCAGCACACGCTCCGCCGCCTCTCCGTACGCCGCTCGCCGAGTCCCTCGTACGGAGGCAACCGGCGCGGCACACCCATGCCTCGGCCGGAGACGTTCACCGACCATCCTGCCGCCGAGGTGGGCGGCGGAGCCGAAATGGGACGGCTACCGCGCCCAGCTCGCCGTGCACGCGGACGGGCGGGTGCTGCTGTGCACGCGCCGCGGCACGTGGGAGGTGGGCCGACTGGCGTTCGAGCGGCTACAGCAGCGACTCGGGCGGCGTGGGGACGCCGCTGCCGGAGCGGCAAGGAAGTGGCCGACGGGCTTCGTGGCCTTCGACCTGCTGCATGCCGGCACCCGGCCTGACAAGCCGGCTCCGTACGTCCGGCGCGGCCCTCGAGGGCCTCTTCGTGGATCTCGGGTTGCAGGGCGCTGCCGCCGCCCCGGCCCCGGCCCAGGTCGCCAAGCTCACCCACGCCCAGCTCGGTCGCTGCTGAAGGAGGCAGGAGGCAGGCCTCCGGCGCGGCAACTCCCCCTCGTCGAACTGGCGATGGGCCGTCAGCGCATCGCCCTGCTGCGACAGCTCCATGCGGCTTGCGCCGGCGTCGACGACCTCACCACCGGGGCGGTGGAGTCTTTGGCCACACACCCGAACGCCGAGATCATCACCGGCTTCCCGAGGCGCGACTCGCTCATCGGCTCCCGGGTGCTCGCCGAGACGAGACCACAGCTCTCCCACCGCCTCAGCTCCCGCTCCCTGCCCTGCGGGCAGCCGTTTGAGACGTTCAGTCCGGCAGAGGACGCAGCCTGCCACTCCAACGCTCGTCGGCGACCTCCCAGGTGTTCGTCAGGCGGATACCGAAAGCCCGCTCCACCAGCCCGAGGACGCTGTGAAGGGGCGCAACCTGGCCAGGGACGAGCCCGAGGGGTCTCATGATCTCCTCGAGCCTTGTCGGCTCCTGCCCGGTCGGCTCGATCGCCTGGAGAGTGTGGAAGTCGACGATGATCTCGCCGCCCACCGCGTACTTGAACCAGTGCATCGGCTTCTCGTTGTAGTGCAGCGCGACGGCTTCGGTCCCCGCGGAGACGGCGCTCAAGATCCGCTCGTCGAGTCCGTGCATGCCGCCCTGGTCCCACGCCCACGTCCAGGAGCCGTCGACACCGGTGGTGACGACTGGTTCGTCATCGTCGAAGAGGTCGTCACCGAAGTCTTCCGACAGGTCTGTGCCGTCGCGAAGCGCCAGGGTCGTCAGGTCCACACTCATGCGGGCCAGCAGTTCCTCAGGGGGCAGATCCCGCACGAAGGTCAGTGTGTAGAAGGGAAAGTCCCCTTCTCGGAGTATGTCCAGGCCACGGGCCGCATCTGCACTCGTCATGCGACGGATGCTGCCACGCCCCACTGACACCCCGTCCCGGACCGGCCCTTCGCCTTCGATCGAGGCTTGCGCCATCACCGGGGACGGTCAGCCGAAGAGGGCGTGCCACAGTATTCGGATGAGATGTTCGGTGAGCTGGTCGGGCGGCATCGAGGCGAGGGGTTCGGTCCGCGCGACGTATCTGGTGAAGGCCACCCCGATCATCCGCGCTCCGACGAGTGCCACGCGGGCGTTCAAATCCTCGTCGGGCGTTGTGGGCTCGTCGGGCGAGAGTACGGACCGGTAGACGTCGGTGCTGTGCTCCGGCATCGCGGCCCGGAGATGAGCGGCGGCGCGTTCGTCGGATGCGGCACTGCGCAGCAGGGCGAACAACGGGGCGTTGGCGACGTCCGTCTCCATCCACTGTACGAAGGCGTGCGCAAATCGGTCGGGCAGCGTCGCCGGGTCACCGGCTGCCACGCGGCCGAGATCGCCGACGCCACCGACTTCCTGCCCCGCAACACCGGCAGCAACGCAAACGACCTCCACATGGACGGCGGCACTGCTGGCCACCTGACTACGCCTGCCCCGGCACATCGGTCGTCCGGATTCACGATCCGCTCAAGAGCGGGCCGCCGGCCCGGGTGAAGAGAAGGGGAGAAGCGGGCGCGGGCGGCCGTCTCGGACCGGCTCCGCGGTGCGCGGAATCCCCCCGTCAGCGCGTCCGATGTAAGTAGGGTGATGCGCATGAAGGCACTTTTGTTGTCTGGTGGCTCAGGTACCCGTTTGCGCCCCATAACCCATACTTCGGCGAAGCAACTTGTACCGGTCGCGAACAAACCGGTGCTGTTCTATGGTCTGGAGGCGATCGCCGAGGCGGGCATCACCCAGGTCGGGATCATCGTCGGGGACACCGCCGAGGAGATCCGGGAGGCGGTCGCCGACGGCTCCGCGTTCGGTCTCGACGTCACCTACATTCCGCAGGCGGCGCCGCTGGGGCTGGCCCATGCGGTGCTGGTCGCCCGTGAGTTCCTGGGCGACGACGACTTCGTGATGTACCTCGGCGACAACTTCATCGTCGGTGGCATCACGGGTCTGGTGGACGCCTTCCGCAGCGAGCGGCCGGACGCCCAGATCCTGTTGACGAAGGTGCCGAACCCGACCGCGTTCGGCGTGGCCGAGCTGAACGCGGCGGGCCAGGTGATCGGCCTGGAGGAGAAACCCAGGCACCCCAAGAGCGAACTGGCACTGGTGGGCGTGTATCTGTTCAGCCCGGCGATCCATGAGGCCGTACGCGCGATCGAGCCGTCCCGGCGCGGCGAGCTGGAGATCACGGATGCCATCCAGTGGCTGATCGACGCCGGACGTGATGTGCGCTCCACGACGATCTCCGGGTACTGGAAGGACACCGGGAACGTCACCGACATGCTCGAGGTCAACCGCTCCGTGCTGGAGACCCTGGAGCGCCGGATCGACGGCACGGTCGACGACGACAGCGAGATCATCGGCCGGGTGCGGATCGAGCCCGGAGCGAAGGTGACCGGCAGCCGGATCGTCGGTCCGGTGGTCGTCGGCGCCAACACCGTGATCACCGACTCGTACGTCGGACCCTTCACCTCGATAGCCGGCGACTGCCGGATCGAGGACAGCGAGATCGAGTACTCGATCGTGCTGCGCGACTCCTCGATGAGCGGCGTCCGGCGGGTGGAGGCCTCCCTCATCGGCCGCAACGTCGAGGTCACTCCCGCGCCCCGCAAGCCCGCCGCCCACCGATTCGTCCTCGGCGACCACAGCAAGGTGCAGATCTCGTCATGACGACCAGAATTGTGGTGACCGGCGGTGCCGGTTTCATCGGCTCGCACTACGTCCGCACGCTGCTCGGCCCGGCCGGCCCGGGCGATGTGGCGGTCACGGTGCTGGACAAGCTCACTTATGCGGGCAATCCGGCCAACCTCGACGAGGTGCGCGATCACCCGGGATTCGCCTTCGTCAAGGGTGACATCTGTGACGCCGCGCTGGTTGACGAGCTTCTCGCCGAGCACGACCAGGTCGTCCACTTCGCCGCCGAATCGCATGTGGACCGCTCGATTCTGGGTGCCACCGAGTTCATCCGGACCAACGTCCTCGGCACCCAGACGCTGCTGGACGCGGCGCTGCGCCACCGAAGAACGAAGACTTTCGTGCACATCTCCACCGACGAGGTGTACGGCTCCATCGACTCCGGCTCCTGGCCGGAGACCGACCCCCTGCGCCCCAATTCCCCGTACGCCGCGTCCAAGGCGGCCGGCGATCTGATCGCCCTCTCCTACCACCGCACCCACGGCCTCGATGTGCGGGTGACCCGCTGCTCCAACAACTACGGGCACCACCACTTCCCCGAGAAGGTCATCCCGCTTTTCGTCACGAACCTGCTGGACGGCAAGAAGGTTCCGCTGTACGGCGACGGCGGCAACGTCCGCGACTGGCTGCACATCGACGACCACGTCCAGGGCATCGAACTGGTGCGCACGAAGGGGCGCGCCAGTGAGGTCTACAACATCGGCGGCGGTACCGAGTTGTCCAACAAGGAGCTGACCGTTCTGCTGCTGGAGGCCTGCGGCACGGACTGGGACGCCGGCGTCGAGTACGTCGCCGACCGCAAGGGCCACGACCGCCGCTACTCGGTGGACTGCGGCAAGGCACGTGCGGAGCTGGGCTACGAGCCGCGCAAGGACTTCGCCACCGGCCTTGCGGACACGGTCACTTGGTACCGCGAGAACCGCGCCTGGTGGGAGCCGCTGAAGGAGCGCGCGGCGCTCTGATGCGGCCCTCTTCCGACGACGGACAGAACGTCCCCGGCGCGAGGCGCCGGAGGCGGTGCTTCCGGCTCTGCTCGACGAGAGGAAAGGTTCAGCCCGATGAACTTCAAGGTACAGCCGACCGCCCAGGTCGACGAGACGGCCACGGTCGGTGACGGGACGACGGTCTGGGATCTGGCCCAGATACGGGAGGACGCCCGGCTGGGCAGCCGCTGCATCGTGGGCCGGGGTGCGTATGTCGGCCCGGGGGTGCGGATCGGCGACAACGTCAAGCTCCAGAACTACGCCTTGGTCTATGAACCCGCAGTGCTCGGTGACGGGGTGTTCGTCGGCCCGGCGGCGGTGCTCACCAACGACTACTTCCCTCGTTCGGTGGACCCGCAGGGCCGGCTGAAGCGCGGCGGCGACTGGGAGGCCGTGGCCGTGGTGGTGGCCGAGGGGGCGTCGCTGGGGGCCCGTTCGGTGTGTGTGGCACCGGTGCGCGTCGGGCGTTGGGCGCTGGTCGCGGCGGGTGCGGTGGTGACCCGGGACGTGCCGGACTTCGCGCTCGTGGCCGGTGTGCCGGCGCGCCGGATCGGCTGGGTGGGCCGGGCCGGCGTACGACTGGTCGAACGGGACGGCGAGCCGGGCACCTGGGAGTGCCCCGAGACCGGCGCGCTGTACGACGAGAAGGACGGGGAACTCGTCGAACACGCATGACAGCTGTTTCCAGCTGTTTCCCTCAAAAGGCAAATCTTCGAACATCGACAGGCATAACATGTGCGCGAACTGTGCGGACCCAGCACAATGAGCACACAAGCCAGTAGTGCCCAGGGGGGGTAACGGGGTTGGTGGGGCCACCTGTGCCAGTAGCCAGGAGCGACAACCGTTCCGCCGGCTGACGGCTGACGTCTGCCTTGTCTTACGCCGCCCGGCCATCAGCGCCGAGGCGCTTTCGAGTCTGCGCACAACGAAGACCCACAGGGGGGTTGGTGTGCCCAAACGATGACCACCACACGTCTGGCGGCGCTCGGTCATGAGGACCCGCCGTTGCTCGCACTCGTCCAACGACTCCTCGCGGTCGCCGAGTCGGGGCTTCCATCGATGCTGCTGCCAGGGGGCGAGGCCTTCGCCTTCACCATGGCCGGCCGGAAGGAGCCCGACGGCTCCTGGGCCCTGGAGCGCCGCGGGATCAGCACCCGGTACGCGGCCATCACCGTTCTGGGCGCCCGGCACCTCCCCGAGGACCGCCAACGCGCGGTGCTCGGCGGGCGTACGGCCCAGGAGTTCGCGGGGCTGCTGGTCGAGTCGCTGCCCGCGGTGACCAACCTCGGTGACGCGGCGCTCATCGCCTGGGCCGCCGCCGAGACCGAACACCCCAAGCTGTCCGACGCCCTCGCTCGGGTCGACGCGCTGGACGTGGAGGGCCGGCCTCAGTACACCGTCGAGGCCGCCTGGGTGCTGTCCGCCCTCGCGGCGGCTCGCTCCACGGTCGACGTGGAGAGACGTTTCACCACGGCTCGGGACCGTCTGCTGCGGGCCCGGATCGGCGACAGCCCGCTGTTCCCGCACGCCACCGCACCGGGCCTGGTGCCCTGGTACCGGGCGCATGTCAGCTGCTTCGCCGACCAGACCTACCCTCTCCAGGCCCTCGCCCGCGCCCACGCCTGCGGCGACGGGGACGGCGATCCGGAGGCGCTGGCCGCGTCGGAGGCCTGCGCGGCGCGCATCTGCGAACTACAGGGCGACGGCGGCCAGTGGTGGTGGCACTACGACGCGCGCACCGGCGGTGTGGTGGAGGGCTACCCGGTCTACAGCGTCCACCAGCACGCGATGGCGCCGACCGCCCTGTTCGACCTCACCGACGCCGGCGGCACCGATTTCGGCGCGGCGATCCGCAAGGGCCTGCGCTGGATGACGGACGTACCCGAACTGGCCGGCTCGGAGCACCGGGAGCCGATGATCCTCGACGAGCTCGGCGCCACCTGGCGCAAGGTCTACCGGGGCGACCCGAAGAAGGCCGTACGCGCCGCCCGGGGTCTGTCCTCCCGAGTGGTTCCGGGCCTGCGGCTGACGTCCCTGGACCGGGTGTACCGCCCGCTCGCCGTGGACCGCGAATGCCGGCCGTACGAGTTCGGCTGGATGCTCTACGCCTGGCAGGGGGGCCGGATATGAGCGGGAGACAGACACTGTTCGGAGTCGAGCTGGACCCGCTGACCATGGACGAGACCGTGGCGCGCTGCCTGGAGGCGGTGCGGGACGGCAGACAGCTGGAGATCGGCGTGGTCAACGCCGCGAAGCTGGTGAACATGCGGCGGGACCCGCGGCTCGCGCAGGCCGTGTCCGGCTGCGATCTGGTCCTCGCCGACGGGCAGGCCGTGGTGTGGGCCGGCCGGATGCTGCGCGCCCCGCTGCCGGAACGGGTGGCCGGGATCGACCTGTTCCTGCGGCTGCTGACCGAGGCGGAGGCCTCGGGCATCTCGGTGTACTTCCTCGGCGCCGAGCAGGAGGTGCTGGAGCGGATGCTGCTCCGGGTGGCCGACCGCTTCCCCGGCCTGAAGGTGGCCGGCAGGCGGAACGGCTACTTCGACGACTCCGAGCAGGAGGCGATCGCGGACGGCATCGCCCGCAGCGGCGCCCAGATGCTCTTCCTTGGCATGACCTCGCCGAAGAAGGAGATCTTCACGGCCGCTCACGGCGCCCACACCGGCGCCCGGGTCGTGCACGGGGTCGGCGGCTCCTTCGACATCCTGGCCGGCGTCACCAAGCGGGCCCCCAAGGCCTGGCAGCGGTGGGGCCTGGAGTGGCTCTACCGCGCGCTCCAGGAGCCGCGCCGCCTGGGCCGCCGCTACGTCACCACCAACGCCTCCTTCCTCCTCATGACGGCGCGCGAGCTCATCCGGCTCACCCCGTCGACCGCTCCAGCGAACAGGAGTCACTGATGCGCGTCGTCGTGGTCGGACAGGGATACGTCGGCCTGCCGCTGGCCATTCGCGCCGCCGAGGTCGGACACGAGGTGATCGGCTACGACGTCGACGCCCGGCGGATCAAGAGGCTCGCCGCCGGTGAGTCCTTCGTCGAGGACGTCTCCTCCGAGCGGATCCGCGCGGCGCTGGACAACGGCACCTACCGCCCCAGCGAGTCGGCCCGCGACTGCGGCGGTTTCGACGTCGCCGTGGTGACCGTCCCGACGCCGTTGCACGAGGGCACTCCCGACCTCCGCTACATCAAGGAGTCGGCGGTCGCCCTCGCCCGCTACCTGCGCCCCGGAGCCACGGTCGTCCTGGAGTCGACGACCTATCCCGGTACCACCCAGGAGCTGTTCGCCCCGATCCTGGAGGAGGGCTCGGGCCTGACCGCGGGCACCGACTTCCACCTCGGCTACAGTCCGGAGCGGATCGACCCCGGAAACGCCGTCTGGGGTTTCAAGGAGACCCCGAAGGTCGTCTCCGGTGTCGACGACGCCTCGCTCAAGGCCGTTCAGGGTTTCTACGCCCAACTCGTGGACACCACCGTGCCGGTGGGCTCGCCCAAGGAGGCCGAGCTCGCCAAGCTGCTGGAGAACACCTTCCGACATGTGAACATCGCGCTGGTCAACGAGATCGCGATGTTCGCCCACCACCTGGACATCGACGTCTGGCAGGCCATCGACGCCGCCTCCTCCAAGCCCTTCGGCTTCATGAAGTTCACGCCCGGACCGGGCGTCGGCGGCCACTGCCTGCCGATCGACCCCTCGTACCTGTCCTGGCGGGTGCAGCGCGAACTCGGGCAGAGCTTCCGCTTCGTGGAGCTGGCCAATGACATCAACAGTCACATGCCCGAGTACGTGACGCGCCGGATCAGCGAGCTGTTCAACGACAGACGCCGTTCCGTGAACGGCTCGCGGATCCTGCTGCTCGGTCTGGCGTACAAGAAGAACACCGGCGACGCCCGCGAGTCGCCCGCCCTGCGCATCTCCCAGCTGCTGCTCGACATGGGGGCCCAGGTCAGGGCGGCGGACCCGCACGTCGTCGAGAGCCTGCCGGTGGACACCCGGCTGGTGCGGGTCGAACCGACGCCACAGGAGCTGGCGGAGGCCGACGTGGTGGTCCTGCTCACGGACCACGACGGCTTCGACTACGAACTCATCGCCGAACACGCCCCCTTCGTCCTGGACTGCCGCCGACGGCTGCCGTCCGGACCCACGATCGAGGTGCTCTGAACCATGCGAGTCGTCTGCGTAGCCGGGGCCCGCCCCAACTACATGAAGATCAAACCGGTGATGGACGCCCTGGAACGCCGGGGCACCGAGGTGGTCCTCGTCCACACCGGCCAGCACTACGACCCGGCGATGAACGACGTCTTCTTCGCCGACCTCGGCATCCGTCCGCCCGACCGCTTCCTCGGGGTCGGCTCCGGCAGCCACGCCGAGCAGACCGGCCGCGTGATGACCGCGTTCGAGCCGCTCCTGGACGAGGTGTCGCCGGACATCGTCGTGGTGGTCGGTGACATCAACTCCACACTGGCCTGCGCCCTGGTCACCGCCAAGGCCGGGCCGCTGCTGGCCCATGTCGAGGCCGGCCTGCGCAGCCGCGACTGGAGCATGCCGGAGGAGGTCAACCGGGTCGCCACCGACAGGGTCAGCGACTACCTGCTGGCCCCCTCCCCCGACGCCGCCCGGAACCTGCGGGCGGAGGGGTACCGGGAGGACCAGATCCACCTGGTCGGCAACGTCATGATCGACACGCTGCTGGCCAACCTGGAGCGGGCCCGGGCCTCGGACATCCTCGACCGATACGGCCTGTCCAGGGGCGAGTTCGGCCTGGTCACCCTGCACCGGCCCGCCAACGTGGACGACCCGGAGGTCCTGACCGGGCTGCTGAAGGCCCTGGGCGAGATCGCCGGCCGCTGCCCGCTCGTCCTGCCCGTGCACCCGCGCGCGGCCGGACGGCTGGCCGAGATCGGCGTCCCCGGGGGCATCCGGCTCGTACCGCCCGCCGGTTACCTGGACTTCATCGCCCTTCAGGACTCCGCCCGCGTCGTACTCACCGACTCCGGCGGTGTGCAGGAGGAGACCACCGCGCTGGGCGTGCCGTGCGTGACCCTGCGGGACAACACCGAGCGGCCCGTCACCGTGGAGCAGGGCACCAATGTGCTGGCCGGCCGGGATCCGGCGCGGATCGTGGCCACCGTCAACCGGGTGCTGGACGCTCCGCCCGCGGCGCGCCGGCCCGACCTGTGGGACGGCCGCGCGAGCGACCGTATCGCCGAAGTCCTGCTGGCGGGAGGCACCGCGAGCACCCGCCCGCGACCGACCGACCTGCCTGGACCGGCCGACCTGCCTGGACGGGCCGACCTTTCGAGCCCCGTCGACCAGCCGAGACCCACTGACCGAATCTTCACCATATGATCCGCTTGCGACATATGCTCGTCGAACGTCTGGTCGCGAGGGGGGACCGTCATGGATCTCGCTGAGATCTTCCGGGTCATGCGCAGGCGCTGGTACGTCCTGCTGCCGGGACTGCTGCTGACCGCCGGTCTGATCGTCGGTGTGACCCTGCTGGTTCCGGTCACGTACCAGTCGCAGAGCACCGTGGTCCTGCTGAACTCCCAGAAGGCCACGCGGGCTTACGACGGCAACCCCTTCCTCAGCACCCAGACCTCGCTCACCGGCATGGCCGACAGCCTGGCCCGCAACCTCAACTCCGACGACTCACTCCGGGAGCTCAAGTCCCGTGGCGCCAAGGGCACGTTCGAGGCCAAGCTCGCCGACAACGCGCAGGGGCCGCTGATGTGGCTCACCGTCACCGGCACCGACGAAGCCTCCGTCCTGGCCTCGGACAAGATCCTGACCGAGTACGCCAAGGAGCGGCTGGACCAGTTCCAGAAGCAGCAGTCGGTCGACCAGAAGGCCATGATCCGGATGACGACGATCGTGCCGCCGCAGAACCCGGTGGCGCAGACCAAGACACGGCTCGAATACATGGTCATGGCCGGGGCCCTGGGCCTGGTGCTCACCCTGGTCGCCGCCTTCTACGTGGAGGCGCGCAAGAGGCCGTCGCACACGCCCGAGCCGGAGGCCGGGCCCAGGGGGCCGGAGGAGGGGACGACCGCCCCCGTCCGCTCGACCGGGGAACCGGTCGCGGAAGAGACGCTCGCCATCCGGCAGCCGCCGAGCTGGTCGCGGTCCCCCGTGGACGGTGCGGCCGCCGCAGAGCCCGACGCGCCACGGCCCGCCATGGCCGTGGCGTCCGCCGCAGAGCCGCTCGACGAGGAGTCGACTCATGGACATCGCCCGCGCACCGGACAGCAAGACCGGTGAGACGAGCGACGCGCCCGCTCCTCCCGAACCCGTACCCCCGGACCCCGTGGTCCCGGCTGCTCCCTCCCTCGGCCGGAAGGTCCGTTCGGCGGCCCGGTGGAGTCTGATCAACACCGTCGTCCTGCGCATGGGCAACTTCGCGACCGGCATCGTGCTGGCGCGCTTCGCCCTGGGCCCCGCGGAATGGGGCGTGTACGGCATCGCCCAGACCGTGCTGCTGGTCCTGCTGTCCGCGAACGAGCTGGGGGTGGGCCTGGCCATCGTGCGCTGGGAGGGCGACGCACGGCGGTTCGCGCCGACCGTGCTGACCCTCAGTACCCTCTCCAGCGGCCTGCTGTACGTGGCATTGTTCGCGGCGGCACCGACGGTGGCCGGTCTGCTCGGCTCGCCGGACGCCGCGGGCGTCCTGCGGGTGATGTGCCTGTGCGTGGTGATCGACGGGGTGGCCCAGGTGCCCGGCGGCTTCCTCACCCGTGAGTTCGCCCAGGGCAGGCGGATGGTCATCGACGGGTTCAATTTCGTGCTCGGCACCGCGGTGACGCTGCTGCTGGCCTTCGAGGGCTGGGGCGCGATGAGCTTCGCCTGGGGCGCCGTGGCCGGGAACGTCGTCACGCTGCTCGGCTGCGCGCTGGCGGCACCGGGCACCCTGAAATTCGGCTGGGACCCCGAGCAGGCCCGGGCCCTGCTGAGGTTCGGACTGCCGCTGGCGGGAGCGAGCATTCTGGCCCTCGCGGTGGTCAACGTCGACACCATGGTGGTGGGCGCGACGCTGGGCAATGTGTCGCTGGGCTTCTACGTGCTCGCCTTCAACATCTCCGGCTGGCCCGTGCGGATCATCTCCGAGGCCGCCCGCCGGGTCTCCTTCGCCGGGTTCTCCCGCCTGGCCGACTCGCCGCAGGCGCTCGCCCAGGGCTTCAGCCGTGCCCTGGGCGTGCTGATCACCGGCACCGTCCCGCTGTGCGTTCTGCTGGCCGGCCTCGCGGAGCCGGTCATCCGGCTGGTCTACGGAAGCCAGTGGACCCCCGCCGCCACGGCACTGCCCTGGCTGATGGCCCTCGGCCTGATCCGTATCGGCGGCGAACTCGCCTACGACTGCCTGGTCGCGATCGGACAGCGCCGTTCGCTCTTCCTGGTACAGGGCCTGTGGCTGGCGGCCCTGATCCCGGTACTCCTGGTCACCGCCCATCTGAACGGCATCGTCGGAGTCTCCCAGGGCCATGTCCTGGTCGCCGGCGGCCTGGTGGTGCCGATCTTCCTGATCGCCCTCAGCCGTGCCGGCATCGGCCTCGGCCGGATCGCCAGGGCCTGCGCGTGGCCCTTCCTCGGCGGGGCCGTGATGGCCGCGATCATCCTCGGCCTTCAGCGCCCGTTCGGCGACGGGCGGCTCGCGCTCCTCGCCATCGGCACCATCGCCCTGGCCGGCTACACGGTGTGCGTACTGCCCAGCCGCGACTTCCTGCGCGGCCTCGGCCCGGCCGACCGGCCCCACCGCGGCCGGCACCGGGCGTCCGCACCGGTCCGGTCCACCCAACAGGACATGAGGTGAGCCGGATGACACGGCGTCTCAGCCGGAGCTCGCTCGCGTGGTCGCTGCTCGGCGCCTTACTGGCGGTCATGGGTACGGCCTGCTCGGGATCGGACAAGTCCGCGGCGCCGGACTGCGCGGACGACGCGCTGACCTGCCCCGCGAGCGGGTCCCCGGCGACACCGAGCACTGATCCGTCGACCGCGGCCGGCGAGACGACAGGGAGCCCCACCGCCTCACCGTCCCCGCCGACGACGCCCACCGCGACCGCCGGCACGAGCAACGCGTCCGAGAAACCCGCGGCCAGAACCGCGTGCACCTCTCCCAGTGCCTGCGGATTCCCCGACGCCCGCACCACCGGCCCCCGCATCCCCCTCAAACCCCACAAGACCGGCTACATGGCCGTCCGAACCAACGGCATGGTCATCCGGGGCTGGGACATCACCGGTGCACTCGACATCTACGCGAACGACGTCACCGTCATCGACACGAAGATCACCTCGGACAACTGGTGGGGCGTCAATCTGCGCCCGGGCTACCACGGCCTGCGGGTCCTGCACTCCACCATCACCGCCGTGCCCGGCAAGGGGCCCGACAACGGCGGCGTGGACTACGCGGTGTCGAACATGGGGACCAGCTCCATCGAGGTCGGCTGGTGCGACATCTCGGTGTTCGGCGACGCACTGTCCATGGGGCAGGGCAATCTGCACGACAACTACGTGCACGACATCGTCCCGTTCATCAACCAGGGCGGCGAGTGGCAGCACACCGACGCGGTGATCAGCGGCGGCGGCAACACCGGGCAGCTGATCATCCGCCACAACACCCTGCTGAACCCGACGAGCCTCAAGCAGGGGGCCTCGGGAAGCATCGGACTGTTCGCCGACGCCGGAGTGGTCCGCAATGTCACCGTCGACCACAACTGGATAGCCGGCGGCGCGTACGCCCTCTACGGCGGTGACACGGGCGCCACCGGGATCAAGGTCACGAACAACGTCTTCTCGACGCAGTACCACCCCGCCTCCGGCGGCTACGGCACGGTCGCCCACTGGAACGCGGGCGGCGCCGGAAACGTGTGGCGGAACAACCGGATGTCCGACGGCCGCCCGATCCAGCCGGAGCCGTCCTCGTGAGCGGCGCCATGACGCGCCGTGTCGCGCGGGCTCCCTGGACACTGCTCAAGGCGTTGTTCGGCTGGCTGGTGCTCTTCGAGGCCAGGAACAAGGTCCTGCTGGCCCCCAGCGCGGTGCGGCTGCGCCGGATCGAGGACGCCGAGACCCGAAGGCTGGCCGCCGGCCTGCCGTCGCCGCCCTCGGCGCTGGTCGCCACGGTGATCGCCACCCACCGACGTCCCGAGGCGCTGCGTGCCGCGGTGCGCTCGGCCCTGGACCAGACCGTTCGCGACCAGGTCGTCATCGTGGTCGACGACGGCGCCGGACTGCCCGAACTCCCCAATGACCCAAGGCTGTTCGCGGTCTCGCTGGCGCGCAACACCGGCGTGGCGGGCGTCGTGCGCAATGTGGGCATCCGCCTCACCCGCTCGCGGTACGTGGCGTTCCTGGACGACGACAACCTGTGGGAACCCAGCCATCTGGAACGGACGTTGGCGGTCCTGGAGTCCCCCGACGGACCCGACGGCGTCTACACCGCGCTGCGCCGCGTCCTGCCCGACGGCAGCGAGCAGGACGTCCTGTCGGTGCCCTACGACCGGCGCCGGGCCGCCCGCGAGGCCTTCCTGGACACCAACGCCTTCGTCGCCCGCCGCAACCGCTCCCTGCACTTCAGCCGCCTGCGCCGGACACCGGAGGTGCTGCCCAGGGAGGACTGGGAGCTGATCCGCCGGTACGGCCGCAGGCACCGGGTACGCCATGTGCCGCACCCCACTGTCCGGTATCTGGTGAACCCGGCCAGCTTCTACACGCAATGGCGACAGCCCAGTTGAGGCCCGCTACCTTTCCGCTCCGACCAACAGGTGGTTGATCCCGTGCCACGATCCCGCGCCCTCAGAAACAGATTCGTCGACGCGCCCGGCTCGCTGGGCGAGCGACTCCGCATCGCCCGCTGGGAACGGTTCCGGCGCTGCTTCCCCGGCATCGAGAACATGAGCGTGGTGGACCTGGGCGGGACGGCCGAGATGTGGCTGCGCGCACCGGTGCGCGCCAAGCACGTCCACCTGATCAACCTGGAGGCACACCCCGCCGAGCTGCCCGACTGGATCACCGCGGCGAACGCCGACGTCACCGACCCGGAGGTCGCCGCCGAACTGAGCGCCGACGGCGGCTACGACCTGGTGTTCTCCAACTCGACCATCGAGCACGTGGGCGGCCACAGCCAGCGGCAGAAGTTCGTCCGCGCCGTGGAGCAACTGGCGCCGCTGCACTGGATCCAGACGCCCTACCGCTACTTCCCGGTGGAGCCCCACTTCGTGGCGCCCGGCTTCCAGTTCCTGCCGCTGACCGCCAGAGCGCGTCTGGTCAGGCACTGGCCGCTCGTCCACAGCCGCCCCGACAGTCCGGAGTCGGCGATGAACGCCGTGATCAACATCGAGCTGCTGACCCGGGCCGAGATGCGCTACCTGTTCCCCCGGTCAGTGCTCCTCAGCGAGCGGGTGCTCGGCGCCCCGAAGTCGCTCATAGCCGTGAGAACGGAGCCCGCATGCTGAACAACCTGGTCAACAGACATGACGCCGACCGGCTGCTGCGCAAGGTGCGGAAGCTGGACCTGGACCCGGTACTGGCCAAGCTGCGGGTGCGCGGCGGTGCCCGGGTGGTCCAGCACTGGTCCCGGGTCGACCCGTCGCTGACCGAGTGGTGGGCGATACCGGCGGTCATCAAGCGGTGGAACCTGCTGATGACCGGCGACGCGGACACGTCGTTCCCCGAGTACGTGGCCGCCAAGCACTTCGCGCCGCGCACCGATCTGCGCGGACTGTCGCTGGGGTGCGGCACGGGCGGAAACGAGCTGCTCTGGGCGAGGACCGCCGCGTTCTCCCTCCTTGAGGGCGTGGACGTGGCGCAGCAGCGGATCGACTTCGCCACCGGCGCCGCCGCCGAGAACGGTCTCGCCGACGTCCTGCGCTTCCGGGTCGCCGACGTCAACCAAATGACCGCCGACGGGGAACGCTTCGACGTGCTGCTGGGCCTTCAGTCGCTGCACCACTTCGACAACCTCGACGAAACCCTGCCGCGGCTGTCCCAACTGATCGACCCCGGCGGGACGTTCGTGATCGACGAGTTCGTCGGCCCCACCCGGTTCCAGTGGACCGACGGCCAACTGGACGCGGCGAACGAGTTGCTGGCCCAGCTCCCCGAGGAGCGGCGGCGGCTGGCCGACGGCCGGATCAAGCACCGTGTCGTGCGGCCCAGCAGGCTGTCGATGGTGCTGGACGACCCGTCGGAGGCGGTCGACGCCGCGGCGCTGCTGCCGGGCCTGCGGCGCCATTTCGAGGTCGTCGAGGAACGGCCGTACGGGGGCACGGTGCTGCACATTGCGTTCTCCGGGATCGCGCACAACTTCCGTGACCAGGAGCCGGAGACGCTTGCGCTGCTGGACCGCTGCTTCGCCGCGGAGGACGCGGCCCTGCCGGAGGTGGGGCACGACTTCATCGCCATGGTGTGCCGGCCGCGCAGCGCGGGCCAGTAGCGCTCCGCGGGGTGGCTTCCCGCGCCACCAGACCAGCCCCGCCCGGGAGGTGAGTTACTCGGGACGGGGCTGAGCCACGTCAGGAGCGCGTTCTCCGGCGGCCGAGTCGCCGCGTCACAGGCACCTCGACGAACCGGTGCATGAGCCCCGCGAGCGCCACTGAGAGAGCGAGCGCTTCCACGGTGAGCGTCCATGCCTTCGCCGGCGCCGAACCCTGAGCGTCGAGCCCCCGCATCAGATCCACGATCACCGGCTGATGGATCAGTGACGCCGTACGCGCCGAAGTAGACGCCCGGGTCCGGCCACCACGCCTGAACGAGCCCGAGGTTCGCCGCTGCGGCATCCTCGCCGCTCGACGCCGCCAGAAGGCGCGAGCGGTGTCTCCTGGCCGTGCCGACCACATCAGGACGAAGCCACTGAGGACGACGAGGAACGAGACGCCTACGGCGCCGGCACCCGCCGTGCGAGCGAACGCGTGCCGCGTCGACGACGTAGCCGACAGCCCCGATATCGAGATGTGGAAGCAGAAGACGAGGAACGCGGCTTCGAATCGGAGTTCCGTCAGTGAGGGGGCATCGATCCGTCGGACTGCGTTCTGGCGGGCCTTTCCTATCTGTCGGTGACCTCAACTGGGTTCATGCCCCCCTGAGACTGCGTTGTTGACGGACGCTGCTCAGGACGCCCGGTCGGGCAAGGGCTGCGGCGGCCGCTCGGCTGGCCGGGCGGCCGAGCGCGGCGCGTGAGGTCTCCCGGAGCAGGACGGCGGCGCGGAAGGCGGCCGTGGCGAGGGGGCCGTGCCGGCGCCGGTACAGGCGGACGCGGTTGAGGGTGAGGAGCGTCCAGAGGCGGGGCGACACCTGAGAGTCGCCCCCCAGGTGAACGGCGTCGGCCGTCGGCTCCAGTTGGGTGACGTATCCCCGGTCCCGTGCGCGCAGGCAGTACTCGGTCTCCTCCGAGTAGAGGAAGAAGGACTCGTCCCACGGACCGCAGGCGGCGAGGCAGTCCCCCGAGACGGCCATGAGCGCGCCGGTCGCCCAGTCCGCGCGCGTGGGCCGCTGATACGCGGCGGGGTCGGTGACGAGCTCGCTCAGCGCCGGGAAGCGCCCGGCCCGGGTGTTGCCGATCACGGCCTCGCCGAGGGCCCGGAGCACGCTCGACTCGCGGCGCAGCGAATGATGGGGCGTGTCCCTGCCTTCTTCGTACAGGAGGGGTACGGCGATCCCCACTCCGTCTCCGAGGCTGTCGACGAGGCGTTTGGCGCAGCCCTGCCGCATCCGGATGTCGGGGTTGCAGATCAGAACGGCTTCGTATTCCTCGGCGGCGGACAGCGCCGCGTTGATCCCGGCCGCGTACCCGGCGTTGCGGCCGGTCTGGACGACCGTGGCGTCCGGGGCCAGCGTCCTCAGCACCTCGACGGTGTCGTCGGCGGAGTCGTTGTCGGCGACGACGAGCCGGTGGTCGAGCCCGGCCATGCCGTCGGGAAGTGCGGCGAGGAACCCGGGGAGCACCGAGGCGCTGTTCCAGGTGACGACGATGACGGCGACGGGGCTCATCGGGACTCCGCGAGTTGGGGGGCCTTGGCTTCGGATACTTCGGATGCCTTACGGGGGGCGGGGACGGCGGCGGCAGTCGCCTCGCGGCGGATGAAGCCGAGGTAGCTGCCGCCCGCACCCAGGGTCAGGAAGAACATCCCGGCGTACATGGGGAAGCTGAGCGCGTCGAAGGTGGCGCTGATGACCAGGGCGACCAGGGCCGAGGCGAGGAAGGCCTGCCCGAGTTCCCGGTCCGACTCGGTACGGGCGAGCCGGCGGATGGCACCGCCTTGGTGGATCCCGGTGACGAACAGGACGAGCAGCGCGACCAGCCCCACGGCGCCCGTCTCGGCCAGGGTCAGCATGTACTGGTTGTCCGTGAAGAAGTACAAGTCGGGGGTGAAGGTGCCGAATCCCCGTCCGAACCAGGGGCGTTCGCTGAGGTAGGGGACGATCGCGCTGTACTTCACGGTGCGCGCCTGGGTGCTGCTGTCGGAATTGGACAGGAAGCTGGCGAACAGGTTGGTGATGGTTCCGATCAGCCCTGGGATGATCACCTTGAAGCCGGCCACCGAACCCAGGACGATTCCGATCGCGGCCCAGCGCCGCTGCGGCTTCCAGCGGGGCACCATCACCAGGATCACGATGAAGGCGCCGATGATGGACGTCCGGGACACCGTCAGCGGAAGCGCGCCCGCCATGATCGCCACCGGGGCCCAGCGGCGCAGCGCGCCGGCGTGCCGGCGCACCGGGTCGAACGCCTGATGGACGGCGAAGGGAACCAGGATGGCGAGCATCCCCCCGAACTCCAGCGGATGGGCCGTGGTGGAGCGCGGCCGGGTGAACGAGCCGCGGTCCATGGCGCTCATCCCGGCGGTGCTCGAATGCAGGCCGGGAATGTGGATGGAGTCGGCGATGTTGGTCGCGGCGAAGAAGT
Source organism: Streptomyces sp. NPDC054834 (assembly GCF_053611185.1). Taxonomy (NCBI): domain Bacteria; kingdom Bacillati; phylum Actinomycetota; class Actinomycetes; order Kitasatosporales; family Streptomycetaceae; genus Streptomyces; species Streptomyces sp. NPDC054834. The sequence continues at coordinate 2,970 of NZ_JBSGZV010000075.1, read as the reverse complement.
CGTAGTAGCCGATCAGGGCGACCACCGTGCCCAGAACGACGAGCCGGCGCATCAGGGTCTCCAGCCGGCTGCGCTCCTGGATGCCGGCCGAGGCCAGCAGCACCAGCGCCACCCACACCCCGAGCCCGATGAGCCCCCGGTCGGCCCCGAGGACCTCCTCGTGCGCGCTCTCGCGGGTCGCGTCCGCGAGGTACGACAGCAGCACCGCCGCCGCCAGCACACACATCGCCACGCGCGGCAGCCTGGTGCCCTTCGCCGGCAGGATGCGGCCGCCGAGCCAGGTCGCGAGGTACCAGAGGAGTCCCAGCAGGGCGAAGACGTTGGCCGGGGTGCCGACACCGCCCAGCGCGGGCAGGGTGAGGTTCGACGGGACGAAGAAGGCCAGCACCAGATAGCCGGTGAGGATGGTCGTGGCGTCCAGTCTCCGCACCAGCAGGCCCTTGGGCCGCTCGGGCGGCCGGGCGCGATGGCGCCGGGGAACGTATCCGGCCACGGCGCGTCCCCGCCGGCGGACCACCGCGACGCCTTCGGCCAGGATGGACAGCAGGAACGCGCTGACCATCCCGACGATGACGACCGAGGCGATGCCCTGGTACCGGCCCTTCGACTCGGAGACCGGTGTCTGTGGCAGGACGACCGGCGCGGTCTGCACCGTGTACACCTTCGGCACCTTGGAAGCGGCCTGTAGGGCCTTCAGCTGCTCCCCGGTGAACTTGGTGAGGGTGGTGGTCTCCCGGAGCACCTTCGCCCGGTCGGTTCCGGTGACGCTCAGGGTGAGCAGCGGGCTGTCGGCCTGCGGCGCGAAACCGACCGTGTACTGGTCCGTGACGCCGCGGGAGCGCAGTTCCTTGGCCGAGTCGCTCGACTGGAGCGTCCTGATCAGCACGTCGGCCGTGACGACCAGCGAACCGCCCGCGTTCGACAGGGGGTTGCCGAAGGTCGGCGCCAGTTCGGCGATCGCCGCGGAGTCGAGCAGCGTGACGGAGCTCTGCGACTCGTAGGACACCGGGATGGTCCGGTACAGATACCCGCCCGCGAGCAGACTGAGCAGGGTGAGGGGCACCATGAAGTACCAGCGCCTGCGCATGATCGCCAGGATGTCGGCAAGGCTCACGAGAACTCCCTTTTGGTGGCGGTTCGCCCCGGGGCCTGCGAGGATCGGTGGCGACGGAAGGATTTCCTGTGTCGCCTCGTGACGTCGCCGAAGCGCTGCTCCGCCGCTGGTACGTGCTGCTGCTCGCGCTGGCGCTGACGGCCGCCGGAGCCTACAAGGTGCTGCATCCGGCCCCTCAGTACCTGAGTTCGGCGGTGGTCGTCCTCAAACCGCCCGTGACGGGCAACCAGCCGAACCAGCTGACGAATCTCCAACCGCCGCTCGCCACACTGTCGTACGGGGTCATCCAGCAGCTCGAGTCGCCCGCCGGGCGCAAGGAGCTGGACTCCGTCGGCGTGCACGGGACGTTCCAGCTGATCCCGCGCAACAGCGGCACCAGCGCGACGCCGCGCTATCTGATCCCCTCGGTGCAGGTGCAGGCGCGGCGGGCCGGTGCCGTCGAGGCCGACACGGCGGTCAGCCGGGTCATCGAGGTCTACACCAAGCATGTGGCGGACCTCCAGGAGGCGCAGGGGATCGCCCCCGGGTCCCGGATCAGCGCATCCGTCCTGGTGGCCCCGAGCGCCGCCCCGGAGCAGGGCACCAGGACCCGGGCCCTGGCCGGTACGGCGCTGCTGGGCGGAGTCGCCGGGATCCTGGGCGCGCTCTGGTTCGACCAGTACGCGCTGCGGCGCAGGAGGCGGAAGGGCGACTCCCCGGACCCGGTGCGTCATACCGCCGGGATTCCGGTGGCCGGCTGAGCTGAGATGATCACACATCAGATACCGCGGCGCTTCCACGACTCCCACCACAGCCACTCCCGCCCGCGCTCGGCCACGGCCGACCACACGAGGGGCTGAAGATACGGCATGGTCTGCGGGCCGATCCGTCTGCGCAGCCGCAGCGCGCGGTACTCGGGCAGCGCTTTGTATGCCGGCAGGCACTGCTCCGCGAACGCCACGCATTCGTCGACCGGTACGACTGTGGTACGTCCGCGGTCGTAGGCGCGGTAGGCCCGGCGCAGGGCGTGGCGGGCGAGGCGCGTGTGGACCTGGTCGGCCAGGCGCTCGGCATGGGGCAGCCGGTCGGCGCACTTGACGAGCACCGAGTCGAAGGCGACGAGGCGCTGACGCAGGTCGTCGAGCTGGCCGCCGAAGTCGACGGTGGACATGTTCTTGCCGTGGACACGATAGAAGGCCTGGTCGGCGCCGCGGATGTAGCCGACGTCGGCGTGGGCGGCGAGCCGCATCCACATCTCGATGTCGCCGGCGTGCGGCAGGGCGGGGTCGTAACCGCCGACCTTGCGCTGGAGGCCGGTGCGGACGACGACTTCCGGCGAGGTGATGCAGCCGGTGCCCTCGCGGAAGCGGCGCTCCAGCCACCACTGTCCGGGGTAGACGGCCGAACCGGTGCTCTTGGTCCGGGCCTTGGGCAGCGGCCCGCCGTGCTGGAAGCGCAGGGGCCGCCCGTAGGCGAACCCCGCCTCGGGGTGAGCGTCCAGGAGCGCGGCGGCGCGGACCAGCGCGCCCGGGACCAGCCGGTCGTCGGCGGAGAGAAGGGCCACGTAGTCGCCGTCGGCCCATTCCAGGAGGCCTTCGTTGTACGTGGCGATGTGGCCCTTGTTGGTTTCGTGGACGTAGACCTCGATCCGCGGGTCGGAGGCGGCCAGCTTGTGCGCGACCTCCGCCGAGTCGTCGGGCGAGGCGTCGTCGATGATGAGTACCCGGACGTCAACGCCGTCCTGCTCGTCCAGGACGCTGCTCACGCAGTCGGCGAGGAAATGGCCGTACTTGTAGCAGGGGATCACAACACTGACGCTGCTCATCGGTGTGGAAGCCAATCCCCGTCGGTGGTCCGCGCCCGGCCGGGCGCGGACC
>NZ_JBSGZV010000074.1:15482-31523 GCF_053611185.1 Streptomyces sp. NPDC054834 | reverse complement strand
GCCGCCAGGTTGCAGGAGGATGAAGTCCTCGTCAGGCCCTTCCCTGACCTCGCGACCTGCGGTTTCTCGCCCGTCTGATGCAATTCCTGAGGGTTCCTGTAGTAACGCCGGGTCGACTCCAGAAGATCATGATCCATCAGCTTGCGGAGCTGGTCGATCGGCACGCCCGCGTCAGCGTGTCGCTGGGCATAACTGTGCCGGTAGGCATACATCACGACCTTGGACCGGTCGAACTCCGTCTTGCCGTCCTCCATCAGCAGCGGGGGCATCTCCGCAACCCAGTCCGAGTGCCGTTCCCCCACCGTGCCCATCGCGACCGACCGGGTGCCACGCGGGTTGCGAATCGGAGCCGGCAACAGCACCAGCTCCGACAGCGGCGTGTCCGGGAACCGCGTACGAACTCGATGTTGCTGATCCCGGATCACATCGACGGTGGCCTGGGCAATCGGCAGACGGATGCCCAGCCGGTTGCACTTGATGTTTGTCCAGATCAGCTCGTGCTTGCCCTTGGAGTCAGTGGCCAGACAGTCCCACTCCAGCGTGCAGATCTCATCGGGCCGGCGCCCGGTGTCGATCATCAGGTCGATGGCCACCCGGACCTCACGCGAGGCCATCTCCTCCAGCCGGTCCAACTGCCCGCAGACCTGCCGCATCACCACCGTCGGCAGGTCTCGGGGCTTCTTGCGCTTGTCTTCCTTCGGGATGTCCGACTCCCGCAGCGCGAAGTCCTCCGAGACGCCCGCCATCGGGCCGCCCGGACGTGACGCGCCGAGCGCGCGAGTGCGGTTGAGGAGTTTCCGCAGCATCCGAAGGGTGTTCCACCGAAGGTTGTCGGTCATGTCGGAATCGTGCTGGCTGACTTGGAAGGTCAGCCGGCCGAGGAAGTTCTCGATGTCCGCCCGGTCGACGGAGGTCGGGTCTTCACCACGGTCCTCTCGGAAGGCCCGCAAACTCTTCGACAGCCGACCGACCGCGCCGATATGGGCCTGCAGGAACCGGGTCGCACTCTTGCCATAGTGACGCGGCAACTCCTCGACAATCCACATCATCACCGCCTCGCGCAGCCACTTCTGGGTGATACCCGTGAAGTCCAGCACTCCACGGTGCCCCCACGCCCGAGCGTCCCAGCGGTCCGGCTTGCGCCGTTCCACCTCCGGGTCCAGGAGCGCCTGGACCACGTGATCCCGCAGCAGCCGGGCATTAATGGCCGCCGTGTTCTTCTTGCCCGTCCGCTCGCCATCGGGCACGTCCATCAAGGACCAAAACTCCTGCCGACGCAGCCAGTTGACTGTCGACCGCAACTTCTGCGGCGATACCTTAACCTCCTGCCCTATCCGCTCCTGCAACGCGAACAGCACCTCGACGACGAGCAGCGGAGACAGCCCCAGCAGCGGCACCACCCCCGGACTCGTCAGCGTCGGCGCCTCCGTCCGGGCCCAGCGCGCCTCATCCGAGGCCTCCGGCTCACCGTCCCGCACCAGGCGCTTCCACTTCGTTTTGTGCGCCTGGCAGTACGGGCTCGTGGTCAGTTCCCGCTCGCGCGAGCACGCCAGTACGCCGCAGATCCCCAACGGGGGCATCGGTTTGACCTGCGGGTGCGCGAAGAACTCCTCCATCGACAAACCCAGCTTGCGGAACCGCGAGCGGTGTGGCCCGCACAGCTTGGATACCGAACTGCTCCACATCCGCGCGCAGTTCAGAACCGAACAGCGCTCCCGCGGCTTCTTCTTCTCTGCCTCCGCGCTGCCCACGAACTCCTCCAGCGGGAGCTTGGAGCGGTTCCACTTGCTCTGGCAGAGATTGCACAACCCTGACGTCAAGACTGCCTCGGCAGAGTAGATGGCATTGATACAAGGTGTCCACGCCAGCAGCGGGTGCCCCGGTTGAATCGTCAGCGTTCGACTGTCCTCATCCCAGCCCGCAGCCTCCTCCAGGAACTGCGGATCCAGGCGAGCCTTGAACCCCTCCGCCTTCGGACCAGCACCGATGGACCGCTCACTCTCACGTACTTCTGCGAGCGTTGTCATCGCTGGCCCGCTCCGTCCGTGGTCAGCACCCGCGGTGAGGGGACCCGCTCGACGACATTCCGCAAGGCTTGTGAGTCGGGATGCAAATAGGGGAGCAGCGACTCAGGCGATTCGTGGCCCATCAGCTCCGACAACTCATCCCAGTCCGCCCCTGCCGCTCGCGCATTACTGGCAAAGGCGTGACGGAGCTGATGCGGTCGGACCCTGCGTGCCAAGCTGGCCCGCTCGCTGAGCGCGGTCATCAACTCGTTCACTGCTCGCGGAGGCATCGGCGCACCCAGTGGCTCCCGCTGCAGGTTCACCAACACGAAGTCGCACGCATCCGCCGCGCGGCAGGCGATCCGCTCCATCACATACCGGTCGTGCGCCTGCACCAGCAACCGATCGACCGGGACCACCCGCTCGCGGCGGGACTTGGCCCACGCTCCGTTCGGGTTCAGCTCGCGCCGCACCACGTGCAAGTGCGGTCCGGCCACCGCGCAACCCAGAGACACGGAACTGAGCAGGAAATGGATGTCCTCCCGCCGCAGCCCGACCAGTTCCCCCCGGCGCAGACCGCCCCTGCCCATGAAGAGGAGCATCATCCGGTCCCGCGCCGTACGGCAGGCCCGCAGCAGCGCGAGGATCTCCTCATCGCTGGCCCGGTCCACCGGTCGCTTCGGCTCCTTCATCCGGTGCCGTACTCCCAGACGCACCCCCGTCGTCGAGCCCTCGCCCCTTGCCGCGGCCGGCAGATCCGCCGTTGAAGCCAAGTCGAACAGCACTGGCAGTACCCACTGCGGCGCGTCACCATGTGTCACCGCATGCGCGACCATCCCACGCACCGCTGTCAATACCCCGTTGACCCGTTTCTCACCGCGCGCTGGCTTGCGCCCCGGACCGACCATCAGCGCCGCCCCCGGCGACGGCTCGACGCCCGACATGCCCTTCGGCGCGTGCCGCAACCACGTCATGAACAGGCCCAAGTCCGGTGCCGCAGTGCGCCAGTCCCGGTCCGTGCGCAGACACCAGCGCAGGAACAACGCGAGCGCGTACGCGTAGGTCTCCGTAGTCGACTCGGCCTTGCCCTTGCCGAACCGGACATGTTGCAGGAACCGATCCGCAGCCGCCACTGGAACGAACAAGTGGTCCAACACCGTCCAGTACCTCTGCCCTGAAGGCAAGGTCACAGGAAACGCTCTCAACCTGGTGCTCTCTCTCAACTGATGTACGCCATGCAACGTGAGCTACACCCCAACAGGTGTGTTGCACACCGAGTTTCGAGAGACTGTCATGCCACGTCACACCACAGAACATCGCCCCCTACAAAACCCTGCACAACCCCGCCGACATCACCCGCCGCGACCTGCGCCTGGGCGACCACGTGATGGTCCACCGCGCCGGCGACGTCATCCCGCGCATCGAGGCCCCGGTCGCCCACCTGCGCACCGGCGACGAGCAGCCGATCGACTTCCCCGACGTGTGCCCGCGGTGCGGCTCCGGTATCGACACCAGCCAGGAACGCTGGCGGTGTGAGCAGGGCCGCAACTGCCACCTGGTCGCCTCGCTCTCCTATGCCGTAGGCCGCGACCAGCTGGACATCAAGGGCCTGGGCGCCACCCGCATCGTGCAACTGGTCGAGGCGGGCCTGGTCGCGGATCTCGGCGACCTGTTCACCCTGTCCCGTGACCAGCTTCTCGGGCTGGAGCGGATGGGCGAAACCAGCACGGACAACTTGCTGACCGCGCTCGCAACGGCCAGGACACGGCCGCTGTCGCGGGTGCTGTGCGCGCTCGGCGTCCGCGGCACGGGCCGCTCCATGTCCCGCCGTATCGCCCGGCACTTCGCCACCATGGACAACATCCGCGCCGCCGACGCGGAGACCCTGCAGCAGGTCGAGGGCATCGGCGCCGAGAAGGCACCCGCGATCGTCACCGAACTCGCCGAACTCGCTGGGCTGATCGACAAACTCACAGCGGCCGGGGTGAACATGACCGAACCCGGCGCCACTCCCCCATCCGCAGTCGGCAAGGATACGTCCGGGGTCGGCGAGGATCCTGGTGGTGTTCCGGCCGGCGGCCCGCTCGCTGGGATGACGGTGGTGGTCACCGGCACGATGACCGGGCCCCTTGAGCAGCTCAGCCGTAACCAGATGAACGAACTCATCGAGCGGGCCGGCGGGCGCTCCTCCTCCAGCGTGTCGAAGAAGACCGCCCTCGTCGTCGCCGGGGAAGGCGCCGGATCCAAGCGGGCCAAGGCCGAAGACCTCGACATCCGACTGGCCAGACCCGACGAGTTCGCCCTGCTCGTAGCCGACTACCTGGACTGATCTAGGCGAGCGGACAACCGCACACCGCATCAATCGCCTGCTCTAACGCGCGGGCTGTTGGGCATGGGCCTCCCCGGCCGAAGAGCCGGGGAGGCCCATGCGCGTGGCTGCCAGGCAGCGGCCTACGGTTGGGCCCGTCAGCGGGTCTTCTCCGGTGGCAGGGCCAGATCGAGGTACGCGGTGAGGCTGGCGCTGTCGAGCGTGCCGTCCATCGACAGGGACCGCAGCAGGGTGTCGGCCACGGCGTCGCGGGGAATGCCGAGACGGCTCTGGGCCTCGCGGACGATGTCGCCGATGGCGTACTGGCCGTAGTCGGGGTGATGGCGAATGAGCCAGTCCAGGATCTTGGCGACGGGAGTGGTCAGGGTGTAGAAGTGCGTGCGGTCGTCGCCTTGGTCGCTGTCCCAGCCGTGCTGTTCCGTCAGTTCGTCGAGGACGGCGTGACGGATGGTGGCGGCCAGGTGGTCGGTGGGGATGATGTCGTCCAGGCGCGCGGCGACGTGCAGGGCGAGTTCGTTGGAGATCTTCCGCACGTCCGGCTCGCTGCGGTGGCGCAGCACCCAGCGCTTACGGGTCTGCGGGCGGCCCCACAGCAGGGCTTGGAACTTGACGGTAAGGCGTTCACGCAAGTCGCTCACGCCGGCGGGCAGGGCGTCAGTGTCGGGGCCGGCCACGGCGGCCGCGACGTTCTCCGGGGAGCGGCTGCGTTGGGTGACCCAGTCCTGGGCGACCGGGCGGGACCAGGCACTGCGTCCGCTGACCGTGGCCTGAGGCAGGGGGACGTTCCCTTCCCCACGGGAGGCGTACGAGCGCAGGGTGGAGGCAGCGATACCGGCCAGGCCCGCGAACTCGGTGACGCCCAGCAACTGGTCGGCGGCGAGTTCGGGAGCGGAGAGCTGGACCACGCACTGGTTGAGGGGGAAGTCGCCTTCGCGGTCGGTGCGGTGCTGCGCCCAGAGTGCGAGGTGGTCGCTCCACCGTCCGGCGAGCGGTGCGTCCGGGTCGAAGGAAGTGACCTTCAGAAGGTGGCCGACGTTCGGGTGGGCGGTGGCGTCCAGGAGCTGGTCGGCGGTGACGGCGCCCGCGGCCGGGACCGGGGCGCGGACGAAGTCCTCGTCGGCCGCATCCCAGATCTGGCCGGGCCGGTACCAGGTGGCTCCGTCCCACCAGTAGCCGCCGGCCCGGAACAGCAGCGGGCCGCCGTGCCATGCGGCGTGCAGCTCGTTGGCGTCCTCGTCGCGCACGAGCAGGACCGTCCGCCCGTGGTCAGGGTGGTAGCGCACGCACCAGGCGCACTCGTTCCGCTGGGGGTCGGTGGTGTAGGCGCGCCATCCGCCGGCGGAGCGCTCGAGGTCGTAGCGGCCCCACATGCCGCCGCTGCGGTTGCGGCCGACGGCTTCGAGCTCGCGGGGATCGTCGAGGGGGATGTGGGAGTCGTCGACGAACGGCAGGTCGGGGACGGGGTGGTCGGTTCGCAGGCCGTTGGCCAAAGGGCGCAGCGTGTACACGAGGAGTGTTGTGTCCTTTCCCGCTGTAGCGCTGTAGATATCTACAGCGTACCGCTTCGGCTTCTACAGCTAACACAAGTAATCGGGATTGGCGGGAAGTTGCCCCATCGCGTCGAACGGCACGGCACGTGGTGGAAGGGTGCGCATAGGTCGCCGCGCTGCTGGTCCGCGACCTGCAGGGCCACCTCGGCGTGCCTCGGCTGGGACTGTGCTCTCCGGCTGGAAAACGCGCAGCCGCCCCTGCTGCCCGCTGCGATACCCAGGTAGCAACATCAGCGCCACGCACAGTGCCTGCGCTGCCTCCTGCCAATGAGTAGGCACGCAGCGGGATCGTGGTGGCGAGCGGGCGCCATGGCGGGGCGGCAGCGCTTCTCGCTACCGTTGCCCGATGACGTTCAATGATGCGTTCGCAACCGACTTACGACCAAGCGAGGCGCCAACCGGGGTGATCGTCAACGCGCTGCGCTGGGACATCCTGAACGACTGGGTCCGGTACCTGAACGACGACGCGCACCCGGACAAGACGGCCGAGATGTCGTACGTCTGGGGATTCATCAACCGGGATTTCGGCGGCGACGCGCTGCGGTGCCTGTGGAGCAAACACGAGACCAACTACGCCATGTTCGCCGAGGCAGTGTGGCTGCTGCACCGCGAGTTCAGCGACGGCGCCGGGGCAGAGCATTACCCCATCTTTGCCGGCCTGCCGCCGATCCCCGCCGACATCTTGTTCAGAAAGATCGCGAGCGCGTCCGCCGTGGCCTTCAGGAAGCTGACCGCAGACCAGATGACCGAGATCCTGCGGACGGCACCGCAGGACTACGAAGCCATGCGGTAATGACCCGCCCGGAACGCCGACGGCCCCGCCAGGCACTGCACCGGCCACCCCCGGGCGTTGCCGCTTTTTCGCGCGTCGCATGCGCTACGCTGCCGCTGATGGTGCGGCATCACGCGCATGCCAGACCATGTCAAACTCCCGGCCGGAACTGCACCCACGCGCCCGGCAAGCGGACAAGGGTCTCCGACTCGCGCGGCATCTCTCCCTGAACGTGATGACTCCTGCTGCGGCATGGGCGTGGGCATGCTGGCGGAAGGACTGTCATGACGAGGGATAAGAAGCGCAAGGCCGCGATCCGCGAGACGCAGGTGCAAACAGGCCGCCGCTACACCCAGGCCGCCCGCGAGATGACTGCCGCGACCGGCCGGGAGCCAAGCGGCTTCCTGCTCTCCCAACTGCTGACCGAGTGCGCCACGGTTGCCCCGGTAGACGTCGACTGGGGCTACGACTCGGAACTCGCGCCGGAGGTGTTCCACTCCCGTCTGCTCGGCGGTGCCGTCCCTTACGGCACCGTTCTTGAACTCGCGGGCTCACTCGCGCAAGAGGGACGCTCCGCACGCCTCACGCTGGAGTCCATGAGCCCCCTGGAAGAGGCAGTCGTCGTTTGCGGCAACCGCCGCTTCCGGCTCATCCTCACGCAAGACATGGCCAGGGAGCTGTGCCGGACACCCGCCTGCCGGAACGGCCAGCCCGGCTGGGCCTTCCTCCACTGTCCCAGCCACCTCCCGGACTGCAGCGGCGACGCTCTGGTCTCCATGGCCGAGGAATGGGCGTACGGCTTCAGTTCAGACGCCGGCCGTGACGTGAGCCGTCTCGAAGGCAGCGCGGAAGCAGACCTCCTCATCAAGGCCGCCACCGCAAACGGCACCTATGAGCGCGTCATCAAGGCTCTGCTCGATTCCCTCTTCGTAGCCCCCGATGCGCTCGATGACATGTTCTGGAGCGAAGAGGAAACACTGGCCATGCAGCACGCGATCGAACGTGAGCGTCTTCGCCTGCACAACGTCGCGCGTACCGAAGCACGGCGACTTTGGAAGGTCTCCGGCGCCTGCGTGACCTGCGGCGGCCGCCTCAACGCCTACGGCTGGGACCCGAGTGTTCCGCCACGGTTCTGCTCAGCGAACTGCGTTCCGCCTGCTCCATGTCCCTCCCCGGACTCGGCCACGACCGCACGCCCGGCTAATCAGCGACCGGTCGAAGTGCCTGCCTGGTAGGGCGTTGCAGGGCCAATCCATGGCGAACTACCACTGGGTGCCTGCCTCGTAGGCAGGCACCCGCCGGACTCTGCGCGTCTCGGGGATCTAGCGCACGACCTTCGGACTCGCGGCGGTGCGGGCCGGGTGGCGGCGACCGTGACGCGGGACAGGCGTGCGTGCCGGTGCCACTGGGGCGGGTCTCGCTGGCGCCGCGTCGTGGACCGGCAGCGCGAGCCCGTGCGGGTTACTGGGGGCACCGCATTCCACGGTGGCGCCGTAGGGGGCGCCGACGGGGCCGCAGGCTTGACGACTTCTCCTCACCACTCTAAACCGAAGCACTGCTGAGCGCTTGATAGTAGAGTGGTCAATGGTCGTGTCGCGTCGTTCAGAGGAGACCCGCGTTGCCCACCGTGAGCCTGCACTTCGACTCGTCCCTGATCGCCCGCCTTGCCGCCGCGGGGCCGGAAGAGACGGTTCACATCACCCTGTCTCTCGACCTCGCGCCCCACGGGGCCACAGAAGGTGATGCCTCCGGTCCCGGGCGTGCCGTGGCCCCGCAAGGCCCGCTGGCTGAGCTGCTGTTGAAGGGACTGCTGCAGGCCGGGGACACGCTGTCCTTCCAGCAGCGGCGGGCAGGCCGGGAAGCCGTGGCGACCGTGGCCGCTGATGGGCGGCTGATCGTCGAAGGACAGTCGGTGCCGTACACCTCGCCCTCGAAGGCGGCCTCAGCTGTCACCGGCACGGCGTCGAACGGGTGGGTGCTGTGGCGGACCGCGGACGGCCGCACCCTCGATGCGCTGCGCCAGCAGCTGCAGCAGGACTCATCGTCGGCTCGGGCCTAGACCGAAGCCGGGGCTCCCCTACACCGCCTTTCACCAGTTCATTCGTGGAGGAGTACGTGAGCGCGCCGCACTGCCCCCGTCCCGCGTCGCCGCCGGCACAGCCGCCGAGCACGGGCCCGGCGGCACCTGTTGGCGCAGTGCCGGCCGGTGATTGGTCCGAGGAGGTCCTGACCGGAACCGTCCTGCCCAGCGTCCTGGGCGCCGCAGTGCCGCAACCGGAACCGGTGCGCCCGGTGGTGGTGTTCGTCGCCGGGCAGGCAGGCAGCGGCAAGACGCTCGTCGTCGACCTGGTGCACGCAGCGCTGGAACGGCGGGGCGGTGCGGTACGGGTGGACCGCGACGCCTACAAGAACATCCATCCCCACTACGCGGCCTTGCTCAGCGAGGACGTGCGGACCGCCGGGGTGCGGGTGCGGCTGGAGACCTACCGCTGGCAGGCCGAAGTGGAGGCTCGGGTGCGAGCCGGCCGGTATGACGCGGTGGTGGAGGCGCCTTTGGCCCACCCGCAAGAGTTCCTGGCCGGGATGGCCGCGTACCGGCAGGCGGGCTACCGCGTCGAGCTGGTGGCCCTGGCCGTGCCCGAGGCGGTCAGCCAGCTCGGCATTTTGGACCGGTACCTGCGCCTTGCCCAGGAGGGCCGGGCCCGGTACGTCTCCTGGGACAACCACGACCAGTGCGCTGCCGCCCTGGTCGACACCCTCGGCATGGTGGAGGCCGCGCACCTGGCGGACCGGGTCTTCGTCGTCCGGCGCTCCACGGAGACGGCGCTGGAGGTCGTGTACGACAACGAATGTGCGTCCACCGGGCAATGGTGCCGTCCGGCGGGCGCGGCACGCGCGGTGCTCGCTGAGCGCAGCCGCCCGTGGGACGCCAGGGAGACGGGCCGGTTCCGCCGTCAGCTCGCCGACGCCGACCGGCGCCTGACCGATCCCCGACTGCCCGAAGACTGGACGCTGGCGGTCCGCCGCGACACCGAACGCGCCGCTGCCCTGGCCGAGCCGGTCCGACGCACCGCCCAGCCGCGCCGGGAGCCTCCCGGGGTCGACTACCACCGCCTCTCCGCAGACGAACACCGCTGGATCTTCGACGAGTTGATCGTTCCGCTGCTGGGACGGATCACACCGCAGGACAGACCCGTCGCGGTGTACGTGATGGGCCAGCCCGGCGCCGGCAAGACCCGGGCCGCTCAGATGGTCCGACGCACCCTGCGCGACGGCCCCGCCCACATCACGGGTGACGACTTCAAATTCTCCCACCCGGACTACCTGCAGCTCTTACGTGAGGAGCCGCGCACGGCCTCCGCGCGGATCCGCGCCGACTACCGGGCCTGGCAGGCTCAGGCCGAAGCGTACGTACGCGAGCGGCGCGGGGACGTGGTCATCGAGATCACCCCGGAAAACGCCGCCGCCTTCGTCACCAGCGCGTCCCTGTACCGTCAGGCCGGATACCGGGTGGAGCTGCTGGTCCTGGCCGTGCGCGCAGCCGATTCCCGGCAGGGCACGGCCGTCCGCTACGCCACGGTGAGCCAGCGAGGCGTGCCCGCACGGTTCACCACGGCCGCCGGGCACGACACTCACTTCGCCGTCCTCCCCGAGGTGGTAGCGGCTGCCGAGCAGCTGTCCGTGGTCGACTCGGTCACGGTGATGCGTCGGGACGCCCACGTCCTCTACCGCAACGAACAAGACACCCAGGGACGGTGGGCACGGCGCCCCGCCGCCGCCTTCGCCCTGGTCGCGGAGCAGTCCCGCCCCTACACCACCGAGGAAGCCGCGCGGTTCTGTGCCGCCCAGCGCTGGCTGCGTTCCGCGATGCCGCAGTACCGCGACGAACTCATCGCGATCGGAAGCCTGGCATGCCCGTTAATGCCCCCGGCCCTGCAGCCGCACCGGCTCGACGCGTATGCCCCCGTGGCGGCGCTCCCCATGCCCGCCTAGATACGGCGTCTCACGACCGTGTCGAGTGGTGCCGGCGGCTGTCAGCGGCGTGCTGTAGCTTGATCGGTAGGCGCGGGGCCTGCGCGGTCGAGGTGCGACAGCTGAAGAGTCCAGGAGGACTCGTGCCCATAGCCCGCGTCAACGCCGCGAAGTACATCGCTCGCCTTCTGCCAGAACCGCACGAGACGGATCTCGGCGGCGAGCCCGCCCACCACCTACTGGCCGCCACTCACGCCGACCGGGTATGCCCACCGTCAGGCCACAGCATCGGCTGGACGGACTGCTACGCCAGCGCGGACATGCTGCCTCTGACCCACAAAGCGGATCTGCTGCTCGAGCCGAACGGCAAACCAAGGTCGATTCCGGATCATCTGGTCGGTGAGGCACGTGAGCGGGCGGAGCGGGTCGGCCGCCAAGCGTCGTGGATCCGTCGGAAAGCTCACCGTCGCGGACTTCACTGACGCCGCCCGTCGTCCAACGCCCGCCCCACCCCGGGGCAGGCGTTCGCGTGGTCAGTCCCCGTATTCGCGCACTGACCAGCCGTCTGGCACTTCGCGGACTGCGAAGCCGGGCGCGATGATCTGGTGCAGTGTTTCGCCGTCGGTCCAATCGTTGAGCGTGTCGGCGAGAGTGGTGATCAGCGGCTCGTCCACGTTGTCGAAGAGGATGACGGGCTCGACGGCCAGTTGGGCATCGGTTCGCCGCATGCCGTCAACGGGAGTGGCCCAGCCGACGATTGGCATCACCAGAATCACGCGGTCGTCGGGGCATTTGATCGCCACTCGCCACCCGTCCGGGGCGGCAGCAAAAGGGAACGGGACTGCGGTCATGACGGCAGACTCTAGCCCCGCGGTTCGGGCAGTTGCCCGGGCGTGACAGGTACGGTGGCGCCGAAGCTACGACTCGGGCTGCGCCTCGCTGGCTTCCAGCTCCTTCAGGCGTGCGGCATAGACGGCGGCGATGCGCGCGATCTCCTCAGGTCCGACCTCCCTCAGCCGGTTCTGGTCCTCCACGCAGTCCTGACGCCGCGCCTTCAGTTCCTCCAGGCGCTGCTCGTCCCCGGAGCGCCGCGCGAGGAGGAGCTGCCGGCTGTACCAGGCAATGACGTTCCCCACGATCTCGTGCGCCATCTCATACCCGGCGTCGCCGCCGTCCGGGTCCCAAGCTGGTCCCGACGATTGAGAACGTGGCGGCATGTCCGGCGAGGACGATGCGGGGTCGTGCACGGAGAACCACCTCGGGGCGCGTTGAGAACTGGACGGCGAAAAGATCATTGTCCGGCGTGGGCGGGAACCAGTCCATCACCGGCTCCTCTCGGCCTGCATATCCCGCCGGGCTGCCGCCGGCCACCGCCCGCAGCATAAATTGGGACCGCAGGTGATCACTTCGGGGGGACACACCACATGACCGACCTTCGTGCGCTGTTCAGCTCCAATGACCCCGTGGGCAGCAACGAGGCGTTCACCAACCGCCAAGACCAGTGGGATCTCGTGGCCACCGCCATCGAGGAGCACCTGCGGCACATCGCCGCTCCGGCCTTCAACGTTGAAGACCTCGAAGCCCCTCGCAACAACGTGATCGTGTTTCACGGGGTGGGCGGCGTCGGCAAGTCGACCCTGCTGCGCAAACTCGAATCCTCGCTCACTACAGCGGACCAGCGCCCCGTGCACTGGGGTGCCCCCGCCTGGGCGGGCGAGAAGATCCTGCCCATCCGCATCGACCTGGCCCGCTCGGCATCGACCGGTTCGGACTTCGAGCGCGTCGTGCTGACGATCCGTCTCGCCCTGGCTGCCACCGTCGGCCGCCCTCTGCCCAGCTTCGACCTCGCACTGCGCCGCTACTGGGATGCCCAGCACCCCGGTGAGCCGCTGGAGGAATACGTCCGGCGCACCGGCCTGGTGGGGAAGTTCGGACAGATGCTGCCCGGGCAGCTGCAGGCCGCGGTCAGCGAGGCCATCGGCGCCCTGCAACTGCCCGGCCTGGTGGGCTCGGCGGCCGGGCAGGTCACCACTGCGCTCGTACAGGCCCTGCGTGAGCGCCGCGAACGGGCGCGGGCCCTCGCCGGCTGCGCCCGCACTCCCGCCCTGCTCGAGGCCGAACCCGACCTGGAAGCACTCTCCTTCTACCCGCACCTGCTGGCGTGGGAGATCAGCCGCCTGCCAGCGAAGAAAGCGGCCGTGCCGGTCCTCCTGCTGGACACCTTCGAGGACACCAGCGACCGCCACCGCGAAGCCGAGCGGCTCCTGCAACGCCTCGTGTGGCTCATGCCGAACTGCTTCTTCGTCATCAGCGGCCGCAACCGTCTGCAGTGGGCCGATACCGCCCTCCAGGGCCAGCTCGACTACACCGGCCCCGCCGCCTGGCCCGGCCTGGCCCCCCAGGTGGGGCAGCTGGCACGCGCCGCCGAGCAGGGCGGCGCCCGCCAGCACCTGATCGGGGACTTCTCCGCACAGGACTGCGAGACCTACCTCGCCCACCGCCTCACCCAGGACGGCCAGCCGCTGATCAGCCCTGACATCCGCGCCGTCATCACCCAGCGCTCGCACGGCCTGCCGCTCCACCTCGACCTGGCCGTCGCCCGCTTCCTGGAGATCCGCCGCACCGGCCGCACCCCCACCCCGGCCGACGTCGACCACACCTTCCCCGCCCTCATCGCCCGCACCCTCTCCGACCTCACCGCCGACGAACGCCACGTCCTGCGCAGCGCCAGCCTGCTCGATGCCTTCGACCTGGACCTGGCCACCCACGCCGCAGGCCTCACCCACCAAGCGGCGGCCCGCAGGCTCATCGAACGGCCCATGATCACCGAAGACCCCTACGCGATCTGGCCCTACCACCTCCACGGCGCCATCCGCACCGCACTGCGCACCGCCGACGACCACACCGAGGACCGCTGGACCCCCGCCGACTGGCACCGGGCCGCCGAACGCGCTCTCGCCGCCCTCGGCCAACAGAGGCAGAACGGCCGCGCCGACGTCCCCGGCCGGACCCTCCTCGTCGCGTGCCTGCGCCAGGGCCTGCGCCTGGCCCGCGACCACCGCCTGGATGACCTCAGCTGGCTCACCGACGCCGCCTTCGCCTACACCGACGACTCCGTGTGGGAACCCCTCGCCCCGCCCACCCACGCTCTGGTCTCCGCGTCCGGCACCGGCCCGCATACGGGCCCGGACACGCCCGCCGACGCTCTCGCCGAACTCCTCGTCGCCATCGGCCGCCGCCAGCACGAACACCGCGACCGCACCGCAGAGCGCCTCACCGCCGTCCTGGACACCGGCCTGCTCTCCGGCGAACTCGCCGAACTAGCCCTGTACTACCGGGCCAAAGCCCACAAGGACCTCGGCCGCACCGACGCCGCCGCGGACGGCATGCGCCAGGTCGCCGACGCCGGCGGCCGGCTCGCGGTGCGCGCCCGCCGCGGCCTGGCCAACCTCGCCCGCATCCGCGGCGACTTCCCCACCGCCCTCGCCGCCGTCCCCACCCTGGGCTGGAAAGGCCGCCACCACCGCGTCCTGGGCCACATCCGCTGGCCCCACGGCGACATCGACCGCGCCACCGCCGCCTTCGAAGCCGCACGGACCGAAGCCGAACAGCACGACGCCCCGGGCGAGCGGGCCATCGCCCAGACCCACATCGCCCTGGTCACCGCCTTCGCCGACCCCGCCCGTGCCGACGACGAACTCGCCCTCGCCCACCAGCTCCTAGCCCACCTCGACCAGCGCGCCACCACCCTCCTCGCCCACGTCGCCGCTCTCGTACGCGACGCCGGCACCGACCACGACGTCACCGACCGCGCCACCGTGCTGCGCACCGAGATCACCGTCGCCGGACTCGCCTGGCTCACCCCGCTCCTCGAAACCGCCCTCGCCTTCCACCACGCCGTACGCGGCGCACAGGACGACCTGGCGGCCACCATCGACCGTCTGCACGAGGCGACCGCGAACGGTGACTTCGCCTACTACCGCCACATCGCAGCCGCCATGGGCGACCTGCCCCAGCCCGCCGGGCCCGCCATACGCTGGCTCGACGATGAACCCACCGTCCGTACCCGCTGGCGCGCCCTCGTCACCGCCCGCCAGCACCGCCTGCACGGCACTCAGTAACGGCCGGTTCAGTCGCCGTCCTCGTCCTCGGCGTACGGCTCCGCAAGACGCAGCCCGAGGTCGTCGAGCCAGTGCCGGACCCAGGCGCGCAGTTCAGCGATGTGGACGGGGCTCATGTCATACGCGGCGTACTCGCGGTCGGAGGTGAAGTCGACCGCTTCGAGCCGGCCGTGCAGTTCCTCTAGGTGGAACTCCTCGTCGTGCTGCGCGCCCAGGCGCTCGAGTTCCCCGATGGTGTACAGATCGCGGGCGCTGAAGACGTCGATGACGTCGCGGGGGAAGCCGCGGTCGTGCAGGGCACGGACTTTCAGTCCCACGGCGTCGTCCTGGGACAGCGTGGGCCCGGCATCCGTCTGCGTGGGAGGCCTGTGGAAGATCTCTTTGAGGATGTCCAGCTCGCAGGACGCGCCGGTTGCCGCGTCGGTGGCGAGCAGGCGGGCCATGCGTGGGGCGACCTCGACGATGCGGATCACCCAGCCCTTGTCCTCAAGGCCGGCAGCAACGGCGCCGGTGATCTCGTTCATGTCCGCAGGTGCGTCGGTGGCCAGGTCCAGGTCCTGGCTGGTGCGGCTGACCAGCTCATGAGCCTGGATGGCGTAGCCGCCGGCCAGCACCAGCCGGTAGGCATGGCCGCTGTCCAGGGCATCACTGAGCAGGCGCCGGTGCAGGTCTGGAAGTCTCATGCCGCAGCGGCGGCCGCCACCAGCTCGGGAAACCGCTGCTCCCAGCACGTGCGCACCGGCTTGCCCAAGGCGATCCGCAGCCGCGGCCAGTGCCTCACGAGCAGTTCGGCGTTGAGGTAGCTGGTGAGGTCCTCGCGCAGACCGTTCGTGAGCACGATGCGGTACAGGCCCAGCAGCAGCTTCTCGTCGCTCACCTCGAAGCGCCTCAGCCCCGACCACGCCAGATGCAACGGCAGCTCGACCGTCCCGGTCGCGGGTCCGGACAGCTCGTCGAGGCGTGCGGGCAGACGCTCGGCCACATGAGCCCAGCGGGAAGCGGCGGCTTGGTGCACGGTCACGGCTTCAGTATGGCCCCTCCTGACAGGTCCCATCGCCGATCAGGGGGAACCGATCGCGTGCCAGCGCGTCCGGGGCCGAGCCTGCCGCCACCCGGCAGTCCTCAGGGTTCCGGCCGTTCAGCTGCTCACGCGCTGTCCCAAGGTGATCAGCCGTTCGGGGCTGGCGCGGCTCATGGAACGGGCTCGGCGCCGCCCAACGCCGACCCGCGCCCCCGGGGGGCGGGGGGGGCCCCCGGCCACCCCGCCCGCTACGGCGCCGGGCCCCCGGCG
>NZ_JBSGZV010000074.1:0-15472 GCF_053611185.1 Streptomyces sp. NPDC054834 | reverse complement strand
CGCCGCCCCCCCCCGGGCAGCCCGCGGGGCGCGGGCGGTGCCGGCCCCCCGCGGGGGCCCCAGGGGGATCCGCGGGGGGGGGGGGCGGGGCGACTGCCCCGGGCCGCGCGGCCCCCATCGGGGCCCGCGAGCCCGAGGGTGTCTCTGAGGCGACCGGTCTACCCGGCGCTGTAGGCAGCCTGCAGCCGGGCGAGCAGGTCGCGCGTGTCCTCCGCGGAGAACGCGGTCACGTCGTCCTTGTCCGCTCCTTCGACGGCGATGTTCCACTCACCGTCGCCTGCTGCCGCCACGTGGATGGGCGGCTGGGCCATCCACATGACGTCGATGCCGCGCCGGACCACCACGGCGATGAGGCTGGGCAGCAGCACCGCGCCGCCTGCGCCGCCTGGCCCCATGAGCAGGTCGGCGAGGGCCTCGGTGGCGTTGTCACCGCGGACGCTTTCCGTGGTGAGGGCGACTTGCTCACCACCGGCGCTGGTGAGCAAGACGGCCATGTGCGTGCAGTCCTCGTTCCGCTGCCACGGGGGAATCTTCCAGTCGAAGGTCATGCGCTCATCTTGCCCACGCAGTAACCCAGTTGATCCCCGTCGTGGTGTCCCACGTCGTGGTTTCGATTACTCGAGGACGGTCGAGGCAGCTGGAGCGGGCGTCTGAGGAGAGCTGGCTCATCGGCCTCTGTAGACGTCTTCGTCAACCGGCGGTTCGTCCCCGACGTAGTCGTAGGGGTCGTCGTCCAAGAGAACATCCTCGTCCAGGTCGCCCAGGTGAAAGATAAGTTTGCTGCTCACTTCGAGGTCGCATGCCGCGCAGTGGAATCCGTAGGGAACGAGGTAGACCCCTTCCTGGCCGGCGACGCCCTGGACGTTCACAAGACCAGCCACCCACCCCTGAGAACCGCAGGCGGGGCACTGTTTCGGCGCTTCCCGGCTCATGGTGATCATCGGCTGGCTGGTGATCGCGGCCAGAACCACATCACGCTCTTTGCGGGACATATGCCCGAAGCGCTGCTCGAACAGTGAGCGTGCCTTGACCAGCAGAGCTTCCGCCGCGACGCGTTCTTGTCGCACCTGCTCATCGACCAGCTTGTCGTGCAGGACCCGGTAGGGGCCCCAGTAGCTGATCGGATCGACTTTCAGTTCTTCGAGAACCGGGTCGACGAGGCGCAAGCAGACCGTGAATACCGCTTCAGCTTGTGCCGAGTCGTGTATCGCGCTGTGGGCAACCCCATTGCGGGCGTCCGCCAGGGGCTCGAGGGCCTTCTTGTCGATCGGGATCTTCCTGGGAAGCAGCCTCAGAACCCGCTCATGGGCTTCTGCGAGGCCGATGGTCTTGACCTTGGTCAGAGGAGCTGCGTGGGAGCCCAGACCTGTGGCATGGAGCAACGAGTCGAAGTTCCGACCGTCGACGATCAGAGCCGGGTGGATTCCAGCGAGGTATGCCTTGAGCAGGTGCTCTGTCGCGACGCCGGCGTGGTGAACGGCGAAGTCGTAGCTCTCGGGCCCCTCGACAAAGGCCGCCAGCGCCGCATTCATCCATCTTTGAGATGAACTTTTCAACTGCTCTGAATCCATGGCCGAGACGATAGGGCCGCAGGACCGTCAAGCGCTCCGGGATTAGCCAGCAGCGACGGCGGCATCGACCGCGCCACCGTGCTGTGGACCGACATCACTCGCAGGGCTCCCAAGAGTCACCACGGTTAGGCCGCGTCTACCGACACCCTGTCCGCGGGGGAAGGTGTCGCGGCCGCGCGCTGGCGGGCAGCATGCAGTTCGCCCAGGCGCTGGTGCAGGAGGAATTCGGCGGTGCGGCGGCCCGCCGCGTCCGCAGCCTCCTCGGCAGCAGCCTCGGCACCTCGGCCCCGGTGCCTAAGGCACGCCTCGTACGCCGCGTCGGCGTCCGCCACCGCCTCCTGCGACCCCAGCAGCCGACGCAGCGCGGCCGCGCGCCGCTCGTCCCGGATCTGCTGCGCCACCTGCGGCGCAGTGAACGCTGCCCAAGCCGGATCGGCGTCCGGACCGCAGGCTCGCTCGCACGCCAAGGCCAGGAGGCTACGGGTATCCGCCTCGCACTGCTGGGTGAGCTCGTCGACCGCGGCAGCGTCCAGGAGGTCAGCCCGCACGGCGACCGCCAGGTCGACCGCCTCCCGCACGAGCTCCTCGGTCCGCCGCCGGTAGGAGCACACCGGGCACAGGCCAGCGGATTCGGGCAGCCCGCAGTCCGCACACGGCGTTTGCCTCCGGACCAGTTCCGCATCTTCCTCGAGGGCACGGCGCCGCGCGATCGCCTGCTGACGTTGCTCAACCTCACGCTCGGCCCGGGCACGGCGGACCTGCGCCCGCTGTTCCTCGAGGGCGGTTTCCTCGCGCAGGCGCCGCTCGGCCACGGCACGGCGCGCGGCCGGATCGCTGTACGGCATCTCGGCCTCGACCCCGGCCGCAACCCGGGCCCGCAGCGCGCGCCGCGTGTGGACGATGTTTCCGCAGGTCGGGCAGTCGGTGCCGGTGTCCAGGCGGATGCCGTCGTCGCACCTCAGGTCTGGGCAGGCAGGGCGCTGGACCAGGCCCCGACCGAGCAGCCAGCCCATCGGATCGCGTACCAGGGCCTCGCCCCCGACCTCCTCCAGCCGGTCGGTGAGCCGGGCCGCGAGCACGCGCGGCGCTGCCTTCGGGGCCACGATCCCGGACAAGGCCCCAAGGGCCTGCTCAGCAGCGCGAACGGCGACGGCCTGCTGGCCGCGACGGAGCTGCCTCCACAGGTAGGCCACCGGAGCCAAAGCGACCCGCAAACGAAGATCGCCAAGGTCAGCCACCCGCCGTTCTTGCTGCCGCTGTTCACCAGCACCATCCACGACCCTCAGCCGCGAACGGCTCCCCGAGCCTGCCGTCGGCAATCCCCCACCTGGGCACTCTCCCTGGTTTTCCCCGCGCAGCGGGCCATCCCCACCGATCGCCCGCTGGGACGGGGCATCTGCAGCGTCCGCAGCCTGGCCCTCGTGCGCGTACGCGCTCTCCGGCTGATCACAGAACCCCGGATCGGCGTAGCCGGAAAACCCAAGGCCATCAGCAACCTCAGAAGACACATCAGCCACAGAAGAGTGATCAGTGTGAAGGGATGCCGTAGTCGCGAGGTCTCCCTCATCAGCTCCGCACCGACCAGGGGTCCCGCTGATCTGTGGTTTCGTCGGCGGAAGGAGGTCCTCACTAGGCCATGCCATACCCGCGAGGTCTCCAACGAGGCCATCAGCAGCATCCGCGCTTCCCTGGCGGCCACCGTGCGCGGCCGCAACCGCCGGCACCACCAGCCGCGCCGCCTGCCGCAGGCCGGACACAGTCTGCCGCCGCGGGCGCTCCACCAGCCCGGCGCCCTCCAGCCTCTCCAACACCCGCTCCGCCTGCGACAGCGAGCGCCCCAGCAGCCGGGCCAAAGTCGCTACCGGTCGGCCATAGCGCTTGTCGACCCGGCCACCACACAGCCGCACCCGCCCCGTCTCCCCCGCCTCCAACACCAGCAGCAGCAAAGCGAGCCGGTCCGTCGCCGCACCATGCCCCGTACGGGCACCCAGCAGCCCGGTCGGCGTCACCCGCCCATCCCGGTGCGCCCAGCCCGGCGCCATCAGGGCCTCCACCAGCCGCAGCAGGGTGGCGAGCTCCGGCTTCGTCAACCGCAACGGATGCCCGACCTTGTTCTGGGCCTCCCACATCGGAAGCACCCGGCAAGTCAGACCCCAGTCCTCGCCGAACTCGCCCGGCAGCGTGTCGACATCCACCACACCGGAACGACGCAGGCCCGGCACGACCGCATGCCGAACCCTGGACACCGACAGCCCCAGCCACCGGCCCAGCTCACGAGCGCGGATCTCCACCACACCGGTCTCGGACGGCGTACGGGAAGCCAACACCACTACCGCCAGCCGCACCGGGTCCGACGCCTCCTCAAGGCCCGGACTGTCCAGCAGCGTCCGCACGGCGGCAGCAAATCGAACACGAGCATCCTGGCCGAGCGCCAGAGGATGTCCCGGACCGTGCTTCACAGTCGGCCCGGCCATCTTTGGCACCGAGTGCAGCCACCGACGGCGTGACGGCCGGCGGTGGGCGGCGGGAACCACGGCGGTGCTCACGTGGACACCCCGACGAGCCGCGCACGAGACGGTCTGCCGGCCCACGCGCACAGCCAAACGGACGCTCGTGAGGAAAACTGTGACCGGGAAGACGCCGCAAAATGCGCCATTCGGGCATGGATGGGCTGACAAAGGGCAGCACCATGCTGCAACATGAGTCGTGCCTCTTTCTTGACGTGGAAGAGGGCATAACGAAGGGCCTTGCGGCACTTCGTGGGTTCTGAAGCGAACCGAGATCGAATTGCTCGGCCGGCGGCAACCGGACGGGCAATCCCTTCAGGGGGTCGGCAAACCTCCTGGTAGCAGATGGGGCGCCACAGCCCAGGTGACGGCAATCACCAGGGTGGCCGGGCGTCCCGGCGGCTCGAAGACCCGCTCAGCGGGCGCCGCCAACCGCGACTACACCATCTCGCCCCCCTCCGGGGCAGAGGTGCGCCCGCAGCCGGACTGGCGCGGGAAGATAAAAAAGGCACCCCACCGGAGCGACGCACGGTTCATCGTCATCGCTGCCACGGCGGGCGCCTTGGTGTGTGTCTGTCGGAAGGGCGGGGTACCCTGCTGCACGTCGAGGCCTTCCCTGGATAGGTCCTCGGCCACGGGACCCAGAGCGCCAACTCGGGGGTCCCACAGGGTCCGCGAGTACCACCTCGCGGACCCTTGCCATTTCCATACTTCATTTGTCCGTGGATACCGTACATCTCTGAGATCACACAGCGACACCCTGGTATCGACCGTGTCGTCTTCCTCCCTGACGCCACGGCATATCTCTGAAGAGCTGTGGCAGTCCGTGGGCGCGTCAACGAACGCACCACTGAGTATGACCGCTGACGGGCCAGAGGGACGGACCCGGATGATGTGCGGAGGGTACGGGTACCGGGCCGCTCCACTCCCTGGACTCAACATTCCCGGCATGGTGCCGCTTGGGTTGGGGCGAGGGTGAAGAGCGTCAGCGGATCGTTCCGCTGAGATGGCACCGGCCTGGGTGGGCTGGTGTCTTCCCGCTTCATCGCCTTCTGCCGCCAGGCCCGGGGGCCGGGCGGTCTTACGGGGGCTCGGCGGGCGTTTTGTGTCTCCCCTCTGCCAGGGGCGACAGGGTCAACTGGGACAGCGTGGGCCGCGATGTTGCGTGCGGCGTTGAGATCCCGGTCGATCGTGAAGGCGCAATTGGTGCAGTGGAACGTCCTGTCCGCGAGCGTGAGGTGTGGGTTTTGCCATCCGCAGGCGGAGCAGGTCTTGCTGGACGGGAACCAGCGATCGAGGACCGCGAGGGTGGAGCCGTACCAGGAAGTCTTGTAGGTGAGCTGGCGGCGCAGCTCGCCTGGTGAGGTATCGAGAACGGCCCGGTTGAGGCCGGCCTTCTGCTTCACGCGGAGGCCGGGCTTGTCTAGGCTTCCGCGCGCGCTGCGGGTCATTCCAGAGACGCTGAGGTCCTCGATGGCGATCTCGGTGAATCGGGTAGCCAGCTGCTTGGTCAGGGCGTGCAGCGCAGTCTGGCGGCGCACCGCGACTTGATGATGCAGCCGGGCCACCCTATTCCGGGCCTTTTGGCGCCTCTGCGATCCCTTCTCCGTGCGGGACAGGGCCCGTTGGGCTTTAGCGAGTCGGTTGTGGGCCGCACGCAAGAACCGTGGATTGGCTACAAACGCCGTGCCCGGGTCGTTGGATTCGAAGGGTTGGGAGAGGATCGCGAGATGGTTGACGCCTAAGTCGACGCCGACGCGGCCGCGCTCGCGTTGAATCCTGGTGGGCCCCTCCGGAAAGTGCGCGTTGACCTTGCACAACACCGACGCGTACCAGCGGTGCCCGGCCCGGGAGATGGTCACCGACTGCACCACCGCCTCGCTCCGTTCGACCAGCCGGGTCAGCCGTTTGGCGGACGTGTGAAGCCGTACTTCTCCAATGGTCGGCAGTCGCAACCTACGGTGGGTTGCGAACCGGATGCCGGGTCGTTTCGTGTGATGGTGCAGACGAAACGATTCCCGTGAGCGACCCTTCTTCTTGAACCGTGGATATCCAACGGGTCCCCCTGCCCGCGCTCCGCGTATCGAATTCAGCCAGTTCTGCCAGGCTCGGTCCGCATCAATGAACGCTGACTGAAAGACGAAGTTGTTCACCTCGTGCCACCACGGACATGGCCGCTCCGGGCCAGAAGCATCCTCGGGAAGGTCTGGCGTCCGGGAGTCACCCTTGATCTGATTCAGGTGCTTCTGGATCGCAGGCTTCAGCGGCACAGGAACTCGCACCTTCTTCCGGGCCTCTACTTCTGGCACGCCGTGATCCACCAACTGCTGGAGTTCGCGCCGCCACTCTTGGTGCGCGGACATCTTCATGCCCAACGCGTGGTTGTACGCCCATCGGGCCGCGCCAGCGTGCCGGGTGAACGACTCAACTTGGGCAGGAGTGGGGTCCAGCGCGAACTGAAAGCCCTTAAGAATCTCGGTGCCTGCTGCCGGCGCCTCCGTCAACAGCAACCTCCCTGAGTGTTGGCCTGGCGGCGTGCGTCGTCGAGAAGGTCAAGCACGGGACCGCGCAGCCCCGGAGCGACGGCAACCGTGGCCGAGGAGAGCAACTCATGCTCGGCTCCCTCGGCGTCCAGGACCAACGCTCCGGCTTCGCGTGCGATGGCCGTGCCCGCTGCCATGTCCCACGGGTGATTGCTCATCGCGATGCTCGCGTCTAGCTTCCCGGCAGCCACCCAAGCGAGATCGATGGCGGCAGATCCGACCATCCGTACCCGTAGTGCTCGCTCAGCAAGAAGATGAGTGATGGCGAACCTCACCCTGTTGCGTTGCTGCGCGCTCGTACCGACCGCGTAATCACCGATTGCGATCACGGCTTGTGAGAGATCGTTCGTGCGACTTGGCATAAGCCGTACTGAGTCGGCATGAGCACCAAGTCCTTGAGCGGCCGTGAAACGCTTTGACAGGAAAGGCAGATCGATCACGCCGAGCACGGAGGCGTTGCCGGACACGAGCCCGAGTGACACGGCACAGAGCGGAATTCCGTTCACTAGGTTCGCTGTACCGTCGATCGGGTCGAGGGCCCATGTGAGTTCCTTGACGGGCACAGTGGCTCCCTCTTCCTCGCCGAGGAAGCCGAGTTCTGGCGTTTCGCGTGAGAGGAAGTCCCGGACCTGTTCCTCTACTGCCAGGTCGATCTCGGAGACCATGTCGCGGTCGCCCTTGGCTCGCACCTCGCCGACTGCCATGCGGCCGACCAGGGAAGCTGCTTGATCAACCGCAGCGCACGCAACCTGAAGAAGCGAACGTAGATCACTCATGCAGGTTCACGCCTTTCCCACATGGCGGAGAACACTCGCTCAAAGGATGTGTACAGTCCACCGGACGGGCGGCGCTTCCGGATCACGAAGGTGGGAGAGTCGACACCGCGGGCCTGCGGAAGGTACGTCTGCGCGACGCACACCTCGGTGTCGACGAGGAGCACGTTGAAGCGGATCGGCTCGTCATAGACGCCGATTTCAATGCGCTCCTGCGCTTCCGGGCTCACACGACCGGCGACGTGTTCGCGAAGGATCATCAGGTTCATTGCCGTCAGGTCCGACAGGCGATTCGCCGGATACCCCTCCTCCTGCTCTCGCTCCCGTATGAAGTGTCCGTAGGGCTTCAAGAAGAGGCATCGAAGAGTAGTTCCCTGCTCAACGAGTTCACGGAGCCGTACGTCTGAGTACGTCTGGCACAACATATTGAGGGACAATCCGCAGGCTCGGATCTCCTTGGCGCCCTCAAGAAGATCCGAGGTGGGCAGCTTTGCCTGAAACTCTGACCGCGTCGGATACACAGCCTCAAGATCAACGAAGCGATCACCCATCACCTGGGCCGCAGCGTCGAAAGCCTGCCGGTTGCCCAGATCAGGAGGACTTTGGCGGACGATCAATTCGCATGCGACGAGCACGTCTCCTGGAGGAGTGGTGGTCGTCTCCCACGCTGTGACGAGCCCAGCCTTCACAGGCCACCCGAGCAGACTGTCCAGTAACTGGGCAAATTCTGCCTCACTCATGCCACGTGCCGCCCGGGCCGCGGCGACCTGGTTTCTGGCTACGTCTCCGAGATCCAGTTGTCGAGGGCCGGGTCCGTACATCGAGACAACGGCCGCTTCCTGCCCGCTCGTCATCGGGGTGCTCCTCCTGGGATGGTTTCAGGCGCCGTTTGCCTGCCGCGGGCGGGGTGAGGCGGGATCCTGTGCCGGGCGGGCGTCACGTGGGTATGGCTGCCCAAGCCGGCCGAACAGGTCAATGAGCTGCGACTGCAGTAGCTCGACCGTGCCGCGCAGGTCAGACAGCTCTTGCCGGAGATCGTCAAGAGCTTCCCTGTCAGGCGACTGCATCGAGTCGACCTGGGTTTGGAGCGAAGCGAGCCCCTGTGCGAGACGCTCAAGCGTGAGCTGCTCCTTGTGGACGTCCTCTGGCTTGGCCTGGACGAAAACCGCCTTGCCAGGCTGGCCGTACAGGAGGCCCTCGCGAGTCAATTCGCTAACGGCCCGTCGGACCACGGTGCTTGAGACACCGTAGACGTCGGTGAGAGTGGCCGTGGAAGGGATCGGTTCGCCGACCTTGAGCCGCTCGTCAGAGATCTGCTGACGCAGATCATCCATGACTCTGCGGTACTCCGGCTGCCCGACTTTGTCTGCCACGGAGTCTCCTCTGTCCTTGTGCACCATGTTGTACAAGCCGCCCCTAGTGCAGCACATACGCAACGTGCGGGCCAGCAGGGGGGCCAGCAGGGTGTCTGGAGCAGTCATTGGCGATACCTCCTTGACAACCTTATACACATGGCGCCACCTTGTGTATATAGTCGCTGCAAGCGGGGACCTCCGCTTCAGCTCCACCAACCGAAAAACGCAGCCTGCTCGCCATCGCTTACACGCGGCACTGGGGTTGACCGGCCATAGAGCCGACACGATGTCCCCTGGTGGGTGAGAGCAGGGCAGCCCGACAGCAGTTGCGCTGCCTGTCGTCCAGGATCCGACCAGCTTATTTCCGCTGACGGCTCCTGGTCGGCAGGGAACGCAGCCTCCATGTCACTCCCCCGCCAAGGAGCCCGCCTTGCGTATCAGCAAGCTCCCCCCGTACCGGCTCAGCGACTTCCGTCCCCAGCACGTGAACCTCCGGGACGGCGAGGTCCAGACACTGAGGTGCCCGGAGTGCAAGTCCTGGCACTCGATCAGCCGCGGGGCCCTGACGCCGCACTATCCGGAACCCAAGAAGCGCTGCTCGGGAAGCGCCCGCCGGATCATCTTCGACGTCACGGTTGAGCAGTGGGGCGCGGCGCTGGTTGAGGGAGAGCGAGAGGCTGGAGCGCGTCGTAGCGCTCAGCAGTTCCACAAGCCCGCTGCTCCGGCCGGCCAGCCGGTTCATCGCATGGCGTACACCGCGCAGATGTCGCCCTTAGAGCGTGCGCGGCAGGCGATCGCTCGGCATCAGACCGGTTGCAAGAACTGCCGGAACCGTGTTCCCTGCCGGATGCCGAAGGTTCTTGCTGAGCGCGAGGCAGGCCGGAGCGGACTCGCGGCGCTGGAACGCGCGCTCGCCGCGGTCGCTCGGCATCGGCGGGGATGCGCTGACTGTCGCCGTGGCCACCCCTGCCCGCTCGGTTACGAGTTGGCCGAACGGAAGTCGTGGACCGAGCAGACCCGCGAGAGCGTGACCAGCCAGCAGACCCGCGAGCAGCAGGAAGAGCGGAACTGGGAGCGCGGCCGTGAGGCCCAGCACTCGCGTCGCCGAGTTCAGCAGTGGCGCCAGGTGCTCCCGGCCGTGGAGCGCACGGACCGCGAGCGGCGCGAGCAGTTGCTCCGCCAGGACCAACTCCAGGGAACACGCCGCCGTTTCGTGGCGGGACGCGTCCGCCACACCCCCGTCGCGAATGGAAGGAACGGCTCATGACACAAGCCGCGATCGACATCGACTGGCTCCTGGACGACGCGGAGAAGGGTGACGTGACGGCGAAGGCCAAGATCGACGAGATCATCGTCGACCTTGAGAAGGCTCGGCTTCACTCGCTCGAAGCGGCAGCCGACGGAGAGCGTGTCGCCGCAGACGAGAACGAGCGCGAACGGATCCGTTCCCAGGCGGGCATGGCCGCGTACTACGCCCGCGGGCACGCCAGGGAGTACGGGGAGGAAGTGGCCGTACTGCGTGCCGGCGAGAACCCGTGGGGTTACGAGATCCAGTACTGACCCGCTCCTGTGCTGCCTGTGATCGCTGCTCGTTGGCAGAGCGGCGATGGCAGGGGGCAGCAGGACCTCGATAGGTCAGCGGCCCTGCTGGGTTGGCCTCCGCCAGGGGAGGCCAACCCAGTCCGCAACCGAACAAAGAAGACGGCCCCGGGATCGCACCCCGGGGCCGTTGTCGTCGACCGCCCCGAAAGGAAGTCACGTTGAACTCCACGAGCATGATGACATCCCGCGCGCCGCTTGGTGCACAGGGGGACGAGCACCCGAGCCAGGAAGACGAGGCGCTGCGCCGGGCCAGGGAGCACGACCAGAGGGGTGGGACACGGTGACGGTCACGGTCTTCGGTACCGGAACTCTGCACGCCGCGGCCGTGGACGAACGACTTGTGGTCCCCGAACCGGTGCCGGGTCTGGTGTTGACCGAGCGGAGGCGCGGCTTCTGCGCTGAGGTGACGGCCTCCTCGGAGGGTTTCAGCGCTGTTCGCGTGCTGACCCGCTCGGTGGCGACGACGTACGGCGCTGACCCGGGCCTCGCTGATTCCGCCGAGCTCGTGGTGTCCGAGCTGATGGGCAACGTGCTGCGGGCCAGTTCGGAGAACGAGCCCGTCCTGCTGATCGTCGAGGTGTACGCCGTCCCGTCCGGCGTCGAGGTGATCGTTCACGACGCCGTGCCGGGTCAGCCGGACCGCCGCGATGTCGCCTTGGACAGCGCAGAGGCGATGTCTGGACGCGGTCTGCATCTGCTCGACCTGCTGACCGATCACTGGATGGTCGAGCCGTCGCCGCTCGGCAAGCAGATCAGGTGCCGCCTCCGGGCTGAGTAACACCAGCTGTCTTACGGGCGGACGGTCGGAAGGTCAGCTTCTGCCACTGCAGCACCACCGCACCTGGCGGGGCCGGAGATCACCGCGCCCAGCCGCCCCCATTTCCCAGCAGCCCCAGGGACTCCGCGTTCCTGGGGCTGCCCGCATTTGCGATCTCAACGGAGGACCCATGCAGGACGTTCAGGACCTCGTCAGCCTTTCCGCTGCCCACATGCCCGCCTCCGAGGCCGGCGTCGACTGGCGGCACCGCGCCGTTTGCCGGGAGGAAGACCCCGAGTTGTTCTTCCCGATCGGCAACACCGGTCCGGCGCTGCTGCAGATCGAGGAGGCCAAGGCGGTCTGCCGTCGCTGCTCCGTGATGGAGCACTGCCTGCAGTGGGCGCTCGAGTCCGGTGAGGACTCCGGCGTGTGGGGCGGCCTGTCCGAGGACGAGCGCCGGGCGATGAAGCGCCGCGCGGCCCGCAACCGCGCTCGGAAGGCCAGCGCCTGACCGGACATCACCCGCAGCCCCTGCCCAGTCCGTCGCCACCGGCCCGGCCATCGTCGGCCCGGTGTCGGCGGAGAACGCAGGGACCGATCGCCCCAGCGCCTTTGGCGCCCGCTCCGGTCCACACCGTCCCCGACACCCTGAAGGAGTTCGTCCATGACCGTGACCACCTCGTGGCTGTGCCGGCACGAGCCGACTTGCCCGCCTGCTGACAGCCCCGACCGCGAGGCCGCGCAGACCGTGGCTAGCCATCCGGAGCAGGGCTGGAGCCTGCTGTGCAACGGTCTCTTCGTCTTCGACGTTATGTCGATCTCTGGTGCTTCTCGGCGCCTGTGAGCTGGCGGTCTGCGAGATGGACATGTCTATGCCGAGCGGTGGATCCGGTCGTTCAGCTGGGAACGCTGGCAGTGATCGTCTGCGCAACTTGGGTGGGCGAGAGGTGAGTGGTGTCGATGATTTCGGCTTCTCGCCGCAGCCAGGGAAGGGCGGCCTGGTAGCGGGGGATGTGGTCCAGGCGCCATTGCCGAGCACCGGTTTCGACCGTGTCACTCTCGATGCGTTGGGCCAGCGTATCCGGATCGGTGTGCAGCACGAAGTGCCGCACCGGAATGCCAGCCTTCGCCAACCCGGAGTGGATCTCTCCCCAGTACTGCTCGACCAGCACCGATTGAGGGATGACGAGCACTCCACCGACGAAATCGAGGACCTGCGACGCGGTCTCCACGACCAGACCACGCCATGGCGGCCAGTCCTGGAAGTCCCTGACGGGAATCGAGTTGAGGATGTGTCGCAGCATGTAGCCGACGGTCTCGGAGTCGAAGACCCTTGCGTCTGGAAGAAGCCCGGCAAGTTGCTTCGAGGTCGTCGTCTTGCCGACGCCGAAGGTCCCGTTCAGCCAAATAATCATGCCAGTGACCCTATCCGCGGGGCCGGAGCCTCCGTAGACGTCCCCGAGCAGTACCGGTCAGCGGAGTATCCCAGCCAGCGCGGCGCGAGAGTCAGCGGCGCTCAGCAGCTCCAGCCGATGGCGCGGCGGTCAGGGTGCGGAGACGGCGGATCTCGCCGTGGGCTGTCTCTAGTTTCCGGGTGAGGTCGGCGACCTGGTCGCGAAGTTGCCGGTTGCGTTCGAGCGCGGTCTCCAGCCTGCGTTGCAGGGAGGCGTCGCTGGCCGCATGCCGAGGACTGCGATGCGGAGCCGGGGCCCGCTGTTGGAGCTGGTTGATCGCGGCGATGAGGTCGGTCTGCGTGTATAGCCAGGACCGGGAGACACCGGCCGCGTTCGCGATGCCGACGACCGTGGGCCGTTCGCCGCGGCGGGCTGCGGCCTTGATGGCTTCTTCGGCTCGCTCGCGTGCCTGCCTGCTGCGCGCCTTCGACGCTTCGACGAGGAAGCGGGAGTTGTCAGCCGGTGGCATCGAGATCGGTCACCTTCCCACCGGCCACGATCTGCTGCGGGCCGGCCTGTTCCAGGGCGTCGATGATGGTGTCGAGCTTGCCGAGCGTGCGGGTGTTCTTCTCGACGATGCGCGACAGCCCGGCCTTCTCGGCGTCGTCGATGAGCTTGCGGGTCTCGTCCCTCTGGCGTCGGTGCTGGTCGAGGAAGTCGCCGGTGGTGATGAAGAAACGGCAGTCCAGACACGGGTTGGCGTACTCGCAGTCGGTCTGGATAGGGGCTCCGCAGTAGCCGTTGGGGAGACTGACCTTGGCCCGGACCAGGGACAGCCGCATCCATGTGGCATCGGCGAGCGGGTGGTCAGCAGGCAGAGCGACAGGTTCTCCTTCGGCGTTGACCTTGAGGGACTTCTCCCAGTGCTCGCGCAGGGTCTTCTGGTGCAGCCGGGCGTAGATGGCCGTCATCTGCGGCGACATGTGATCGAGCAGTTGCTGGACGATGTGCTGCGGGACGTTGGCGTTGATGAGCCGGGTGCCCAGCGTGTGGCGGAACTGGTGGAAGGTCACCCTGGCGGGGCGGCCGTGCTCGTCGATGAGACGGATGCGCTCCAGCCAGCTCTCCATCTGATCGCGGCACCAGCTGTCCGAGACGGGCTTGCTGCCGTTGAGGTTGGCCTGCCAACCGGGGAACAGGAAGCGGCTCCCGGACGGGAAGCGGGCCTGGACACGCTTTTGCTGTGCGGCGATCTCGTCGGCGAGGGCCTGGCTGATCGGGAAGAATGCGATGCGTCCGTGGATCTTGTGGTTGACCCAGGTCAGGTAGGGGGCGCCGGTGTCGTCATGGGTGACGCAGTCGAATCGCAGTCGCCGGGCGTCCTTCATGCGCAGGCCGCAGGAGATCAGCAGCGGGACCATGAGGCGGAGATCGTCGGTGGCGATCAAGGCCAGGTTGGCGGGGTTCTCCATCTGCCGCATCAGGTGTTCTGGGATCCAGCGGGGTTTGGCCGGCGGCGGAGGCGGGGCGTCGTTGTAGACGACGGCGTCGCGGGGCAGGTCGGGCTGCCAGTCGTGGGCGCGGGCGTCGGCGAGGAACCGGCCCAGCGAGTTGACCGCGGCCCGGCGGGTGAACACGTCCGGGTAGTCGATGGCCAGGGCGGCGATCCACGTCTCGATCCAGGCGCGGGTCAGGTCGGCGGGCTCGGCGGTCTGCGGCAGGTGCCGGGAGAGATGGGTCAGGGAGCGCAGGTTCTGCGCGATGGTGTTGACGCTGATGTTCGTGCTGATGCGCCAGCGGCACCATCGTTTGACCAGCTCGCGCAGCCAGGGCTGGGCTATGCCGCCGAAGCGCAGGTAGCGCGTCTCTCCTTCGGTCAGGGCGAAGTGGCGCAGGTCCCAGGTGTCCCGCGGATACTGGTCGGCCCATGGGTCATCGGCGATGAGCAGGTGCTCCAGGGCGAAGCGGGTGTCCGCAATGAAGCGGAAGGCGACCACGTTGTAGCCGTGGCGCCGTCGGTCGGACCCCAGCGGTGCGACGTGGTCGCGCCAGCTGGTCTCGTCCCAGTCCAGGAGGCTGGTGACCGGCGCCTGACAGGCCCAGGTGACCGCGCGGCGGACCTCGCGGGCGGGGGTGAAGCGCAGCCCCTCGTCGAGCCGGTGTTGCAGGCCGAACTGGAACTCCAGACGCAGTGCGGGGTCGAGCTGGCTCAGGCGGATCTTCGGGTCGCCGCGGTGGGCGAGGTCGTCGTACCAGCTCGTGAGTTCAGGGCGGCCGTGCTTGCGCCAGCGGGTGTGGTGCGTGTGACACAGCGGCGCATCGGTGCTGTCGGTCCAGCGTAGGCAGCCGGGAAACTCGCAGGTCCGCTCGGCGGCCCACGGCCTGCCCGGCGGGTGATAGAGGGTGCGTCCCAGCCAGTCCTCAAGCGGTGGTCGACGGGCGTGGGTCCATCGCGAGGCATGCCGGTGACACAGGCCGTGGGCGGCCCTGGCCCGGTTGCACCCGCAGACCAGGCAGGCCGCCACCTCCTGGCGGCGACGCAGTCGCGCGTCCTCGTCCGCGGCCCAGCTGTCCAGGTCGGCCGGACGTCCTGCGGCCACCCAGCGGTGATGGTGGGTGCGACACAGCTTCAGCGAACCCATGGTCAGCGTCGTCGGGCACGAAGCGATGCGGCACTCACCAGGGAAGAACACCGGGCTGTCACGTGGCGGACAGAACACCTCGGCCCGGAACTCCGGGCGCACCGTCTCCATCAACTTCGCCAGCAGCCCCGCGGAGCCTCGGCGCGATTGGGGCGTGTTCACCGGGCCGATGCCCCGTCCTTGATGATCCCGGCCGAGAGGAGCACCCGACGATGATCCTCGACATCGAGGTGTAATGGTGACGTCGGGTATTGGAACTGCCCGAATGCCTCAGCCGGTGCGGACCCAGGCGGTGAAATCGTCGGCGAGTCCTGGCGGGTTGGCCAGC